>NZ_BAABEV010000016.1:0-156015 GCF_039540335.1 Actinomadura verrucosospora | reverse complement strand
CACGTTGTCGCGCTTGTCGATCTCGAACTCAAGCCAGGCACCCCGACTCGGGATCACCCGGCACCCGTAGATGTCCTTGTCCGACGCCTTGTCCAGCGCCCGGTCGAAGTACACCCCCGGCGAACGCACCAGCTGCGAGACCACGACACGCTCGGTGCCGTTGATGATGAAGGTGCCCTTGGGGGTCATGAGCGGGAAGTCGCCCATGAACACCGTCTGGCTCTTGATCTCACCGGTGGTGTTGTTGATGAACTCCGCCGTGACGAACATCGGGGCGGAGTAGGTCATGTCCTTGTCCTTGCACTCCTCGACGGAGTACTTGGGCGGCTCGAACCGGTGGTCCCGGAACGACAGGGACATGGTTCCGGAGAAGTCCTCGATCGGACTGATCTCTTCGAAGATCTCCTCCAGCCCCGACTGCGTCGGGACGCTCTTACTTCCGGCCTTCTGGGCCGCCTCGACCCGGGCCTTCCACCTCTCGTTGCCCAGCAGCCAGTCGAACGAGTTGGTCTGCAGAGCAAGGAGGTCCGGGACTTCGAGCGGCTCCTTGATGCGCGCGAAGGAGACGCGGTTCGGACCGGTTGCGGTATTCGAGGCGTTGCGCGAGGCTGCCAAGAGTGGTCCTTCCGAGGGCTCGCGGCGTAACAGATGACACGCACGCCAGACGATCCACGTTCGAGACCTGCTCAAAGAGGGCCAAACCGGACCCTCAAAGGGGCCTGAACCGGACCTTCACAGGTGTGCTCTCACACGTGGATAGTCAGAGGGCAGCGCAAAGGGGCAGTGTAGCCGAACCGGTACACCGCTCGCAACTCTAGCGCCGCAGTATGCATCACGTTGCCATGGAGCATCGCCCCTCAGCGCCTCTCAGTCAAGAGCGGACTTGGACTTTTCAGGCCCTGACCTGCAGTGAGGAAGGCCATAGTTTAGGGATCCGGGTTGACAGCCCGCGAACCGTCCACGACGGCGGGTCGCGCGCCCTCGGACCGTTCGGCCCGCCGCCTCGTCTAGGCGCGGCCCGAGGGGGTTAACAGCGACTCGTCCGCGCGCCGTGGCGGCCGTCCGGAAGACTCCGGGAGAGACAGGCGTCCGGGCCCGGAGGGGGCGGGCGCCCGGCCCAAGACCGGCGCCCGGCGCGTGCGGCGGCTAGGAGAGGACCGTGAGCTCAGAGGCGAGCCACTTGCCGTCCTTCTTGACCATCGTCAGCTTGATCCGGAGCGGCTCGGGGAGGCGCTGCTGCTTGTCGGTCTTGGTCGCCGACGACCGGTTGGCGTAGACGAGCGCCACGACCTTGTCGGGGGTCGCGCTCACGACGCCGACCTTCATGACCGTCGTGTTGGAGACGGCCTGCTGCTGGACGGCGACGGTCTTGAGTTGCTGGGCGAGCTTGTCGTACTGGGTGTGCAGCTTGCCCGTCGTGGTCGCGGACGCGGCCTTCAGGTCGGTGTCCAGCGTCTGGTAGTCGTACGAGGACAGCTTCTGGGCCGCGCGGGACGCCGCGAAGGACGCCTCCTTGGACGCCTGCTCGGTCGCGTCCTGCTCGCGGACCTTCAGCGCCAGCGCCGTGGTGGCCGCCGCGAGCGCGACCGCCAGGACGACCAGCACGGCGATCACGGTCGACCTGCCGCCCAGCCGGGACCGGCCCGCCGGCTCGTCGTCGTCCTCGTCGTCGTCGCCCTCGTCGGTCGCCTTGACCGGCTTCTTGAGGTTCAGGCGCTTGGTCCTGGGGGCCTTGGCGGGCTTCGCGTCCTCGCCGTCTTCCTCGCCTTCGGCGTCTTCCTCAGCCTCGGATTCCTCCTCGGCCTCAGCGGCCTCAGCGACCTTCGCGGTCTCGGCGCTCTTCGCAGCCTTGGCCTTCTTCGGAGCCTTGGCCATCTTGGTGGTCTGGGCCGTCTTGAGGGACTCGGTCTCGTCCTCTTCGGCCTTCGCGTCGTCGTCGCCGACGGCCTCGTCGTCCGTCTCCGCCGCTGATTCGCTCCCTGCGGCGTCGGCGTCGTCGGACGCGACTTCAGACGCCTTACCGCCACGACGGGGCTTCTTGGGGGATTTGAGGGCCTTAGGAGTCTCCTCCGGAACGTCCCCTTCGGGCGTCTCGGGCTCCTCGGGCTCCTCGTCCGCCGCGGCCGCTTCGGCGGCGGCCGCCTCGTCCGCGGCGATCTGGGCGAGGCGCGCGGCCTCCCGGGCCTTCGCGGCGGCCTCCTCCGCCAGGCGCGCCGCCTCGGCGGCCTCCTCGGCCCTGGCCGCTCGATCCGCCTTGATCGTCACGGGACAACCTCCAGTCCGGACACGAGCCAGCGGCCGTCGACCCGCGTGAGGTCCATCTGGTACCGGTAGCCCTGCGGCGTACCGTTCTGCACCTTGTCGTTGGTGACGGTCCCGGTGAGGGACACCATCACCTCGGCGGAGTCGCCGTCGATGGAGACCAGCGCGGCGTCGACGTCACTGACCGTCGACTTGGCCTTGGCCTTGGTGATCTGCTGCATGAAGGCGTTCGACTGGCTTCCCAGCTTGTTCCTGAGGTCGCCGGTGGTGCCGCCCACGATGCGGTCCAGGTCGCGCTGGGCGGTGGCGGCGTCGAGCGACATCAGGTTGACGCCCATCTGCCGCGCCGACTGGATCGCCTTCGCCTTCTGGTCGGCCTCGTCCTTGTTCCTGAGGGAGACCACGCCGAGCCAGCCGGACGCGACGGCGAGCCCCACCACGACGACGCTCAGGACGATCGCGGTGACGAGGGGTAGACGGCGCCTCATCGTGCCCGCCTCACTGGCTCAGCGGTCCGAGCAGGAGCCACTTCCACGAGGATTCCTCTCCCAACTGGCGTGTACCGGCGCTGCGCGGCATGACGTATCGCTTGCCATCGGGGCCGTAGACGGCGCCCGTCGCTGGATCGTATCCAGCGAATTCGACTGAACCGGCCGGATACGACAGGTACAGGTTCCCGCCCGCGAGCTGGCCCGTCGGGGCCTCCGCGGCCTTCGCCTTGCTCTTGCCGGAGCCCTTGGCGTCCGTCTTGCCGCCGTCGCCGTCGCCGCTGCCGGCGCCGTCGCCGCGGGTGCCGTACGCGCCGCCCTCGGGGAACCCGGCCCCCGTGGTCGCGCCCGGCGGGACCTGCGGGAACGGCGCGATGGCGTCGCGCGGGAAGTTGCGGGCGCCGCGCACCGCCGTGGGCGCGTTGTTCGGCGCCTTGCAGCCGACGTCCAGGCGCGGCTTCTTCTTCGAGGTGTCCTGCGGCCAGCGGTGCTTGACCTTCTCGTAGCCCTGCGTGCAGGCGGGCGGCCCGTCGATGTTGAGGTCGAGCCCCAGGTGCTGCGTCCCGTCCCCGGGCGTGACGGTGAACGCGCCCGCGACCGTCACCGGGTAGAGGATGAACAGCGACCGCAGGCCGGCCTTGCGGGACGCGACGATCTGCCCCGTCGTGGTCAGGTTGGCCAGCAGGACGGGCAGCGTCGGCGCCAGCTGGTTGATGGCCTGGTGGGTCTCGTTCACCGCGCCCGGAGCGCTGTCGATGGTCTTGCGCAGCGCCGGGTCGTCGTTGCGGAGCGAGGTGGTCAGCGCGTTCAGGTTGCGGGCGAAGCCCTGGATGTTGGCGCCCTGGCCGCGCTGGGTGTCGAGGACGGTCACGCTGTTGTTCAGCAGCCGCTCGGTGTCGGGGTAGGCCTCGTTGGCGGTCTTCAGCAGCCGGTCGGTGTCGTCCAGGATCGACTGGAGGTCCGAGGCGGAGCCGGTGAACGCCTTGTTCAGCTCGTCCACGATGATGCCGAGGTCCTTGGTGTTCACCGACCCGACGAGGGAGTCGACGTTGCGCAGCAGCTCGGCGGTGGACACCGGCAGCGTGGTGCGGCTCCGCGGGATGGTGTACGGGTCGCCCTCGTCCAGGTAGGGCCCGGACTTCGTGGTGGGCTCCAGGTCGATGTACTGCTCGCCGACCGCCGACCGGTTCGCCACGACGGCCTTGGTGCCCTCGCGCGGGATCCGCTTTCCGCGCTCCAGCAGCAGCTTGACGCGGATGCCGTCCTTGGTCAGCTCCAGGGGGCCGACGCGCCCGACCGGGACGCCCCGGTAGGTGACCTCGGCGTTGGTGAACACGCCGCCGGAGTCGGTGAGGTCGACGTAGGCGACGTACTGCTTGCCGAGCAGGTCGCGGCCGATGCCGATGTAGTTGACCGAGACGATCGCCACGCCGACGACGGTGATGACCGCGAAGGCGATGAGCTGGACGATGACGCCGCGCTTGAGGATCACGAGAGGCCCCCCGCCATCAGGGTCCGCAGACCGCCGTCACCGGGGTCGGGCGCGAGCGCGCCCGGCCGTCCCTGGCCGTTCGTGCCGGCCGGCTTCCCCGGGGTCTGTGTGGTGCCGCCGGGAAGCCCGGGCAGCCCGCCCTGGCTCCCGCCGCCCGGCGTCTGCGGCAGGACGCCCAGCGGGGAGTCCGGGAGCGTCACGTTCGGCACCTGGAGCATGCCGCGCATCTGCTTGCCGCTGCCGAGCAGCCCTTCCAGGTCGGTGCCGCCGAGCAGGTTCTGCGCGATGGACTCGAAGTCCAGGTCGACGGTCAGCCGCACGTTGCCGTAGTCGCCCGCGATGACGTTCTCGAACGTCGAGGGGAACGGGAAGGTGATCAGCGTCTCCAGCGACTTCGGCAGGTCGGAGCCGGCCTTGTTGAGGTTGCGCAGGATCGTGTTGAGGTCCCGCAGGTTGGCCAGCATGTCGGCCTTGGATTGGTTGATCACGTAGGTGGTGGTGCGGCTGAGCTTGTTCAGCGCGACCAGCATCT
This sequence comes from Actinomadura verrucosospora, assembly GCF_039540335.1. Classification (NCBI taxonomy): domain Bacteria; kingdom Bacillati; phylum Actinomycetota; class Actinomycetes; order Streptosporangiales; family Thermomonosporaceae; genus Actinomadura; species Actinomadura verrucosospora. Next base: position 151,241 of record NZ_BAABEV010000016.1, on the reverse strand, counting down.
TGGTGAGGTCGGCGCGGTTGCGGTCGAGGACGGCGATCGCGGGCCCCGTCCGGTCGATGGTGTCCTGGATCGTCTTGCGCTCGGCCGCCAGCTTGCCGGTCAGCCGGTCGATGCTGTCCAGCGCCCGGGTGATCGCTGCGCGGTTCTGGTCCAGCGTCCCCGCGAAGGTGTTCACCCGCTGGAGCACCGACTTGATCGTGGACTCCCGGCCGCCCATCGCGGCCTGCAGCTCGTGGCTGATCGTGGAGACCTGCTCCAGGCCGCCGCCGTTCAGCAGCAGCGACATCGCCGACAGCACCTCTTCGATCTCGGTGCCGCGGGAGGTGCGGTTCAGCGGGATCAGGTCGTCGTCGGCGAGCTCCCCGACCGGCGCCTCGTTCTTCGGCGGTTCGAGCTGCACGAACTTCTCGCCGAGCAGGCTGGTCTGGCTGATCGTCGCGATCGCGTTGTCGGGGAGCTTGACGTCGCCGCGGAACTTGACCGTGACGACGGCGTGCCAGCCGGCGCCCTGCCCGCCCTGCCCGCTCTGCCCGCCGGGCTCGCCGGCCAGCTCGATCTTCTCGACCTTGCCCACCGACACGTCGTTGACCTTGACCGCCGACTGCGGGACGAGGTCCAGCACGTTCGCGAACTCGATCTTGACGGTGCGCGGGTGGGAGCCGAGGTCGGGCCCGCCGGGCAGCGGCAGCGACTCCACGCCGTTGAACGAGCAGCCGGACAGGGCCGTCACGCCCGCGAGCGCCGCGGCGCCGAGCAGCCGCGCCCTTCCGATCGACCGCCTGGTCATCGGCCACCTCCAGGCAGCAGCGCCGTGACGTCCGTGGGCTTCTTCTGGGTCCCGGTCGCCGCGGGCTTGTTCGTCGTGCTCGTCTTGCCGGACTTGCCGGGCCTGCCCTGCGGGCCGTAGGCGTCCGGCGGGATGGGCACCGGGTCGTAGTGCGTGGTCAGCGCGGTGATCCAGGACAGGTCCAGGCTGAAGCCGGTCAGCGCCTTGCCGATCCCGTTGTACGGCTTGACGAAGTCGAGGCACTCCTTGGCGGGCGTGCCCACCGAGTACGCCAGCGAGCAGATCCAGTCGGCCAGGTCGTGGAACTGGCGGAAGTTGTCGCGGGTGTGGATCGTGCCGCTGATCGGGTCGTAGGCGCGGGCCAGGTTGTTCACGGCGAGCGGGCCGGCGGTGAGGATCTCGGCGAGCGCGCCCTTCTCCTTCACCAGCACGCCGGTGACCTGCGCGAGCTGCCGGACGTTGGCGGCCAGCTCGGTGCGGTTGCCCTTGACGAATCGCTGCACGTTCCGCAGCGTCGGGGCAAGGGTGTTGAGGGCCGCGCTGAGCTCCTCCTTCTCCCCCGCGAGCTGCCCGGAGACGCCGTTGAGGTGCCCGGAGAACGACTTGATCTGCTGGTCGTTGGCCTTCATCGCGTCGGTGATGATCCGCAGGTTCTTGATCGTCTCGGCGACGTCGCCGCGGTCGGTGCTCAGCGTGCTGAGCGCCTTGGACGCGTCGGCGATCGTCTGCCGGATGTCCTCGCCCTGCCCGTCCAGGTTCGCCGCGCCGACCTGCAGCAGCCGCGACAGCGAGCCCTGCTGGCCGTTCGCTCCGGGCGCGTTCGCGCCCTGCGGGCCGAGCGCCCGGGACAGCTCGTTCAGGTTGCCGCCGACCTCGTCGACCTCGACCGGCACCGCGGTGCGGTTGGTGCCCAGCGTCGCCCCGTCGGCCAGGACGGCGCCGCCCTTGTAGACGGGCGTGATCTGGACGTAGCGGTCGGCGACGAGGGTCTGGTTGACGATCACGGCCTGCGCGCCCGCGGGAACCTTGTACTCGGCGTCGTACCTCAGCTCGACCTTCACCGCGTCCCCGACGGGCTCGACGCTGGTGACCTCGCCGACGGGGATGCCGAGGATGCGGACGTCCGCGCCCTTGTACAGGCCGACCGCCTTGGTGAAGTACGCCGTCATGTGGCGCTGCTTCGGCTCCTGGAGGACGAGCAGGAGCACGGCGGCCAGCACCGCGACGGCGAGGATCGCGCCGCCCAGGCGGAGGATGCTCGTGGAGTTACGCACTGGTGACCTGCCTGCTCACGGGAGGAAGGGCAACGGGTTGTCGGTGTTGCCGGTCGTGCCGGTGCCGGGCGATCCGCCGCCCGGACGGGCGCCCTGCCTGTTCGTCGTCGCGCCTCCGCCGGACGGGGGGTTCTGGATCGAGGCGGGGATCGGGATCAGGTTCTGGATCCACGAGTCGAACCAGCGGCCGGTGCCCGTCACGTCGGAGAACTGCCGGGCGAACGGCGCGAACAGCTGGAGGATCCGGTCCAGGTTGTTCTGGTTCTTCAGCAGGATCCGGTTGACCGCGGCCAGGTTGTCCAGCATCGGGCGCAGCTGCGCGTCGTTCTCGTTGATCAGCGCGTTCACCTGCTGCGACAGGGTCACGGTGTTGATCAGCAGCTGGTGGATGACGTCGCGCCTGGCCTGCACCGCCTGGAGCACCTTGTCGCCGTCCTGGACGAGCTTGGCGAAGTCCTGGTTGCGGTCGGCGAGCAGCTTGGAGACGTCCTTGGCCTTGCCGGCCAGCTCGTGCAGCTCGTCGTCGCGGGACGCGACCGTGTTGGACAGCCGGCGCAGCCCCTGCAGGGAGGCCCTGACCTCCTCCGGGGAGTTCTTGAAGGTGTCCGACAGCACGTCGAAGGACTTGGCGACCTGCTGCACGTCGATCGCGCCGACGCGCTGGCTGAGCTCGCTGATCGCGGGGACGACCTCGAACGGGGTGTGGGTCCGCTCGATCGGGATGTTGCGGGCGAGCCGGCCGCGCCCGCGCGGGTTCAGCGCGAGGTAGTGGGCGCCGAGCACCGTCTTGATCTTGATGTCGGCCTCGGTGCGGTCGCCGAGCCGCACGCCGTCGTCGACCCGGAAGGTGACCTTCACGTGGTCGCCGGCCAGCTCCAGCCCGGTGACCTTGCCGACCTTGACGCCCGCGATCCGGACCTCCTCGCCGGCCCGCAGCCCGGCCGCCTCCCGGAACGCGGCGGTGTGGGTCCTGCCGCCGGAGACGAACGGGATGTTCTCCAGGTTCATCGCCAGCACCACCAGCACGATGATGATCGCGAACGCGGAGAGACCGATGGGGACCGGGTTGCGTTCCCGGAACGGGATCCTCATCTACTTGCACCTCGCGTTCTCGTTCACGATCGCCGGCGTCTGGTAGACCGGTCCGCCCGGCAGCCGCACCCGCGCGTCGAGACCGCAGATGTACATGTTGAACCAGGAGCCGTAGGAGGAGATGTTCACCAGCCCCTCCAGCCGCTTCGGCGTCCGCTGCAGGCCCGCGTCGAGCTCCTTGCCGTTCGCGTCGAACGTGGCGGTGAGCTTGCGCAGCCCCGCGATGTCGTCGCGGAGGTCCGGGCGGGCGTCGGCGAGCAGGTTCTGGGTGGTGCCGGTCAGCTCGTTGATCGCCGCCACCGAGTCGAAGATCGCCTTGCGGTCCCCCGAGACCCCGCTGACGAACCCGCGCAGGTCCGTGATCAGCTGGTTGACCTCGGTGTGCCGCTCGTCGATGGTGCCGAGCACGGTGTTCAGGTTGTCGATCACCTGGCCGATGACCTTGTCCCGGTCGGCGAGGGTGTTGGTCAGCGACGCCACGTGCGCGAGCAGGCTGTTGATCGTCCCGCCCTCGCCCTGGAGCACCTGGATGATCTGCATCGCGAGCGTGTTGACGTCCTTGGGCTCCAGCGCGCGGAACAGCGGCCGGAACCCGTTGAACAGGGTCGTCAGGTCCAGCGCGGGCGTGGTCTGCCCGATCGGGATCGTTCCGCCCGGCCGGAGGTAGTCGTTGGCCTGGCCGGCGCCGTCGGTCAGCGCCAGGTACCGCTGGCCCATCAGGTTGCGGTACCGGATCTGCGCCTTGGTGGACGAGGGCAGCCCCGCCTTGAACACGTCCTCCTTCTGGAGGCTGAACGTCACCTCGGCCTTGTCGCCCTCGTACAGCTCGATGTGCTCGATCTGGCCGACCCGGACACCGGCGACGCGCACGTCGTCGTTGTCGAGCAGGCCCGTCACGTCCGAGAAGATCGCCTTGTAGGTGGTCGTCTCCCGGAACCGCATGTTGGAGATCGTCATCGCCAGCACGCCGGTGGCCAGCGAGGTGACGACCACGAAGATCCCCAGCTTGATCGCCGCACTGGTCGTCCTCACTTGACCGTCACCACCGATCCGTCGCCCAGCAGCGGCCCGAACATCAGCGCCGCGACGTCGGACAGCTGGTCGGCGCGGGTCCGCGTCACCGGTCCGAGCACGTTCTTGATCTTGTCCTTCTCGCTCATCGAGCCCGGGTCCACGAAGACGTTCGACAGCGCCCGGCCGCGGCTCCCGCCGCCGTTCGGGTCGTCGGGGTTCTTCCACCACAGGTCGTCCTGCGTGCCGTCCAGCGCCAGGTAGGTCGGGGACGGGACCTTGGGGTTCGGCAGCCCGTAGCAGCGCGGGTCGCGCTGGTCCTTGGCCTCCGGCTTGTCCAGCGGGTACTTGTAGCCCGGCACCGGCTTGACGATCTCGATCGTCAGGTTGAAGGTCTTGGACCCGTTGCCGCCGGCCACCCGCTGCGACTCCGGCCTGAGCTTCATCAGCCCGGCGAACACGCACGGCAGGGACGGCGAGTAGCGCGCGACCAGGTCCAGCCCGTCCCGGTTCGCGATGTTGAAGCCGATGATCTTCGGGGCGTTCTGCCGCATGAACACGTCGCCGTCCTGCGCCAGCGCGGTCGTCGCCGGGATCAGCTGCTCGATCGTCGCCTTCTTGTCGGTGATCGTCCGGCTGGTGACGTTGAGGTTGCGGAGCGTCTGCAGCAGGTCGGGCGCCGCGGCGCTGTAGATGTCGGAGACGTCGGCCAGGCCGTTCAGGTCGTGCACCAGCGTGCCGAGCTGCGGGTTGACCTTCCGCAGCAGCTCGTCGGCCTCCTCCAGGTTCCGGCCGATCTGGTCGCCGCGGCCCTGCAGCGCCGTCGCCAGGGCGTTCAGCGTCGCGTTCAGCTCCGCCGGCTTCACCGCCTGCAGCAGCGGGAGCAGGTCGTTCAGCACCTTGTCGATCTCGACGGCGGCCTGGGAGCGGTCTTGCTGGATCACCTGGCCCGAGCGCAGTCCCATCGGGCCTCCCTGCGCCGGGGCCGCCAGGTCCACGTACTTCTCGCCGAACAGCGTCTTCGGCAGCAGCCGCGCCTGGACGTTGCGCGGGATCAGCTTCGCCTTGCCCGGGTCCAGCGCCAGGTGGAGCGTGGCCCCCCGCGCGTCGGCGTCGGTGCCGCGCACCTCCCCGACGATCAGACCGCGGATCTTCACGTCGGAGTGCGGCAGCAGCTGCAGCCCCGCCCGCTCCGTCCGCACCTTGACGTCGAGCGTCGGCGTGAACGCCTTGTTGTACAGCGCCACGGTCAGCGCCAGCAGCAGGATGATCACGACGACCATCGACGCGCCGAGCACCCGGTAACGCAACCGCTCACTCATGCCGGCCTCCTGTGGAGGGACGACCCCCCACACCCCCCGCGTTCGCTCCGCTCATCCACGTCACCCCGCGATCCGGACGCTGGTGGTGGTGCCCCAGATCGCCATGCCGAGCATCAGGTCGACCACGTTGATCACCACGATGCTGGTGCGCACCGCGCGGCCCACCGCGACGCCGACGCCCGCCGGGCCGCCGGAGGCGTGGTAGCCGTAGTAGCAGTGGATCAGCATCACGAGCACCGCGAAGACGATCACTTTTCCGAATGACCACAAGATGTCGTACGGCGGTAGGAACAAATGGAAATAGTGGTCATAGGTGCCGGTCGACTGGCCGTAGAACATCGTCACGATGACCCGGGTCGCGCCGTAGGAGGCGAGCAGTCCCACGATGTAGAGCGGAATGACCGCGATCATCCCGGCGAGCATCCGGGTGGTGACGAGGAACGGCATCGACGGGACGGCCATGACCTCCAGCGCGTCGATCTCGTCGGAGATCCGCATCGCGCCGAGCTGGGCGGTGAACCCGCAGCCGACCGTCGCCGACAGGGCGAGCGCCGACACCAGCGGCGCGATCTCGCGGGTGTTGAAGTAGGACGCGACGAACCCGGTGAACGCGGCCGTGCCGATCTGGTTCAGCGACTCGTAGCCCTGCAGGCCGACCTGGCTGCCGGTGAAGAACGTCATGAACCCGACGATCACCACCGAGCCGCCGATCACCGCGAGGCCGCCGGTGCCGAGGCTCACCTCGGCCAGCAGCCGCAGCACCTCCTTGCGGTACCGGCGCAGCACCCGGAACACCCACGCGAACGCGCGGGCGTAGAACGACATCTGGTGGCCGAAGTCGTCCAGCCGGTCGAGCGGCGCGCTCGCCACCCGCCGGGCGGCCTTGCCCGTCTTGCCAGGGGCAGCCATCTACATCCCCTTCGACGGGACGAACTGGAAGTACAGCGTGGAGATCAGGAAGTTCTCCAGGAAGAGCAGCATGAACGTGATGACGACGGTCTGGTTGACCGCGTCGCCCACGCCCTTCGGCCCGCCCTTGGCGTTCAGGCCCTTGTACGCGGCGACCAGGCCCGCGGTGATGCCGAAGACGAACGCCTTGAACTCGGCCTGCAGCAGGTCGGGCAGCTGCGCGATGGCGTTGAAGGAGGCCAGGTAGGCGCCGGGGGTGCCGCCCTGCAGCATCACGTTGAAGAAGTAGCCGCCCAGCAGGCCGACCACCGAGACCAGCCCGTTGAGGAACAGCGCGACGAACGCGCAGGCGAGCATCCGCGGCACCACCAGGCGGTGCAGGGGGTTGATGCCCAGCACCTCCATGGCGTCGATCTCCTCGCGGATCTTCCGGGAGCCGATGTCGGCGCACATCGCCGACCCGGCGGCGCCCGCGACCAGCAGCGAGGTGACCAGCGGGCTGGCCTCCCGGACGATCGCGACCACCGCGGTGGCGCCGGTGTAGGACTGCGCGCCGAGCTGCCGGATCAGCCCGCCGACCTGGAGGGACAGCACGCCGCCGAAGGGGATGGCGACCAGCATCGTGGGGACGACGGTGACGCTGACGATGAACCAGGCCTGCTGGATGAACTCGCGCCACTGGAACGGCCACTGGAACATCGCGCGGCCGGTGTCCAGGCACAGGGCGAAGAACCGTCCCGGTTCCTTGATCGCGACGTTGGCCGCGCCGTCCCCGATCTTGCGGAACGTCGCCGAAGAGCCCCCGCCCTTTTTTGCCCCTCGCTGGTCCGCGCCGATACCAGGAGTGGACATCAGTAGCCTGCACCCGCTCCCGGCCGGCCGGGCGGCGGGGTGCCGGGGAACCCTCCCCCGGGTCCGCCGGGCGGCGGACCGGCGGGCGGCATGCCGCCGGGCGCCCCGTGCGCGCCGCCGGCGGGAGTGCCGACGGGCGTCATGGACGCCACGTACCGGGGCCACTCCTCCACCCAGTTGCGGCCGAGGTCGTCGACGAACGAGCCGGGCGGCGGCGTGACGCCGTGCGCCGCGCACCAGGCGCCGGGCGCGTGCATGCCGGCGCGGATCAGCCCGTTGCTCGGCATCTGCTGCGGCGGGATCGGCGGCAGCTTGCCGGGGTCGTGGCCCATCTTCGCCTCGGCCTCCAGCTCGGACTCGTCCTTCTCCTCGGACATGCCGATCGGGCCGATCTTGCTGGCGTTGAGGAACTGCCGGACGACCGGCTCCTCGCTGGACAGCAGCATCTCCCGCGGCCCGAACATCGCCAGGTGCCGCTGGTACAGCAGGCCGATGTTGTCCGGGAGGGTGCGGGCGGTGTTGATGTCGTGGGTGACGATCAGGAACGTCGCGCCGATCTGCGCGTTGAGGTCGATGAACACCTGGTTGAGGAACGCGGTGCGGACCGGGTCGAGGCCGGAGTCCGGCTCGTCCACCAGCAGGATCTCGGGGTCCAGGACGAGCGCGCGGGCCAGGCCGGCGCGCTTCTTCATGCCACCGGAGATCTCGCCGGGAAGCTTGTGCTCGGCGCCGAGAAGACCGACCAGGTCCATCTTCTCCATGACGATGCGCTTGATCTCGGACTCGGACTTCTTGGTGTGCTCGCGGAGCGGGAAGGCGATGTTGTCGAACAGGTTCATGGAGCCGAACAGGGCGCCGTCCTGGAACAGGACGCCGAACAGCTTCCGGGTGTCGTACAGCTGCGACTCGGGCAGGTAGGGCAGGTCCCTGTCGCCGATCCAGATGTGCCCGCGGTCGGGCTTGAGCAGCCCCACGAGGGACTTCAGGAAGACCGACTTTCCGGTGCCGGACGGACCCAGGAGAACGGAGATCTCACCTGCGGGAATGGTCAGCGACACGTCCTGCCAGATCACCTGGCGGCCGAAGGACTTCGTCAGGCCCTCGACTCTGATCTCGACGCCCACTCGTCACCTTTCGTCCAGGCCGGGGGAATCCCGAACCAATGAGCGAGTAGCACTCAGGCTCTTTCTGTCGTCACACCGCGTTCTGTCTCCACGCCGCGTTCCGTCGTCACACCGCGTGTCCGCCGCATTGCTACCGTCCGGTAGCCGTGACGGGTGCCACTACCGTAGCGGCCCCCCGTCCAAATGGAAGGGGTTCCGACCCAGATCAGCGGCCAAATGCGACGTTGTAAGACAATCGTTACTTACGGCGTCTATGAGACTAGTGGTCCAAGAACCGGAGCCTCAAGACCGGGGGTGCCGGGGACGGCCGCGACCCTGCGGCCCGCCGCACTGCGGGGACGCGAGCGGCCGGGTGTGGCCACCGCGTCAGACGGGACGCTACGCCGCGCGCGGGAAGCCGCACAACCCGCCGGGACACACGGTTTCCCGCAGGTGTTTGTCACCTCAGCACAGAAAACAGACCTTCCGGGCATCGCCGGTCCACGTTCCGCGACAAGGCCATCCGCCTGCCGCCCGCCTGCCGCCCGCCGGGCGCGACCCGGCCCGCGAGCACCCCCGGCAAGCAAAGGAGGCGGCCACCCCATCGGGGTGACCGCCTCCTGGAGAGCAGTGGAGCCGCGCGGGCTCCGGAGCTCTGGAGCGTCGTTACTTGACGGTGACCGAGGCGCCGGCCTTCTCCAGGGCCTCCTTGGCCTTGTCGGCCGTCTCCTTGTTGACCTTCTCCAGCAGCGGCTTCGGCGCGCCGTCGACCAGGTCCTTGGCCTCCTTGAGGCCGAGGCTCGTCAGGGCGCGCACCTCCTTGATGACCTGGATCTTCTTGTCGCCGGCACCCTCGAGGATGACGTCGAACTCGTCCTGCGCCGGGGCCTCCTCGGCGCCGCCGACCGGGCCGCCCTGGCCCGGGACGACGGCCGCGACGGGGGCGGCGGCCTTGACGTCGAAGACCTCTTCGAACTGCTTCACGAACTCGGAGAGCTCGAGAAGGGTCATCTCCTTGAAGGCGTCGAGCAGGTCGTCGGTGCTGAGCTTCGCCATGATGATTCCTCCGCTATGGCTTGTGATCTGGGGTGGTACGGGAACCGCGGGTTGCCTACTCGGCGGACGCCTCGGCGGCGGGTGCCTCGGCGGTCTCGCCCTCGGCCTCGCGCTTGGCGCGCAGCGCCTCGGCGAGCTGGGCGGCCTGCGTCGGCAGCGCGTTGAACAGCGCGGCGGCGTTGGCCATCGAGCCCTTCATCGCACCGGCCAGCTTCGCGAGGAGCACCTCGCGCGACTCGAGGTCCGCCAGCTTGGTGATCTGGGCCGCGTCCATCGACTGACCGTCGATGAAACCGCCCTTGATCACCAGCATCGGGTTCGCCTTGGCGAAGTCGCGCAGGCCCTTGGCGGCCTCGACGACGTCGCCGCGGACGAACGCGATGGCCGACGGGCCTTCGAGCAGCTCACGGAACTGCTCGTCGACACCGGCCTCGTTCGCGGCGCGCTTGGTCAGCGTGTTCTTCACCACGCGGAACCGCGCGGTCTCGCCGAGGTTGTCGCGCAGCTCCTTGACCTGCGCGACGGAAAGCCCGCGGTACTCGGTCAGCACGGCGCCGTTGGAGCTCTCGAACTCGTCCTTGAGCTCGGCGATCGCCGCGTCCTTGTGGGCCTTGGCCATAGCCCTCCTTCCGATTACCTGGGTGGTCCGATCCACGCCGCAGTCCGCGGACGAACTGGGCGCCGATCCACCAAAAAACGCCCCGGCGCAGGCGCACGGGGCGTCCAGGCACGGCACGGAGGCCATGCGGGAAGCTCTCGTCTCACCTACGCAGGCCGCCCGAACTGAGTCGGGTCCTTCGGTCACCTCGCGGGAGGTGACGACCGGCGGTCTTCGGCATCGGACAGCATACGTGTCCTGACCAAGGACACCAAATCAGCGGAACAGAGCGAGGGACCGCACCCCGGGCGGGGCGCGGTCCCTCGGTCGTGCTCAGGCCAGGATCAGGATCCGCCGGGCAGGCCGCCGCCGCCGAGCCGGCCCATGATCTCGCCGAAGTCCGTGACCTCGCTCGCCGGCGGCTCGGTGACCTGCACCGGCTTGCCGTAGTCGCGGTACTTCATCGTCATGGTCATGTCGCCGGTGGTCGACTGCGTCGACCTCATCGTCATCTGGCGCGGCAGCTGCTGGCCGTCCACCCACAGGTCGAAGTTCATGGCCTGGAGGCCGGTCGTGCCGAGGCTCTTGCGGTAGGCCTCCTGCGTCTCCGGGGAGAGCTTGGCGACCGCGTCCTCCATCCGGTACGTGCCGGTGTAGTGGGTCGTCTGGACGCCGTCGATGGTCTCCTTGCCGACCTCGCGCGCGTCCTTGGACGCCGTCAGCATCTTGGTGTTCTGCACCGGGTCCATCTGCCGGGACTGCCGGAGCAGCTCGTCGATGTTCATCCCGGACTTGGCGCCCAGCTCGTCCAGCGAGATCTTGATCCAGGGCTTGGTCCCGCCGCCGAGCTGGGACAGCATCGGCATCTTCATGTACATGGTCCGGCCGACGAGCCGCTGCTCCATGCCGCCCGTCGGCTTGCCCGCGACCGTCATCTGCCCGAAGTTCATGCTGTAGGCCAGGTCGGGCTTCGTGCGGTACTGCATCGTGCCGCTCATCGTCATGTCGCCCGTCGACGAGCCGGTCGACTTCATCGTCAGGTCGGCCTGGAACGAGTCGATCTGGCCGGTCTTCTCGGCGGCCTTGCCGAGGACCTGCGCGGCGGACAGCCGGAGCCCCTTGCCGGCGTCGTCCACCGTCTTCCCGGCCTCGCCGAGGCAGCCGGTCAGCGAGAGGGCGAGGCCGGTGGCCAGCGCCGTGCCTGCCGCGAAACGACGGATCATCAGGGGGGTCTCCTTGCTCTCCTTGGCACCCGAGGGGTAGGGCCGAACGGTACATCAGACGCAAATGACCCCGCTGCGGTTCACCGTTCTCAGTTGCCGCCCAGGGCGGCCGGGAGGGACAGCTGCCCCACCTGGTCGGACGGAGGCGTGTTCACCCTGAACGACTTGCCGTAGTCGCTGTAGAGGACGGTCACCGACCCGTTCTCGCCCTTCGAGCCGGTCGCCTTGGAGACGAGCTTGCGCGGCAGGTTGTCGCCGTCGGTCCACAGATCGAAGTTGATCTTGCCGTTGGCGCGGTCCTTCGGCAGCCACTGGTGGACCTTCGCGCGGGCCTGCGCGTCGAGCCGGTTCAGCGCGTCCTCGACGGTGACCGTCCCGGCGTAGTGCGTCGTCTTGACCCCGTCGACCGTCTCGGTGCCGACCCTGCGGGCGTCCTTGGAGCCGGTGAACATCTTCGTCTGCTCGGCCGGGTCCACCTTCTGCACCTGGTCGACCAGGCCCCGGACGTCGAAGCCGGTCCGCTGCGCCATCTGGTTCACGTCGATCTTCACCCACGGCTTGCCGCCGCTGACGAACTGCGCGAGCTGCGGGACCTTCGCGTACAGCGTGTTGCCGGTGAAGACGGCCTGGCCCTTGGCGCCCGGCACGCTCTGCCCGTTCTGGCTGAAGTCGTCCAGCTTCGCGCTGAACTCCAGCGACGGACGCAGCCGGAACTGCCCGTTGGCGTGGACCTTCCCGTCGCCGCCGCCGGTGCCCGTCACCGTCAGGTCGGCCTTGAACGTGTCGGCCTTGCCGGTCTTCTCGGACGCCTTCAGCAGCGCCTGGTTCGCGCTGAGCTTCATGTTGCCGGTGTTCTCCGTCCCGTCCCCGTTGCATCCGGAGAGGAGGAGCGCGGCACCCACTGCGGTGCCGCCGGCCGCCACCACGAGTCGTCGGTTCATTAGGGTTGAGCCTCCCTTGTCGCCCTGCTGGTGTTCCCAGTCTCTTCGGGCGTTAACGGAAGGGCATCCCCCGGTAGTACGAATGGCCCCCCGCCCGGTACGACCAACGGCGTAGCCCTTCCCCTGACCCGACGTCAGGGGTGTCCGGCGTCCCGGAGCCGCGTCAGCGGTAGGCGCCGAAGGTCATCGACCCGGCCAGCCCCGCGCCGGGCGCCTGCCCGCTGAGGCTGATCGAGGTCGGCCGGGCCTCGCTGTCGGCCAGCAGGTCGAGCCCGCATCCGGTGTCGTCCGGCACCCACTTGCGGAACGCCGCCACCGCGTCCTGCGGCAGCAGGGCGTACACGCCGCCCATGAGCGTCTGCGCGGTGAAGCGCGTCAGCCCGGCGGCGTCCGGCTCGCTCGCCGTCATGCCGGGCAGCGTCCCGATCATGAAGGTGAACTGCCGGGGGTCGGAGCCGCTCTGCAGGCCGCCCAGCTGCGCCGGGGTCAGCGTGGACCGCGTCCACTTCTGCCCGTCGTAGCCCTTGAGCGTGCTCCCCTGGACGATCACCTTCTGGGTGACCCTGGACAGCTCGCCGCCCTTCATCGTCCGCGTGACGCCGGTGGCGCTCATCGAGAACTTCGGCCACAGCGTGAACGTGGCCGTCTCGACGGCGTGCTGGTAGTCGCCGTCCGAGCCCACCGTCACCTTCAGGTCCGTCTTGCGGGTGAAGGAGTGCAGGCTGGGACCGGGCTGGGGCGGCGCCGTCGGCAGGTTGTGCGCGGCGCCCCCGTTTCCGGGGGTGCGCGTGCCGGGACGCGCGCTCGCGCCCGGGGCGGCTCCCGGCGCGCCGGGCGTGCCCGGGGAGACCGTGGCGGACGCGGCGCCGTTGGGGTTGGCCGGGTCGCGCTGGGCCATCGCCGCGGAGGGGGGCAGCACCCCCGCGTCCTTCGGCGAGTCGCCCCCGATCTTCACCACCATCAGAATCGCCGTGGGCACGACGGCCACCGCGGTCACGGCGGAGATGGCGATGGCCCGATCGGTGCGACGCTTCACGCGGCAATTCAACACCAGGTTCCTCGCCGGTAACAAAACAATCGGATACCAGATTGTCCGGTTCTGGACTGCGAGACGTGTATCCGCCGATTCAGGGGATTTCAGGGCGGTCTGTCAGCTCGGCGCGGAGGGCGGCCTTGCGGACCTTGCCGGTCCCGGTGCGCGGGAGCGCCGTCACGAACTCGACGCGCCGCGGCGTCTTGAAACCGGCGAGCCGGGCGCGGCACGCCGCCGTCAGGTCCTCCTCCCGCGGCGGGACGCCGTCCGGCACGATCACCGCGCACACCGACTGGCCCCAGCGCGGATCGGGCAGCCCCACCACCGCGACCTCCCCCACCCCCGGGACCGTGCGCAGGACGTCCTCGACCTCGCGCGACGAGACATTCTCCCCGCCCGTGATGATCACGTCCTTGAGCCGGTCGGCGAGGTACAGGTAGCCGTCCGCGTCGACGCGGCCCGCGTCACCGGTCCGGAACCAGCCGCCCGCGAACGCCTCGGCGGTCGCCTCGGGATCGTCCCAGTACCCGTCCGCCACCTGTGCTCCCCGGACGACCACCTCGCCCAGCGCGCCGGGCGGCAGCGGCGCCCCGTCCTCGCCGATCACCGCGATCTCCGCGCCGTCGCCCGGACGGCCCGCCGACGCCGCCAGCTCCGGCCTGCCCGCCACCGCCGCGCGGTGGTCCGCCGGGGACAGGAACGTCGCGTTGCCCGACAGCTCGGTCATGCCGTACCCCTGGTTCAGGTCGCAGCCGAGCGCCGCGTCCGCGCGGCGCAGCAGCGGCACCGGCATCGGCGCCGACCCGTACGCGATCACCCGGACGGTGGCCCGCAGCGCCTCCAGCGCCGCCGGGTCCCCGTCCAGGTGGGCGAGCAGGTCCTCCAGCATCGTCGGTGCGAGCGACAGGTTCGTGACGCCGTGCCGGCGCGCCGCGTCCACCAGGGCGGCCGGACCGAACCGGCGCAGCACGACGGCGTGCCGCCGGAACAGGTGGTGCAGGACGACCTGGTAGCCCGCCACATGACACAGGGGGAACGGCGTGCAGAACACGTCGTCCGGCGATACGGGACGGCCCGACGCCGTGACCGCCATCCCCGCCAGCAGGCTCCTGTGGGTGAGCCGCACGCCCTTCGGCCTGCCGGTCGTGCCGCTGGTGAACATGAGCCAGGCGACCTCGGCCGGATCGCGGCCGTCCTCCCGCGGAGGGGCCGGGCCGTCCCACGGCAGGTCGGCGACGTCCACGAGCGGCGGACGCCCTGCGGGAAGTCCTCCCTCGCGGGCCAGCCTCTCCAGCAGGTCCGGCTCACCGATGACGAGCTCGGCGCCGCAGCGGACGACCTGGTCGGCCCATTCGCGCGGATGCAGCCTCTGGTTGAGCGGCACCAGGATCCTGCCTTCGCGCGGAACCCCGTAGTAGGCCGCCACGTACTCCAGCCGGTTGTGCGCGAGCAGCGCCACCCGCGCTCCCGGCGAGCACCGCGCGGACAGGTGGGCGCTCAGCGCGTCCGTCCGGGCGCGCAGCTCGCGGAACGTCCAGGTCGTGCCGTCGACCGACAGGGCAGGGGCCTCGGGGGCGTCCTCCGCGGCCGCGTCGAGCACGTCGTACAGCCGGTGGACGTCCCGGCGCAGCGTCCCGCCCATCGCATCCCCTTCGCCGACGACGATCCGGGCGCCGAATCTAGCGGCGGACCGGTGCGCGGGGCCGGCCGCGTCCCGCTGAGCGCGACCTGAGGAAGGCCGCCCGACCATCCACAGCCTGTGGAAAAAAGCGAACAGGGCGCCCCCGCGGTGGGGACGCCCTGTTCGACGGCGTTCGACGCCGGGCTCGATCAGGCCTCTTCGAGCTCGGCCGTCAGGTTGCGGACCGCGTTCGGGTCCACCGGGATGCTCGGGCCCATCGACGTGGTCAGCGCCGCCTTCTTGACGTACCGGCCCTTCGCGGCGGACGGCTTGAGACGCTGGATCTCGTCGACCGCGGCGGCGTAGTTCTCCACCAGCTGGCGCTCGTCGAAGGACGCCTTGCCGATGATGAAGTGCAGGTTCGCGTGCCGGTCGACCCGGAACTCGATCTTGCCGCCCTTGATGTCGGAGACGGCCTTGGACACGTCCATCGTGACCGTGCCGGTCTTCGGGTTCGGCATCAGGCCGCGCGGACCGAGCACCCGGCCGAGCCGGCCGACCTTGCCCATCTGGTCCGGGGTCGCGACCACGGCGTCGAAGTCCAGGAAGCCGCCCTGGATCCGCTCGATCAGGTCGTCCGAGCCGACCAGGTCGGCGCCCGCCGCCTCGGCCTCCTGCGCCTTGGCGCCGACGGCGAAGACGAGCACGCGGGCGGTCTTGCCGGTGCCGTGCGGCAGGTTGACCGTGCCGCGGACCATCTGGTCGGCCTTGCGCGGGTCGACGCCCAGCCGCATGGCGACCTCGACGGTCGCGTCGAACTTGGTGACCGCGGTCTCCTTGGCCAGCTTCACGGCCTCGACCGGGCTGTACAGCCGCTCCCGGTCGATCTTCTCCGCCGCGGCGCGGTAGCCCTTGCTGCGCTTCATGTGCGTTCCTCCAGACGGAACTCGTGGTAGGGGCCAGCGCCGGCCCTCCCACTGGGACGTGTTACTTGACCTCGATGCCCATCGACCGCGCGGTGCCGGCGACGATCTTCTCGGCGGCGTCCAGGTCCTTGGCGTTGAGGTCGGGCATCTTGGTCGTGGCGATCTCACGGATCTGGTCGCGGGTGACCGAGCCGACCTTGGTCTTGTGCGGCTCGCCGCTGCCCTTCTCCACGCCCGCGGCCTTCAGGATGAGCTGCGCGGCCGGCGGGGTCTTGGTGACGAAGCTGAACGACCGGTCCTCGTAGATGGTGATCTCTACGGGGATGACGTTGCCGCGCTGGGACTCCGTGGCGGCGTTGTACTGCTTGCAGAAGTCCATGATGTTGACGCCGTGCGGACCGAGCGCGGTACCGACGGGCGGCGCGGGCGTGGCCTGCCCGGCCTGCAACTGGACCTTGACGAGCGCGGCGATCTTCTTCTTCTTGGGAGGCATGCCTCTCCCTCGTGTTCCGTTTCGTGTGGTCCCGACTCCCGGAGACCGGGCAACACGGCGGGCGGAACTAGACCGCCGCGTTGGGACCTTGGCCGACCCCGCGTCCCCGCGTGCGCGGGGAACGACACCGCACCCCGAAGAGCGCGGTGATTCGAGGTCATCCCCGCGCGAGCGGGGCGATGGGCGCCGGTCTCCGATGATCGGAGGCCGGGAACCCGGGCCCGTCCGCGCCTCGGCGGGGACGGCCCGTCCAGGATACGGCCTGGCCTGAGCGGCCCGGACGTCTCTCGGGGACGGGTGAGACCGTGGACGCCTGTCAGATCTTGGAGACCTGGTTGAAGGAGAGCTCGACCGGCGTCTCGCGACCGAAGATGGAGACCAGCACCTTGAGCTTCTGCTGCTCGGCGTTGATCTCGTTGACGGTGGCGGGGAGGGTGGCGAACGGGCCGTCCATGACGGTGACCGACTCGCCGACCTCGTAGTCGACGGTGGCGGGGGCCTTGGCCTGCTCCTTGGCGGCCTTGGCGACGCCCTCCTCCGGCTCGGGGGCCAGCAGGTTGGCGACCTCGTCCAGGCTGAGCGGGGACGGCTTGTTCAGCAGGCCGACGAACCCGGTGACGCCGGGGGTGTTGCGGACCGCGGCCCACGACTCGTCGGTGAGCTCCATGCGGACGAGGATGTAGCCCGGCAGGACCTTCTCGTTGACCTTCTGGCGCTTGCCGCCCTTGATCTCGGTCACCTCGTGCTGCGGGACCTCGATCTGGAAGATGTAGTCCTCCATGTTGAGGGTCTGCGTCCGGGTCTCGATGTTGGTCTTGACCCGGTTCTCGTAGCCCGCGTAGGAGTGCACGACGTACCAGTCGCCCGGCTGGAGGCGCAGCTGCATCTTGAAGTCGGCGTACGGGTCGGCCGGCGGCTCGGCGGCGGCCTCCTCCTCGTCCGCCTCCTCCTCGGCGGCGCCCTCGCCCTCGACGGACGCGGCGAGCTCGGCGGCGCCCTCGGCCGCGTCCGGCGCGGGGCCCTCGCCTTCGAGCTTCGTGTCCGCGGGCTCGGCGTCGCCGGCGGAGACGACCGCCTCGGCCGTCTCGTCGGCGGGCTCAGCCACCTGGTCGGCCGCAGCAGCCGCAGCGGACTGGGCCTCTTCAACGGCCTCGTCGTAGGGCTGTGAGGGCTCGGACACGGTCAACTCTTCTCTCGGTCTGCGGTGATGGACTTGCGAAGGTACGGCGGGGCCCGTCGCCCGGCCCGGGCCGGGCTGCGTCAGCCGAAGAGCTGGTAGATGCCCTTCTGCAACCCGTAGTCGATGCCGGAGACGAGCGCGACCATGACCAGCACGAACACCAGCGAGACGGTCGTGTAGGTGACCAGCTCCCGCCGCGTCGGCCAGATGACCTTGCGCAGCTCGGCGATGATCTGGCGCACGAACAGCGCGGGCGAGGTCCGCTTGGAAGGGGCCTTCTTCTTGCCCTTGCCCTCGTCCTTGGCCTCGGGCTCGTCGCGAGTCTCAGTCGCCATTTGCCGCCGTTCACCTCATAGGTCGTGATTCAACCACCCTGTGGTTGCCGCGCGGTCCCGTGCCGCGGAGTGCCACGGCGACGCCATGGCGCGGCCGGCACGGGTGCGCGCACCGCACCTCGCAGGGCAGGAGGGACTCGAACCCCCAACCGCCGGTTTTGGAGACCGGAGCTCTACCAATTGAGCCACTGCCCTTCGCTTCTCCGGCTAAGGAGAAACCCGACCACAGGATCGGGTGGGTGCCGGGTCCCAGCTTACGGCCTGATTCGGTGCCCGCGTGCGGACAGGCTCGTATACCGGCGACACGTCACTTGGAGGAGGAGTCTACGTGCCCGAGGGGCCCGCGTCGAACCGGATATCGGGGGGCCTCCGGAAGGCCGCGGCGAGGACCCGTCCCACCGGCGCGGATATATGGCTGCGGGTCCCGGTGCGACGTCTGTAACGATAGGGGTATGAGCATCGACCGTCCTCGAATCTCCAAGCGCATCGCCGCGATATCCGAGTCCGCCACGCTGGCCGTCGACGCGAAGGCCAAGGCGCTGAAGGCGGCGGGCCGCCCGGTCATCGGGTTCGGCGCGGGCGAGCCCGACTTCCCGACGCCCGACTACATCGTCGAGGCCGCGGTCACCGCGTGCCGGGTGCCGCGCTTCCACAAGTACACGCCCGCGGGCGGGCTGCCCGAGCTGCGCGCCGCGATCGCCGAGAAGACCGAGCGCGACTCCGGCTACCGGGTCGAGGCCTCCCAGGTTCTCGTGACCAACGGCGGCAAGCAGGCGGTGTACGAGGCGTTCGCGGCGCTGCTCGACCCGGGCGACGAGGTGATCGTCCCGACGCCGTACTGGACGACCTACCCCGAGTCGATCAAGCTGGCGGGCGGGGTGCCCGTGGACGTCGTCGCCGACGAGACCACCGGCTACAAGGTGAGCGTCGAGCAGCTGGAGGCGGCCCGCACCGACCGGACGAAGGTGCTGCTGTTCGTCTCGCCGTCCAACCCGACGGGCGCGGTCTACAGCCGCGACGAGATCGAGGCGATCGGGCGCTGGGCCGACGGGCACGGCCTGTGGGTCGTCACCGACGAGATCTACGAGCACCTCGTGTACGGCGGCGCCGAGTTCCACTCGATGCCCGTGGTGGTGCCGGAGCTGGCCGACCGGACGCTCGTCCTGAACGGGGTGGCCAAGACCTACGCGATGACCGGCTGGCGGGTCGGCTGGCTGATCGGCCCGGCGGACGTGGTGAAGGCCGCCCAGAACCTGCAGTCGCACGCGACGTCCAACGTGGCGAACGTCTCCCAGGCCGCCGCGCTCGCCGCCGTGACCGGCGACCTGTCGGCGGTCGCGGAGATGCGCGTGGCGTTCGACCGGCGCCGGCAGACGATGGTGCGGATGCTGAACGAGATCCCGGGCATGGTGTGCCCCGAGCCGGAGGGCGCGTTCTACGCCTACCCGTCGGTCAAGGCGCTGCTCGGCAAGCAGCTGCGCGGCAAGCGCCCCGAGACGTCGGTGGAGCTTGCGTCGCTGATCCTCGAAGAGGCCGAGGTCGCGCTGGTGCCGGGCGAGGCGTTCGGCACGCCGGGCTACTTCCGGCTCTCCTACGCGCTGGGCGACGACGACCTGGTCGAGGGCGTCTCGCGCGTCGCGAAGCTGCTGTCCGAGGCGAGCTGACCTCCACGACACGCCGCGCGCGAACCCGCGCACACGAAACCGGCCCCGGGTGCACATTTCCCGGGGCCGGTTTCGTATGGGACGGGTTCCGCCGGTTCCCGTCCCGGGAAGTCCGGCGGGACGTCCCGCGCACGGCCCCTCTCCGCCGTGGGACGCCCCGCCGGAACGGGGTTCAGGGGCGCACGCCCTCGGCGATGCGCATGAGGCGGTCCTTGGCCGAGCCGGAGGCGGTCACGGTGACGCCGACCCCGCGCCGCGCCAGCCAGGAGATCTGCCGCGAGGAGTCGGGGCGGTCGCCGGTCAGCGCGGGCATGCCGTGCACGGACGTGCGGCCGGGGATGCCCGGCACCCGCATCAGGTCCTTCGGGCCGGTCAGCCCGCCGCCCTTCACGAGCGCGACCTCCACCCAGCCGCCCTCGCCGCGCCACGCGCAGGTCGTGGTCCTGCGGTCGGCGTCGCCGGTGACCTCGCAGGGGCCGACGGCGGCCAGGCCGTCGGGCAGATACGTGATCCATTCCGGCAGCACGCCGGTGACGCCGTCCGGGCCCGGCGTGGCCGGGGTCCGCCCGTCGCCGGACGAGCCGCGCGGCTCCGGCCTGTGGGAGGCTCCCGCCTCGGGACTCCCCTTGGGGGACGGGGACCCGGGGAGGCCCGAGACGGGAGGTCGCTCCGGCAGCCGGAGGGGCGAGACGGTGTCGCTGGGACGGGTCGTCTCGGTGTCTCCGGCCGGTGTGGCCCGGAACGACTGATAGGTGGGCACGAGGGCCAGGGCCGCGACCGACGCGGCCGCGACGCCGGCGGCCGCGTGGAGCCGGGCCTTGCGGCGGCGGTGGCGGCGCTTGACGTCGGTGACGAGCGACTGTGACGCGGTCGCCCCGGCCACCTGCTCGGCCATGGCCTTCCGCAGTTCACTCTCCAGATCCATCGCTCATCTCCCCAGTGGGGCCAGGTTCGTGTCGAGGCGTTCCCGGAGCCTGGCGAGCCCCCGGGACGCCTGGCTCTTCACCGTTCCGACCGAGCAGCCGAGAGCCTGGGCCGTCTCCGCCTCCGAAAGGTCCTCCCAGAAGCGCAGGACCAGGACCGCGCGCTGCCGCGGGCCGAGCTTGCGCAGCTCGTCCATGAGGGTCCCCCTCAGCTCGACGGAATGGTTCGGCGAGTCGGCCGGCGTCTCCGGGAGCCTCGCCATCTGGATCTCCCGGAGCACCTTCCACCGCCGGGAGCGGCTGATCACCAGGTTGACCAGGATCCGGCGGACGTACGGCTCGGGATCGCTTCCCGCCTCCAGCCGCCCCCAGTGGCGGTAGGCCTTCTCCAGCGCGGTCTGCAGGATGTCCTCGGCGTCCTGCCGGGCCCCGCACATCAGTGCCGCGGTGCGCAGCAGGGCATCGCCGCGTGCCGCCACGAACTCCACGAACGACTCGTCGTCTCGACGCCCCACAGTGCTCCGTCCCGGCTAGAGCGGTTCCGGCAGTTTGTCCCGTCGGGGACGGGCGGCCTCCGCGCCAAGGCCGCCCGCCCACGCCTGTGTTGTGTTACTGGTGTTACTGGTGTTACTAGTTTCGCCCTGGGTCGTTACGGGGTGTCAGCCCGCCTTGTGCAGGGCGGCGGCCAGGTCCTTCGTCCCGCCGGCCAGGACGGGGCTGCCGTTGACGAACAGCGAGGTCCCGTTCGGGTCGAACAGCAGCACGCCGCTGCCGTTCGGGCTCTGCCAGGCGGCCAGGCCGGCGATGGTCAGCGGGGTGCCGCCCTGCGGCAGGCCGAGCGCCTGGCGCAGCTGCTCCTGGGTCATGCCGGCGCGCGTCTTGATCGTCTCGACGGTGAGCCACTGGCCGGCCTTGCCGGTCCACTTCTGCGTGACGGCGCAGATCTGCGCCTTGCGCAGGTCGGCGGAGCCGGGGACGGCCGACACGTAGCGCAGGCCCTTGGCGGTCATGACGGTCTTCTCGACGGGGCCGCCGACCTTCACGGCGGGCTTCAGCGTGCTGCAGTCGAGCTTGGGCAGCGCCGGCAGCGCGGGCTTGGCGGGAGCGCCGGGCACGCGCGCGTTCGGCTTGGCCGCCGGGGCGCCGCCGGGCAGGTCGCCGGTGGACGGCGCGCAGGTGGGCAGGTTCGCCGGGACGCCGGGCTTGGCGGGGAGGGTCTTGCCGTCCGGGAGCTTCGCGCCGGGGAGCTCGGTGTTCGGGATGCCGACCTCCGGCAGGTCCTTGCCGGGGACGCCGGTCTTCGGCAGCTGCCCCTCCGGCAGGTGCTGGGTGGCCGGGTTCTGCTTGAGGTGCTGCTCGACCTGCTTCTTCGCCCCGTCGGCCGGGACCTTGGGCAGTCCGGGCTTGGCCGGCAGGTTCGCCGGGAGGCAGGTCGGGGCGGTCTTGGGGGCGACGTCCTGGAGCTTGCGCTCCACGGCGGGGGCCTTGGCGCTGCTCGACTGGAGGCCGGCCTCGTGGTGGGAGCCGGTCATGGCCCACGTCGCGCCGCCGCCCACGGCCACGGTCCCGACGGCGGACGCTGCGATCAAGGCGGCCTTCAGCGTGATCATCGTGAATCCCTTCGGAGGCAAGGTGGTGCTTCGGGGGTGCCTGTCTCTCTCTGGCGCCCCTCGTATACGCACGGTGCCGGTGGGGGGTTGCACGGGATTCCAAAGTTTTTTTCGGGGATGCCCATGGGGCGCGATGGCCGCCGGGTGTCATGCGAGGTAGTCCGGTGGAGTGATCCTTTGGGGGCGGGCGTTCGAGGAGGACGATGATCCGGCAACATTGGCTCATGGAGGCCCGTACCGTTTCAGCCCGTCCGGCCGAGCACCGTCCCATGCCGGACCCCCGGGAGCCCGCGCCCGCGCGCGGTCCCGCCCGCCCGGACGTGGCCCTGCTCCCCAAGGCGCACCTGCACCTTCACTTCACCGGGTCGATGCGGCACTCCACGCTCGTGGAGCTCGCCGGCCTGCACGGCGTCCACCTGCCCGACGCCCTCGTCGAGGACTGGCCGCCCCGGCTGCACGCGACCGACGAGCGCGGCTGGTTCCGGTTCCAGCGCCTGTACGACATCGCCCGCTCCGTCCTGCAGACGCCGGACGACCTGCGCCGGCTGCTGCGCGAGACGGCCGAGGACGAGGCCGCCGAGGGGTCGGGCTGGCTGGAGATCCAGGTCGATCCGAGCGGGTACGCCGGGCGCTTCGGCGGCCTGACCCCGACCGTGGAGCTGGTGCTGGACGCCGCGCGCCAGGCGTCGGAGGCGACCGGCGTCGGTATCGGCGTGGTGATCGCGGCGAACCGGACCCGGCACCCGCTGGACGCCAAGACCCTCGCGCGCCTCGCCGTGCGCTACACCGGCAGGGGCGTCGTCGGGTTCGGCCTGTCCAACGACGAGCGGCGGGGCCGCGCCTACGACTTCGAGGGCGCGTTCAGGATCGCCAAGCGCGGCGGGCTGCTGTCGGACCCGCACGGCGGCGAGCTGCTCGGCCCGGCGAGCGTCCGCGAGTGCCTGGAGACGCTGGAGGCCGACCGGATCGGGCACGGGGTCCGCGCCGTCGAGGACCCGCGGCTGCTGGAGCGCATCGTGGACCGCGGGGTCACGCTGGAGGTCTGCCCGGCGTCGAACGTGGGTCTCGGCGTGGCGGCGACGGCGTCGGACGTCCCGCTGCGGCGGCTGTTCGAGGCGGGCGCGTCGATCGCGCTCGGCGCCGACGACCCGCTGCTGTTCGGGTCGCGGCTGGCGCGCCAGTACGAGCTGGCCCGCACCGCGCACGCGTTCACCGACGCCGAGCTGGCGGAGCTGGCCCGGCAGTCGATCCGGGCCTCGGCGGCGCCGGACGACGTGCGGCGCCGGCTGCTGGCGGGCGTCGACGCCTGGCTCGGCGACCGGCCGCGCTGACGACCGCGCGGCGGGCCGCGGCGATCATGTGGACGGGCGCCACAGGCCCCGGCGTTCGAGGTGGCCTGCCAGCAGCTCCCCGGCCCGGACGATATGGGCGCGCATCTCCTCGCCGGCCGCGCGGGCGTCGCCGTCCCGGAGCGCCGCGAGGATCCGCC
This sequence comes from Actinomadura verrucosospora, assembly GCF_039540335.1. Taxonomy (NCBI): domain Bacteria; kingdom Bacillati; phylum Actinomycetota; class Actinomycetes; order Streptosporangiales; family Thermomonosporaceae; genus Actinomadura; species Actinomadura verrucosospora. Next base: position 127,799 of record NZ_BAABEV010000016.1, on the reverse strand, counting down.
CGTGGTCGCGGACGGCGACGTCCGGCCAGCCGGCGAGGCGCCCGTACAGGCCGCGCGGCACGTACCGGGCGGCCGTGCCGAGCGACCAGGCGAGCTTCGGCGAGTCGGCGGCCAGGTTGATCTCGCGGTGGAAGCGGTGGTTGCGCTCCTCCATGAGGTCGGGGCGGTGCGCGGCCTTGTCGCGGGCCAGGGCGCGCTGGAGGCCGTCCAGGCGTTCCAGGGCGGCGGGGCCGATCCGGGGCGCGGCGCGCACGGTCAGCTCGGCGGCGATGCCGGCCTGCACCCAGAAAAGATCTTGGACGTCCCGCTCCGACAGCGGCGCGACGACGAACCCGCGCCGCGGCTCCAGGACGACGAAGCCCTCGCTGCGCAGCGACTTCAGCGCCTCCCTGACGGGCGTGACGCTGATGCCGAACTCCAGGGCCAGCCGTTCCAGCCGCAGGTGGTCGCCGGGCCGGATGCGCCCGTCCATGATCAGTTCGCGGATGCGGGCGGCGGCCTCGTCGCTCAGCTGGAGCCGCGTGCCGAGCGCCTGCCGCGGCGGGGGAAGGGAGGCGGGTAGGGCCACGGTGGTAACTCCCGTCCGGGCCCTTCCGCGGTGGAGCCTCGCTACCGCTCAAGGGCCCTGGAGGGAGTGTTCCCGCCGGGTCACGCGGTGATGCCCTCGATCAGCAGCAGGACGCCGAAGACGGCGAACCCCGCCGCGGCGCCGTACTTGATGACGCGCTCGGGCAGCCTGCGGCCGAGCATCTGGCCGACGACGATGGCGAGCGCGTCGGCGGCGACCATGCCGACGGTCGAGCCGAGCCAGACGCCGGTCAGCCCGGCGAGGCCGCCGTGGTCGGCGGCGAGGGTGACGGTGGCGAGCATCGTCTTGTCGCCGAGCTCGGCGAGGAAGAACGCCCCGCCGACGGCGAGGATCGCCGACCCGGTGGCCATGCGCGCCTTGTCGCGCTCGGCGTCGTCCAGCTCGTCGCCGCGCAGCGTCCACAGCGCGAAGCCGAGGAACGCGATGCCCGCGATGATCGAGATCGGGCCGGTGGGGAGCGCGGCGCCGAGGGCCGCGCCGAGGGCGACGCTGGCCAGGTGGACGATCGCGGTCGCGGCCGTGATGCCGATCAGCACCGGGAGGGCGCGGAAGCGGGTGGCGAACGTCATGGCCATGAGCTGGCTCTTGTCGCCCAGCTCGGCCACGAAGATCACGGCCAGACTGATGAGGAAGGCGGTCACCTGGTCCCTTTCGCTCGTGCTGCCGGGCGAAGGGCGGGGGCTCGCGCGCACGACCTCGGCCCGGCATGACTGCCAGGCCGAAGGTCTCGTCCGCCGCGATGTGACCGGGCCCGCGTGACCGGGCGCCGTCGGCGGCGCCAGCATGTCGACCACGCGATTGGGACTACTCCCCCTCGACGCCGTCCACCCTACCAAGGAGCCTCGGGCGGGCCCCGGGTCAGAGGGTCGCGCCCACCATGACGGGCTCGTTCACCAGCTCGACTCCGAACGCGTCCCGGACGCCGTCGCGGACCTCGCGGGCCAGCGCGAGCAGGTCGGCGGTGGTGGCGCCGCCCGGGTTGGTGAGGGCGAGGGTGTGCTTGGTGGAGATGCGGGCCGGGCCGCGCGCGTGGCCCTTGGCGAACCCGGCGCGGTCGATGAGCCAGGCCGCGGACGTCTTCACCCGGCCGTCGGCCTCCGGGTAGCGCGGGAACGTCGCGTCCGGGCCGAGGCGCTCGGCGACGCGGCGTTCGAGCTCGGCGAGCCGGTCCGGGTCGAGGATCGGGTTGGTGAAGAAGGACCCGGCGCTGCGGGTGTCGGGGTCGGCCGCGTCCAGGACCATTCCCTTGCCGCGCCGCAGTTCGAGGACGGCGTCGCGGGCCTCCTTCAGCGCGACCCGGTCCCCCGGCCGGACGCCCAGCCTGCGCGCCAGCTCGGCGTAGGCGATGGGCTGCGACTCCTCGGCCTCCTCCAGGGCGTACGTGACGTCCAGGACGACGTACCGGTCGTTGCCCTTGAAGGCGCTGTGCCGGTAGGTGAACCGGCAGGCGTCGCGGTCGAGGGCGACGCAGTCGCGGGCCTCCCGGTCGTAGGCGCGGACCTCCACGATCGTCTCGCTGACGTCCTGCCCGTAGGCGCCGACGTTCTGGATCGGCGTCGCGCCGACGCGGCCGGGGATCCCGGACAGGCACTCGACTCCGGCGAGGCCGTCGGCGACGCAGCGGGCGACGAACGGGTCCCAGTCCTCGCCGGCCTGGACGCGCAGCAGCACCCTGCCGCCCTCGGCGGCGACGCGCTCGGTGCCGCGGGTCCCGACGCGCACGACGGTGCCGGGGAACCCGTCGTCGGACACCACGAGGTTGCTGCCGCCGCCGAGCACCAGGACCGGTTCGCCCTCGTCGTCGGCCTTGCGGACGGCCGCGACCAGCTCCGCCTCGGTCGTCGCCTCGACGAAGCGCCGCGCGGGACCGCCCAGCCGCAGCGTGGTGTATCCGGCCAGGTTCACGTCTTCGGCGAACACCGCCACGTCGTCTCCCCCTCCTGCCGTGCCCCGCGCCGCCGGGCCGGCCCGCCCTCGTCCCCTCGACGCGCGCACCGGCCGGGACGATCCCGGCCGGTGTGCCGCCGCGCTCAGGCGAGCCTGACGACCGCCTTGGCGCGCGTGAGGACCTTCTGGTCGTTGGACCTGGCGGTGAGCGCCACGACGACCTTGTTGTCGTCGAGCTTCTCCTCCACCTTGCCGCTGATCTCCAGCGTCGCGCCGCCCTCGTCCGGGACCACGACCGGAGAGGAGAACCGTACCCCGTAGTCCACGACGGCGCCCGGGTCGCCGGCCCAGTCGGTGACGAACCGGCCGCCCTGCGCCATCGTGTACATGCCGTGCGCGATCACGTCCGGCAGGCCGACGGCCTTGGCGACGCCCTCGCGCCAGTGGATCGGGTTGAAGTCGCCGGACGCGCCCGCGTACATGACGAGGTTGGCGCGGTCGACGGCGTAGGTCTGCTTGGGGATCTCGGTGCCGACCTCGACGTCGGCGTAGTTCACCTTGGCGGTCATCAGGCACCCCGCTCCACGATCGTGTTGTAGGACTTGCAGACCGGCTCGCCCTCGACGGTCGCGATCTCGGTCTCCACGACCATCTTCTCGTTGTTGCCGATCGACCTGATCTCGGTGATCGTCGAGGTGCAGGTGATGACGTCTCCGGCGCGCAGCGGGCGCGTGTACTCGAAGCGCTGCTCGCCGTGCACGACCATCGCGTAGTTGAGGCCGAGGTCGGGGTCGGCGAGCCCGGGGTTGCCGAGGGAGACCACGATCGGGAAGGTGGGCGGCGCGATGACGTCGGGGTACCCGGCCGCCTTGGCCGCCTCGCGGTCGCGGTAGACGGGGTTGCGGTCGCCGATCGCGTCCGCGAACTCGCGGATCTTCACCCGGCTGACCTCGTAGGGCTCGCTGGGCGGGAAGCTCCGCCCGATGAAATCACGGTTGAGTGCCATGCAGTCCGTTCCCTCCAGATGGACCAGGGCCCCGCGGACTCGCCGGCCGCACCGCTCCGCCGGCCGGGGCGTCCGGGCGCCTTCTGAGCGCGCTGGTTCCGCCTCTCCGGACGGACGGTAACAGAACGGCATTCACACCGTCCGCGCGGGTCTCAGTGCCAGAACGGAGAGTTCGTGACGGTCTGGGCGGCCTGGGGAATGAGCGGCCTTCTGGAGGAGCGGCGGACGGCGGGAATCGGACACTGGCGAAAGTCTCGGCACATACATGAAACTCCCGGTCGGGCAGCGAGAACGCTGTCCGACCGGGAGTCCACTGACGCTCAGGGATCCCGCCCAGGGAGCGGGACCCTTACTTCACGCCGCCCCCTAGGAGACGGTGTGCCCGGGCATGAGGGCCATGACCTCGTCCACCGTGTCGACGATGGTGTAGAGGTCGGGGTCCCCCGGGGAGATCTTGCCGCTGGGCAGCATCGTCCCCCGGATCCAGGCGTCCAGGCCCCCCCAGTACTTCTCGCCGACCAGCACGATCGGCCGCGGGGGGATCTTCTTGGTCTGAACGAGGGTCAGCGCCTCGAACAGCTCGTCGAGGCTGCCGTTGCCGCCCGGCAGCACCACGATCGCGTCCGAGTACTTCACGAACTTCACCTTGCGGGTGAAGAAGTACCGGCACTCGATCCCGACGGTGAGGTACGGGTTGAGGTGCTGCTCGTGGGGGAGCTCGATGCCCACCCCGATCGACACCCCGCCGTTCTGGAACGCGCCCTTGTTGGCGGCCTCCATCGCGCCGGGGCCACCGCCCGTGATCACCGCGAAGCCGGCTGCGGCCAGCGCGGCGCCGATGCCGACGCCGAGCTCGTACTCGTCCGTGCCGGGTGCGGTGCGGGCGCTGCCGAACACGGCGACCGTCGGCAGGCCGATGCGGTCGAGGACCCGGAAGCCCTCGGCGAACTCGGCCTCCGCGCGCCGGCCCAGCATCGAGCTGGGCTCGACCAGTGCCGGCTCGGCCGCCTGCGAGGCGGGCAGCTTTATGTCTCGCTCCTCCGGACCGGAGGAACAGATCGGTTCTGTCATGTTGGTTCTCCGTTGAACCCGCCTTACGCCGTCCGAGACGGACGCAAGGGCAGCCCGGATTTCGGGATGCGATGTTGATCGTCCGCTGGTCCGGACGAGCCGCAACCTCCCTTGGCGGACGAGTTCACGACGGGCGATGACCCGTGTGCGCACCGTTCTGACCGGTCTGCGCACCGCGATGACAGGGCCGTCCACCAGGCGCTCTGCGCCCATTGCGGGGAGCCTTCGCGCCTGGACTGTCCAACCTGCGGCATCGTGCCGCGCCAGATATCCGACAAACAAGAACAAAAGGGAGTGAAGCAGCCATGAGCGCTGCCCGAAATACGCACCCTAAAAGGTGTGACGGTCATTCCGTCGGCGTCATCATCACCGATCCGGTCCTGGGCGTCCTGATCGGCGACATCTCCGACGGCCGGGGCGCGTCCGGCGTTGGCGGGCATGTCGAGGACGACTTCGACGGCTTCGACCAAGCGGCCCACGGGGAGGTCAACGAAGAGACGGGTCTGACCGTCACGTCGCTGAACCCGCTGTTCCCGGAGCCGAAGTGGCGCGCCAACCCCTGCAAGCGGGGGGACGGCCCGTTCGGTCTCGGCCACAAGTGGCAGCTGTACCGCGCCACGGTGGCCGACGTGAAGGCACTCCGCCTCGACAGGAAGTCGTTCCGGAACCTGCGATGGGTCTCCGAGGCCCAGTTGCAGGAACTGGCGGAGCGCACCCTGCGCTACGCCAGGGGCAAGATCACCCGCGGGGAGTGGGAGGAGCGTCCCGGCCTCACGTTCTCGTGGGTCCTGTGGTTCGTCCTGGCCGGCATGATCGAGATGCCGGAGGCGGAACTGCAGGAGATCGAAGACGCGATGCTCAACGACACGAGCAACCGTCCGTGAAACCCGCCCGGGGACCGGCCGGCAGCCACGCTGCCGGCCGGTCCCCGGGACCTGCGTTCCGGACGGACGGCGCCCGGAACGACGTTCAGCCCGCCCTCGCGGACTGCGAGAACGGGCTGATGCGTGTCAGTGGCAAGCGTGCGAAGAAGTCTGCGCTGCGGGGCGGACTCGCACCGTGGCCGGGTCTCCCGGGCATGGACCGTGGGTCCTTGGCCAGCGGGTGTCCCGATGCGGACGGTGGGTCCTGGCCCTGCGGCAGGGCAGTACTTCTCCGTCCGGGACCTCGGTTAGCGGGTCTCCTTGTGCGGACGGTGCGTCCGGCAGTTCGGGCAGTACTTCTTGATCTCCAGGCGGTCCGGGTCGTTGCGCCGGTTCTTCCGCGTGATGTAGTTGCGGTGCTTGCACTCCTGGCAGGCCAGCGTGATCTTCGGCCGGACGTCGGTGGCAGCCACGATGGAGTGCCTTTCTGAGCTAGGGACATGGACTTTCGGACCTCGGCCGTCCCCGGGGGACGGCCGGCGATTCGACCCAGCCTGCTCACCCCCGTCGGGGGGTGAGAGACCTGGGTAGTAGCGAGGGCCGGACTTGAACCGGCGACACAGCGATTATGAGCCGCTTGCTCTGCCTGACTGAGCTACCCCGCCGAGATGGTCGGTGTGGACCGGATTGCCAGGATACCGGATGCTCACCGAGCCCTGGGAACACGAGAACCCGGACGATGATCGGGGAACCGGTTCCGCGGGCTCCGCGGGACCGTCTCCAGAATACCGGGTGCGCCGGTGAGCTGCGAAACGTCCTGCTGGAACCGGTGGGACGGTACCACAGGCACAGGTATGGAGCGAATCAGGGCGCTCGGCGCCGCGGGGGCGGCGACGGCCGCTCCCCGGTACGACGAAGGCCGCCCTCCGGAATGCGGATGGCGGCCGGTTTGCCGTGAGCCCCTTTACGGAATCGAACCGTAGACCTTCTCCTTACCATGGAGACGCTCTGCCGACTGAGCTAAAGGGGCCTGCGTCGTTCGCGCAGTGAAACCATACAGGGTCCGGGCGCGTGGTGCGAACCGGATTCCCGCGCCGGTGTCCGCGCTGGTCAGCGCAGCAGGTTCCGGGCGATGACGAGCTGCTGGATCTGGCTCGTCCCCTCGTAGATGCGGAAGAGCCGGACGTCGCGGTAGAAGCGCTCGACGGCGACGCCGCGCATGTAGCCCATGCCCCCGTAGACCTGGACGGCGCGGTCGGCGACCCGTCCGACCATCTCCGAGCAGTAGTACTTGGCGCAGGACGGGCCGAGCTTGGTGTCCTCGCCGGCGTCGTAGGCGCGGGCCGCCTCCAGGACCATCGAGCGTCCGGCGTACAGCTCGGTCTGGGAGTCGGCGATGAGCCCTTGGATGAGCTGATACTCGCCGATCGCCTTGCCGCCCTGGCTTCGCTCCTTGGCGTACGCGACGGTCTCGTCGAGGATCCTCTGGGCGAGCCCCACGCAGACGGCGGCGATGCTGACCCGGCCATGGGCGAGTGACGCCATCGCGGTGCGGAAGCCCGTCCCCTCCGTCCCGACCATGGCGCCGGCGGGGACGCGCACGCCGTCGAAGAAGACCTCGGCCGTGTGGGCGCCGCGCTGGCCCATCTTCTCGTCGGACGGGCCGACGCGCAGGCCGCCCGCGCCCTTCTCGACGAGGAAGGTGGAGATGCCGCGGGAGCCGGGGCCGCCCGTCCGGGCGAAGACCATGAAGACGTCGGCCTCGGGCGCGTTGGTGATGAACCGCTTGGCGCCGTCGATGACGTAGTCGTCGCCGTCCCGGACCGCGGTCGTGGTCAGCGCGCTCGGGTCGGACCCCGCCTCGGCCTCGGTCAGCGCGAACGCCCCGACGACCTCTCCGGACGCGAGCCTCGGCAGCCAGGCCTCCTTCTGCGCCGCCGTCCCGGCGTTCACCAGGACCTGCCCGGCGATGCCGTTGCTGGTGCCGAACATGGAGCGGAACGCGGGGCTGGCGTAGCCGAGCTCGAAGACCAGCCGCACCTCCTCACCGAGCGAGAGGCCGAGCCCGCCGTACTCCTCGGGCAGCGCGTACCCGAACAGGCCCATGTCGCGGGACGTGCGCCGGAGCCGCTCCGGGATCGCGTCGGTCTCCTCGATCTCCTCCTCGCACGGGACGACCTGGTCGCGGACGAAGCTGCGGACGGCCTTGAGCACGTCGGCGAAATCCTGGGGCTCCATGCGCCCTATTCTAGAATCAGATTCCAAGATGGTGGGCGGATTCCGGCCCGGCGCACCCGATATGCCAAGGTGATCGTTTATGTCGCTCCAGCCTCTCGTCGATCAGATCGTCCGGGCCGCGGTGGTCGAGGACCGCTCCTTCGGCGACCTCCTCCCGCAGCTCATGCAGGTGTTCCAGACGGCCTCCCCCGCCGAGATGACCGCCGCGATGCCCCGCCTCGCCGAGGGCATCGCCGAGGCGCCCCCGAACCTCGGCGGGTGGCTCGCCATCGTCTCCGGCGCCTGGGTCGAGAACGGCGCCGACCCCGACCCCGTCGGGGCGCCGCTCGTCCACCGCATCTCCGAGGTCACCGCCGCCGCGCTGGCGTTCGCGAACGCGTGGGACCAGGCCGCCGGCGGCAAGCCGCCGCCGGACATGCAGGAGGAGCAGCCCTCCCAGCAGGTCTTCGACACCGTCGCGCCGCACCTCGGGGACGGCGCCGTGACCGCGATGATGTCGTGGTTCGCGCTGCCGCAGTTCGCGATGGCGGGCTGCACCGTCCTGCAGATGGGGCCCGCGGTGCGGGCGGGCATCGCCGACCGCGACTTCTGCGCCTTCGCCGCCGGGCAGGCCGCCCAGTACCTCGGGCAGATGGAGCACTACCAGGCGCTGCTGCGCGTCCTGGACGGCGAGCGCCTCCTCGTCCTCGACCGCGCGAGCCGCAAGGGGTGGACGGTCACGATCGGCGGGATCGGCGACAACTTCCAGCTGCACGTCCTGCTCGCGGGCGCGCTCATCGGACGTCCCGGCGGGCTGACCGGCGACCGTCCCGCCCCCGAGATCATCGCCTGCTTCCTCAACGCCGACACCCCGCCCGGGCGCCCGATCATCTCCAGCCCGTGGAACCTCGTCGACGCGCACGGCGAACCGATCTGGAACGAGGGCGTCCCGGCCGACATCCCGGTCGTGAACGGCACCCGCGTCGTCGTGATCGATCCGCCGTCCTACGAGCGCACGTTCCCCGCCGGACGGCGCTTCCCGCTCATGCCCGGCACCCTCCGCATGGAGGGCATGCACCTGCCGGAGGACCTGGACGCCTGGTGGCCGCACATCGCGGCCCCGACGCGTTAACAGCAGGGCGGCCCCGACGCGCTGACGGCAGGGCGGCCCCGACGCGTTAGGCGGGGGCAGCGGTCAGGAGTCGAAGCGCACGAAGACGGCGGTGGCGTCGTCGTACCGCTTCCCGCGGGCCGCGGTCGCCTCCGCCTCCGCGGCCCTGGTCCTCCTGACGAGTTCCCGCGGGCCCTCCTCGTCGAGGAGGCGGAGCAGGTCGCCCCACTCCATCCGGCCGAACCGCTCCACGAGCCTGGACGCGCCGTCGCTCAGCACCGCCGCCCGCCGCAGCCCCTCGACCGGCACCTCGCCGGTCAGGCCCTCGTACGCGGCCTCCGGCCTGGTGCTCGCCACCCAGAACCCGCCGGGGCTGTTGCGCGACCGCCGCACGCCCTCCAGGGTGTAGCTCGGCAGATGGTCCACCCGGTCGTCCCGGAAGACCCTGATCTCGCCGACGTCCACCACGATCGGCGAGTCGGCGAGGACGTACCACTCCACGGCCCCGCCGCGGCGGCGCAGCAGCGACACGGTCGCGGACGGGCTGTCCGGATTGCCCAGGTCGCACGTCTCGGTGTGCGCCTCCGCGGTCACCTTGATCGCCTCGGCGACGAGGTCGGGCAGGGGCTTGCCGTCCTCCAGCGCCAGCAGCGCCGCGATATGCCCGCCGAGCCTGCGCACCAGCCACGCGGGGTCGTGCCGGCAGCCGCTGTCGACCCCCTGCGGGGCGGTCGCGCCGTCCAGCAGCACCACCCAGCCGGGGCCGGCCGCCACGAAGTCCTCGTTCTCCCGTCCCGGCGTCGCCACACTCACATAACTCACCTGCACGGATGCAGGTCTACCCGGTGGCCCGCCCCTTGGGGAGCCGCTAGACCAATTCCCTCATCCCGAGTTCCCGCGCCGGTCCTGATGTGGTGGCCCTAGGGACGCGAACGCCGCCGCCGGGCGTGGCCCACCTCCTCCCGCGCGTTTCGGGCCCGGCCGGAGGACCAAGTCGACGACCCCTGTGACCTGCGAAGATCATTTTCGGCTGAGAGATGGGCCACTTTCGGACAGCGATGTTCGCATCCACCGTCGCGGCCGTCCCGCCGTCGCCGACCGGCGCCCCTTCGCCGCCCACTCCGGCCCCCAGCGACATTTTCGCAGGTCAAGTACCACATGGCGCAGCGCTCTGGTTCGCAGCGTCCCCGCCTGGACGACCTGGTTGACAGGACCAATGACTCCCTCATGGGGCATTTCACCTCAACTGTCACAGGACGTTCATCTGCGACTTCACCGTCCTCAAGCCCCAAACGTTAACTCTGGCCCATTACCGTTCGACCACCACCGCGTTCCGCGGCCCCCCACCCCCCGAGCGGCGAGAGGAGCACGACCCCAGTGACGTCTCGTGGTCAACGCGCGCGCGTGCTCGCCGCCGTCGCCGTGGGGGCGTCCGCCCTGCTCGTGGCCGGGTTCCTGGCTTTCCAGGCCTTCCGGGGAGACCCGGCGACCGCCGCTCCGCCGATGCCGCCTCCCGACGCGTCCCGTCCCGCCGAGCCCGCCACGACGGCGTCGCTGCCGCCCGCCGCGCCGCTCCGCCTCGAAGTGCCGCGGATCGGCGTGCGCACACCGCTGATGAAGCTGGCCAAGAACCCGGACCGGACGGTCGAGACGCCGCCGCCGAGCCGCGCGCAGGAGGCCGGCTGGTACCGCCTCGGGGCCGCGCCCGGCAGCCGGGGCGCGGCCGTGATCATCGGGCATGTGGACTCGGCGCGCGGCCCGGCCGTGTTCTACCGGCTGGGAGAGCTGCGCCCCGGCGACCGGGCCAGCGTCCTGCGCGCCGACGGCCGCACCGCCGTGTTCCGGGTCGACTCCGTCGAGCGGTTCGGCAAGGACCGCTTCCCCACCCGCCGCGTCTACTCCGACCCCGGCTACGCGGCGCTCCGCCTGATCACCTGCGGCGGGCGCTTCGACCGCGCCACCGGCCACTACGTGGACAACGTCATCGCCTTCGGTCACCTGATGCGCACCGAGGGGACCCGCTGACATGCGCCCCGTCTCCGGCGCCCCCGACGGGCCCCGCCCCCACCAGGGACGGCACCGTCTCCCGCGCCCCGCTCCGCACGTCGGGGCGTCTCCCGTCCGGCGGACGCCCGGCCCGGGACACCTGGCGTCCCCGGTGGCGCGGGGAGGCCCCAGCCCCCACCGCGCCCTCTCTCCGACCGTCACCGTCCCCGACCGGATGGCGGCCGCGCTCATGCCTCCGCCGGTCCGGCGCCCCTCGCCCCCGGCTCCGCCCCCGCCTCCACCCGTCCACGTCCGGCCGCGGCCCGCCCCCGCGCCGTCCCGCAAGGGGAAGGACGGCAAGCGCGACCAGGCCCCCGTGCGCGCGGACGCGATGCGCGTGACCGTCCTGATCCCGGCGCACAACGAGGCGAAGCAGATCACCGAGACGATCGCCTCGCTGCGCCGCCAGGAGCGCCCCCCGGACCACATCATCGTGATCGCCGACAACTGCACCGACGCCACCGCCGCGTTCGCGCAGCTGTGCGGCGTCGAGATCGTCGGCACCCGCGGCAACGAGCACAAGAAGGCGGGCGCGCTGAACCAGGTCCTCGACCGGCTGCTGCCGATCTTCGGCCCGGACGACGCGATCATGGTGATGGACGCCGACTCGGCGCTCGACCCCGGCTTCATCCGGCACGGCGTCGAATACCTGGCCACCGGCCGGTACGCCGCCGTCGGCGGCACCTTCACCGGCAAGCCAGGCGGCGGCGCCGTCGGCATGTTCCAGCGCAACGAGTACGCCCGCTACGCCCGCGACGTCCGGCGCCTCCAAGGCAAGGCCCTCGTCCTCACCGGAACCGCCACGATCTTCCGGGCCGCCACGCTCCAGGAGGTGGTCGCCGCCCGCCGGGACCGCCGCCTCCCCGGCCTGCCGCACGTCTACGACGTCCGCGTCCTGACCGAGGACAACGAGCTGACCCTCGCCATCCTCCACCTCGGGTTCCGCATCCTCTGCCCGAAGGAGTGCACGCTCACCACCGAGGTGATGCCGACCTGGCGCGAACTGGCCCAGCAGCGCCTCCGCTGGAAGCGCGGCGCGCTGGAGAACCTCGTCGACTACGGCTGGACGCCCGTCACCCGGCCCTACTGGGGACGGCAGCTGCTCTCCCTGGTCGGCATCCTCGTGATCACCGCGTACCTGCTCTCGCTCGCCTACTCGGTGATCTGGCTCGGCGGGATCCAGATCAGCCCGCTGTGGGCCGGCATCACGGTGATCTTCATGGTGGAGCGCGTGGTGACCGTCCGCCGGCGCGGCCCGGCGCAGATGGCGATCGCCGCCACCATCGTCGTCGAGATGGTCTTCGACGTCTTCCTCCAGATCGTCCAGGCGCGTGCGTTCTGGCAGGCCGCCTGGCGCAAAGAAAGGAAATGGTGATCCATGTACAACAACCCCCCGATCGGCGGCGTGGCCGCCGGTTTCGGCGGCGCCGCCGCCGCGTCGCCCTGGCTCGGCCTCCAGGCCCTCTGGCTCGGCCTCGCCCTCTTCACCCTGGTCTCCGCGGGCCTCGCGGTGAAGCGCATCCTCCCCGCACGCAAGGGCTGACGGTGAAGGCCGGGCCCCTCCCCGGCCTTCACCCCTCTCCGGTAGGTTCCGGCGGATGGGCTCAATAGCGGGCACGGTCGCGACCGCGTGCGGCATGTTCGCTGCGACGAACGTCGACGACCTGATCGTCCTGACCGTCCTCTTCCTGTCCGGACGCGCGACCGGGTCCCCGCGGCCCTGGCAGATCTGGGCGGGCCAGTACGCGGGCATCGCTGCCCTGGTCCTCGTCTCGGTGGTCGCCGCGCTGGGCCTGACGATCGTCCCGGACGAATGGATCGGCCTGCTCGGCCTCGTCCCTCTGGCCCTCGGCGTCCGCGGCCTCGTCGCGGCCGTCCGCGCCGGAGACCACGACGGCCCTCCCGCGGTCGCCTCGGGCCTGCTTCCGATCGCCGGCGTGACGATCGCCAACGGCGCCGACAACATCTCGGCCTACACGCCGGTCTTCCGCACCATCGGCCCGGAGTCCACCCTCGTCACCGTCGCGGTCTTCGCGGCGGGCGTGGCCCTGTGGTGCCTGACCGCGTCCTGGCTGGGCTCGCACAAGAAGGTCATCGATCTCCTGGACCAGCACGACCGATGGCTGGTCCCGATCGCCTTCATCACCATCGGAGCCTTGATCGTCCTACAGTCCGCCGCTGACCTCCGCCACGCCCTCGGCTTCTGACCCCGGCCCCTGCGTGGGCACGCACCGCAGCCGGAAGAGGCACAACCTGCCGGGCGCAAAAGCAGGGCCGGGCCCCCTCGTGGAGGGGGCCCGGCTGAATTCTTCGCGATCAGCGCTTCGGCTGCTCCGTGGAGGAGTCGCCAGAGCGAGGAGCCTCCTGCTGGGGGCTCTTCTTCTCTTCGTCCTTGTCCTTGCCCGTCACTGCGAGCACAGCCCCGACAGCCGCTGCTCCGATGACCTGTCGCCGGGTGATCTTGGCGTCTCCCATGGTTCTCTCTTTTCTCTTGTTTTTCAGTTGACTGCGGGACCGAGCCCGCAGGACGTACCGTCCGGGCACCACGCCCTAGCGCAAGCGGCCGAGAGCATTCGGTGAGAACGACGGCATCGCATCGGGATCAGCGCGCGGAGTCAGCGGCATCGCGCGCATCCGCGGAGCCAGGAGGGTGGGCCGCTGAACACCGAGAGCCCCCAGGCGCGATCGCGACTGGCCGAGCCGGCCGTCCCGTGTGAGAGAGACACATGCGAAGGAGAGCAGACGAAAGCGCCGACAAACGCGTGACTGCCTTTACGTGAACCCCGCAATTCACGTAAAGGCAGTCACTTCCGCGGCGTCAGCTGCCGGCTATTTGAACGCGGTGTAGCGGCCGTAGGGCGCGGTCAGCACGAAGCTCTTGTACTTCCCGGTCTTGCAGTTGCTCCACGTGTAGTACATGTTCCCGTAGACCCGGCGCATCTCGAAACCGCGGGTGACCCTCAGCGTCGTCTTCGGCGGGACCGTGGTCTCGTCGCTCTGCGTGGTGGTGATGCTCTCCGACTTCTCGAGACCGCCGCCGGCCTTCACGTTCACCTCGGCGAAGAACCAGGCCTTGAACGAGCCGGACACCTCGACGTTGACGTTCCACTTCGTACTCGCTTGCTGGCTGAGGGTGTAGGTGCGCTTCACCGACCGCTTCGAACCGTTGTACAGCTTCTCCGTCTCGCCCGTCGACTTGCGGAAGTTGACCTTGCGCTGGACCTTGACGGCCCAGCCGGGGTCGCAGTGCGGGCTCGCGGCCCTGACGACCTTGTCCTGCGCGGCCACCTGCCCGGCGGTGCTGGAGTGGCCGGACCCCGAGACGGCCAGCGCGATGGCCGGGACGGCGACCAAGGCGGCCGCTCCGGTGCCGATCGCGGCGATGCGGGCCTGCTTTGCCTTCGAGCTCTTCACGAATTCTCCCTGAGTCGATACGCGATTTCCGATCGGTGGGGAGAGCTTAGAAATCCAGGAAGAAAGCACCCTAGGGCCTTAGGGCCCTACGCGGCGCTGACGGGGACCCCAAGCCCGGCACTCAAAACGTGCATTGCAGAGAGAAGAAGCGGAAACCGGACATCGAGATGACGCGCCTTCCCGCGTCCCCGCGGGCCCACGGCGCAGAATTTCCATGACGAGGACTGGCAGGCCGATTCTTCCGCCCGCATTCTGCAAGCCATGCGAGCGCGCGTGGCGCCCAGGGCCCCGAGGGCCTCACTCCCGATCAGTCAGCCTGACCGCCATGCGGACGCAGCGATCGTCCCGACCACGCACGGAGCCCCAGGGATCCGTCCCGACACTGGCCCTTGAACACATGGGGCCAGATCTTGGCGCCCCCAGACACCGGCTATATCGAGTCGGCGGCGAAGCCACGTCCGGGTTCAGGCGGAGCGGGAGAACGTCACGTAGTCGGCGACCAACTGATAGCCGAGACCTTGATAGGTGGCGCTACTCGCCGGGGTCGCGACGTGCACGATCTCGGTCGCGCCGGCGGCCAGCAGCGAGCGGGTGACGGCGGCCACCAGCGCGGTCGCGTAGCCGCGTCCCCGGTGCTCGTTCGTCGTGTAGATCAGGTCGAGGCGCACCGCCGAGCCGAACCGGGGCCCGTGACCGGCGACCGCCACCACGCGGCCACCGGTCTCCCAGACGTACAGGTCACCGGCGGCGAGGCGGCCGGCGACGGCGCCGAGCGTGCCGTGGCCCCGGGTGACGGCCTCGTACCAGCGGTCCAGCAGATCGTGGTCCGTCGGCGCCGCGGGCCGCGCGAAGCCGTCCGGCACCGAACAGGGCCGAAGCGCCTCCAGCCGGTACAACCGCAGTCGGGGATCGACCACCCGCCCGGGACATCCCGACGAGAACGCCTCGGCAAGGTCACTGCGGCCCTCCCACGCATGGGGCGCGCCGTCCAGATACCCCGGCAGCGCAGCCGCGGCCTCCACCGGCATGTCGCCAAGAAGCAACGGGCCGAAAGAGGGGCGGACGAACGCGCCACCGACCGTCCCCCCAGGATCTGTCCACCATCCGAACAGCGGCGGAGTCCCTCCACCACCTGAGCGGCGGAAGGCGGACAGCGCGATCAGCAGCGGGAGGTTGGTCGCCGCCCGCGCGAGCAGGAACTCCTCCCCTGGGCCGAACTCAGCCGGGTCGCCCACCACAGACCAGCCGGAAGTCAACGCCACGTCCGCCCCCTCCAAGCAACGGGAACCACCTGACTTCTTCGGACATCGGCAGCGTCTCAGAAGACCACCTCGTCCGGGCCCGGACGGCGGCATCCGCTCGTTCGGAGGGGATCCGCACCGACGCCGACGCCATGATCATTGCGTGTTGCCGTCGTGGTCGGACGGTCGTGAGTGCACCACGAGAGAGTCTCGAGGTGTCACGTTAAAAGGAGATCTACCATGACTGCTCCGGGTATGACCCCCGAGAAGGTCGCGGACAAGCTGCGAGTCCTCGCGGCCCTGGCTCCTCTGGTCGCCGAGAGCCCGACGGCCGCGAAGGTGTGCGGCGAGCTGGCCCGGGAACTGCGTCCCGTCATGCCGACGGTGATGCGCGCGCTCGTCTTCCTCGCCCTCGCCGACACCGTCGCCACGCTCACGAAGCCGGGCGGCCTCCTGGAGGACTTCCTCAAGGGCGGCCCCTCCACCGGCAGCACCACCAAGACCTCCGACACCGAGTGACGGCCGCCTAGCTCAGGCGACCGGCACACACAGCCGGAGGTTCCACGAAGGAGTCAGCAAGACCAGGCCTGGGCTCGCTGATCTCAAGGGCGGCCCGGCGTGACCATGCCGGACCGTCCAGCCAAGCGGGACCCCCGGCACGCCGTGCCGGGGGTTCCTTTGTCAGCGGACTGTCGGCGTGCAGCCTCAATCGCCGTCTCAGCCGGCAGTTCGAGCATCTTCAGCTTCGATCACCCGTTTCATCCCTCCAGCACCGCGTTCCATCCATTTGCGAAGGGGACCGGTTGTATCGCGGGCGTATCGAAAAACGCATATGCCACCGCAACGCTCTTCCGTCTTGGGTGGGGGCTTGGACCACAGCGGTCTGCGCCGAGCGCATTGCGCTCGGCGGAAAGTGATTACGGAAGAGGAGAAGGCGTGGCTGGTGACGGGAGCTGGGATCGGCGTTCGCTTCTGCGGGGCGCGGCTGTGGTGGCCGGTGCCGCCGCGGCCACACCGCTGCTCGGCAAGACGGCTAGGGCGCACGCCGACGGCAGTGACGCGGACGCGTTGTTCAAGGCTGGGAAGTTCGAGGAGGCCGCCCGCGCGTACGAGGAGATCCTGAAGAAGGACCCAACGAACCTGCACGCTGCACGCCAGCGCGGCTACGTCGGGCTACTGGCCAACAAGTTCCCCGACGCGGAGAAGTACCTCACGATGGCCCTCAGACTGGCGCCCGACGACAAGGAGACCAACCAGCTCCTGGGCGACTGCTACATCAGGCAGGACAAATTCTCCCTCTCCGTGCCCCGTTGGCGAGCGGGCGGCGAGGAAGGATACGCCAAATGGTTCGCGGCGATCCGCGGCGAGGCCTACCAGATTCACGGCGACATCGGCCGCGTGCCATGGAGGCAGATGGACCCGGAACCGCTGGTAGAGGTCTCCGTCAACGGCGGACCGCCGAAGAAGCTCAGTTTCTACACCGGCGCCCCGAATCTGAGCCTGACCGCGTCGGCGGCCAAGGAAGCCGGCCTGAGCCCCGTGTACGCGGAAAAGACCGACTTCGAAGGCACCCCCATATGGGTGTACTACGGGGTGCTGGACTCCTTCAACCTGGGCGGCCTCGAACTGCGCAACGTCCCGGTGGGCTGGTCGTCGACGGAGTCGGGCGGAGATGTCAGCACCGGCAACGACGGCCTGATCGGCACGTGGATCTTCTACCACCTGCTGACCACCTTCGACTACGCGGGCCGCTCACTGATCCTGCGCCGACCGACCCCCGAAGCGGTCGCCGAGGCCACACGGGCGGGCACCAAGCCCCTGCCGCTCTGGCTCTCCCGTGACCACGATCTCAGCAGCACGGGCAGCATCGCCGGCTCCGGCCCGCGGGTGATGGGCGTCAACTTCGGCGGAATCGGCGAGATCGCCGTGGGCATGCCCGGGGAGGTGGCCAAGCAGTTGGGGGTCCGCACCGACTACGACCGCCCCATCGAGACCTTCGCCCACAGCCACCCGACCACCACCTACCCCTGCTACCCGAAGGAGATCCGCCTCGGCGACGCCGTCGCCAACGACATCTACTGCGAAGCCGACCCGAACATGCCGGTCAACGTGGGCTGGCCCTACGGATCAGGAATCGACGCGATAGGCCACTTCGCCCACAGCTTCTGGAAGCCCTACAACGTCACCCTCGACTTCACCAACATGAAGCTCTACCTCGCCCACGGCAAAGCCGCCTGATCACTGCCGAGGTAGGTCCCCTCCGGTCAGTGCAGCGCGCAAGGGCAAAGCGTTCACCCTCAAGACCGGTCGCCTGGTGTCGGGGAAGCGCGGCGAGGACACGATCGCCTGATCCCCCTTCTCGGTCACTACCGCACCGCGAAGTGGCCGTAGGCCTCGCCCCACCATCGGCAGGGCATCGCTAAGGCCCTGACGGACGCAACAGAAGTGGTGCTCACCCGTCCAAGGGTGCCCCGGCGGGGACGCTCCTTCGTGAGGCCCCTCCGGGCTAGGCGTACAGCAGACTTCACCGCAAGGGAGGCGAACCGCCTGAGCATCTACTCCCCGCGCTGCACTGGCTGGACCGGAACACGCTCGACCTACGGGAACTGGCGCCGGAGCGGCAAAGCCCGCAGATCGCACGCCAGGTGCTCAACCGACTCAGCAGCAAGCAAGACGGGCCACGCGCCACCGGCAGCAGGGCGACCAGGAAGCGGGCGACGTTTAACAACGCCATGGAGCACGCCTGCCAGCGGCGCATTCTGCCGATCAACCCGCTGCCCCTGGTCAACTGGACCTGCCCTCGCGTGGCGCGACGCTAGACCTACGCGTGATCGCCAAGCCGAGACGCCATACGCCCGGCGACACGCCGCCGTGTCCACATGGCGTGGGGCCGGGGTGCCGTCGGCTCAGGTGGCCGAGTCGGCCGGGCGCAGCGACGCCGTCCTGCTGCGGGTGTACGCCAAGTCCATGACCGGGCAGGAGGACGACGCCAAGCGGCGAATTGCGGCTGTTCTCTGGTGGGCGTGGTGGGTCGCTTTCAGAGAGCGTGTACGGGCGCGTCTGGCAGCTCGCCCGCGGCATGGCGCTCACGCCCACACAGGTGGCCTCTCCCCTGGCCAGACGGCCCTACGACCTCCGCCATAGCGACGTCACGCTCGCCCTGAACGCCGACGTCCCGGCGCTCGAGGTCGCCCGCCGCGCCGGCCACGGCGTCGACGTCCTGCTACGGGTCTACGCCGGGTGCATCAACGGCCACGAGCACATGTGGAACGGCCGTATCGAGGACGCTCTCAAGGACGGAGACCAGCTAGGAGTGCGATGCCCGCCAGGACGACCGGGAGGGGACCGGCGAGGTCATTGACACCGGCGAGCTGCGCGGGGACGTTCTGGCCGTCCTGTGCCAGATGCCTCAGTGGCAGCGCTGGTGTTTGGGCGTGAGGTGTTCGGGTTGGGGTCCCCGCTGTGCGGTCCTAGGGTCCTAGGGCCCTAGTTGAGGGTTCGGAGGGTTTTTAGCCTCATCGGCAAGACAGCGGATGTGACATCGGTCAGAAGGCATCCAACAGCGAGGCTCGGATCTCTACCGGAAGGCTGAAGATGTCCAGCAAGCTCCCCCTCAAGGTGCCCGTCGCTCTCGGTGCGCTCGCTTTCGCGAGTGCCGCGCTCCCGGCCGGTCCGGTGCACGCCGATCCGCCGAATGAGGCGATTCCCATCGCTCTCGATCAGGTGGACGACTATGTGAAGTTCACCGAGGACGACAACACGGTGATCTCCGATCACGCCAAGGCCCTCATCGACGCCGCGCCGAGCGGGGCGACGATCCGGCTCCCGCTGTACTACTTCAGCCAGAACAAGATCGTGACCTCTCTCAGCAGGGCGAAGGGGCGGGGCGTCAAGGTCAGGGTCGTCATCAACGGCAGCGAGATCGGCATGCCGCAGTACCGGGAGCTGACGGCGGCGTTCGCCGACTCGCCCGATGCGGTGCGGACGTGCGGGCGGCGGGTCACGGACGGCGCCGGCGGGTTCCCGAAGCAGAGCGGGCGCTACATATCCACTCGCGGATGCGCCGCCAACCGGAAGGTCGGCGACAACTACTCGCGGATGCACAACAAGTTCATGACGATCGACAAGGTCGCGAAGAAGGGGGGAGGCGTCGCGCGGAACGTCGTTTACGTGGCGTCCGCCAATCTGCACGAGTGGACCTCGTACGAAAGTGCCATCACGGTGCGGGACGCCGGGCTGTACAGGTTCTACAGCAGATATTTCGACGACATGTACCGTCTCGCGAACAGGTCGGGGCGGCTCGACAACTACGGATCGAGTCACGTGTACAAGCCGTCCGGCGGGAAGTATCAGGTCTACACGTTCCCTCGGAGGGAGGCCGCCGGGAAAGCGCGCACGAGTGCGTCCAACGATCCGGTCGTGGCGGACGTGAAGGCGGCGAGGTGCTCGCGCAGTGCCAGCGACGACGTCATCAACGTGGCGAACGTCAGGGTCGTCCGGATGGCGGTGGCCAACGCGCTCATCGATGCTGGGAAGCGCGGCTGTACGGTCCGAGTGCTCACCGGGGACATCGCCTATGAGGACGGTGGGGCGGAGCTGATCTACGCGGCGGTCAACAAGCTCGCGTACAGCTCCTACATCGAGGGCGGCGTCAGGTACTGCGGGCCGGTGAACAACATCTCGTGGATGCACGAGAAGTTCATGCAGATCAGTAAGGGCACGTCGTCCGGCCTGTACGTGGGCAGCCACAACCTCACCGTCCAGGCACTGCGCCAGCAGGACGAGAACATCCTCCGCGTGCGGAACGCCACGCTGTACGCGGCCTACACCGGGCGTTTCGACTCGCTCCACACCTACTGCTCGCAGTGGAAGCCGAAGGTGCCTCCTCACACGGGCCCGGGCGACAACGCGGTCGAGGACGTCGACTAGAGGACGCTCGGACGGCCGTGTTCCGTGAACACCCGGCAATGGCCGGTAGGAGCGGGGAGCTACCGGGAACAACGAGAACGGCCCCTGACAGCGTTCTAGCTGGTCAGGGGCCGTTCTACGTGGTGGTGGCGGGTGCAGGGTTCGAACCTGCGTAGGCTAAGCCGACGGATTTACAGTCCCACCGCCCAACTCACCTGACCTGCGGTTTTCTGGCCTCACGCCCGAACTTCGACCCGGATTCGGCACAGGCCCTGAACGCCGCATGCAGTCTTCGTAGCCATACCTCCTGCAGCCGGCCGGGCCCAGAACCAGGACACGCAATTCAGTTGACGTGAGGGCGTCTCCGACCTAGCTGCGGCCTATCAGGCTGTCGTGCCTCATGTGCAGTAATGATGCGACGGACAACCCATCGCCGCTTGTGCCCACTCTCCTCGACACAGTCAAAGGTGAGTTCCAACTCAAAAGAGGAGGAGGGGCTTTCATGCTCCATCTGGACGATTAGTTCAATCTGCTTACCCGGCACCACAGATGTGAACCGCTTCTCGCGCCCCTCAGATTCGTAACTATCAGTGCCAGAGGCCAAGCAGCGAACGTCAGAACCAGCAACCTGCAGTTTAAGGCTTGATAGGGGCGGCCCCTGGTCCATCGTGATGGTCGCAGTTACAAACCGCTCCTGAATCTCGCCCCAGGTCCACCGCTCATCACTTACCGAGAACACCGGGGTAGCAGCTTCGTCTCGCGCTTGGCGGGCATCCTGGAAAGTCTGCCGTGCGATCCGCGCCTGAACACGAGAAGACCACCCCTGCCAACTTGCGACTACAGCCGCTCCCACAGCTATCCCCGTACTGACCCATGAGCTCAGATCACCGGACTCCAACGGTGCGCCTCCGTGCCTGGTCGTCCCGGATTCGAAATCTTAGTCGATCAACCAATGAACTGCTGCCCGGTCCAAGCCGCTGCGGGGATAGCACGGCCAGCCGACCCGGGGGGTGCGCCCGCGCGAACGGCGGGACGGTGTGACAGGCAGCTTCGCGCGGGCGTGCCCTCCGGCCCGCGGGGGGCTGGGGGCCGCGAGGCCCCCGCTTCGCGCACGATCAACAACCGACTAGGGATTACGAGCAGAGGATTCACAGTCCCCCGTGGAACTTGCCTGGCCTGCCCGACCTGCCGCTTCCCCTGCCGCTATGCCTCGGCACGCACTCGACGAGCGCCACCTCGACGGTCCCGCGCTCTTGGCGGACGGATTCTTGATCTCTCCCCGCAGCGAACCTAAAGTACGTAGCTAGCCCCTTAGCCTTCCCGACCTGCGCTTACACAGGCCAGATGCCCAACTTCAGGCCGCGGTCGATACAGCGTCGCCCACTTGCTTCAGATGCGGATCGGCACGGACGGCCGGGTCTTCGGTACGTTGGCGTGCGTGGCGGAGTCGGGAGAGGAGTCCCCGTTGGGGACCAGTGGCCTGCCGGAGCAGGAGAGACGGCGGATGGTAGATGGGCAGAACTTGCATGTGCTCACGGTGCGGACGGTCAAGGCGGGGATCAGTGCACTGAAAGCACAACTCATTCATGAACACTTCCCGGCCTATCTTCACCTGCGCAAGTTGGCAGTCACCTCGGGCTCGCTGACCGATCTTCATCCGGACTGGAAGGATGTCAGCGATCTCCTCAAGATGCCTGGCGGCCCGCCAACAAAGCCGCATTATCGTCCATTTAGTTCAGTCAACCGAAAGGATGAGTCGGGCTACTGGTACAACAAGAACCTTGCTGGCAGTTATGCACCAAGGTCGATGCGAGTAACCTCACGCTTTATGCTTACCGCTGACGGCAACAACTACGAACTGCCCTCAGATCACGTTCACGAAGCCTTCACCCGCCTCCTAAAGGAAAAGAGAATCCCAGCATGGGCGCTGGCAGTTTATTACCTGCGCAACTATGGATTTATATTCGAAGGAAAAGGAGGTTATGACGAACTGATTAGCGCCTTCAGGAAGGAACTTGCCTTCGAACAAGGCACGGATTTCAATGTCCTCTTCGAGGACATCGAGCCACAGCAACTTTCAGGCGACTGGTTCGAGCCCTTCGATCCTTCCGCCAGCGACGCCAATGCGTCAAACAAGAGGGGCTCCAATGGCTGACGTGACCATCGAGAAAGACGTACGAGAGTTGTCCGCCGATGACCTGGACATCGGGTACGCACACCGCGCTCAGACATCACATGGATCGAGCGCCCCAGATGCTCCTGCATTGAGATCCGACGATCCACGCCTGAGAACTATTCTCAAGCTCCTCAGGCGCTTCGGTGGCGTAATCCTTTCTGGGCCGCCGGGCACGGGTAAGTCATGGCTCGCGGGGCAGGTAGCAGACAAGATCACTAACAGCGATGATGGCCGCCGAGCAGATATACAATTCCATGCCTCGTATCAATTCGAGGATTTTATGGAAGGTTACCGACCAAAGAGAGACGCTAGCGGATTCGAGCGGCGTGATGGTGTATTCCTTCGCTTGGTCCGCGAAGCCAACAATCACCCTGATACCAACTATGTGATCGTCGTTGACGAACTGTCTCGCGCCGATGTCGGCCGGGTCTTCGGCGAGGCCCTCACGTACATCGAGCGCTCGAAGCGTGGCCAGACCTTTCTGCTCCCATCGGGTGAGCAATGCTCCATCCCTCTTAATCTGTACCTGATCGCCACGATGAACCCTCTCGACCGTGGCGTGGACGAGGTCGACGCCGCGTTCGAACGTCGGTTCGCCAAGATCGACCTGCCGCCGAGCCGTGAACTGCTGGAGGAGATACTCGATCGCAACGGCTTTCTAGACGATATTGTCCAGCGACGCCTTCTAGGCTGGTTTAGCAAGATCAATGCCCGTGCTGCTCAAAACCCAGCCGCAGCTGTTGGTCACGCGTACTTCGTTGACGTGGTGGATTCGGAGACCCTTAGAGAAGTATGGGACTACCAATTGAAATATCATGTGGACAGAGCCTTCAGGTACGACCCGGACACCCGTACCGAGATCTTCAATGGCTGGGAGGCTATTTTTACAGGACCGGGAAATCAAGAGGCGTCGACTTCAGACGTCGCTGAAACAAGATGACAACCGCCCCCTTGAACTGGTTCACCGGACCCAACCGCGTTGTCATTCCCTGTAAGGAGTACGGGCCGATCGACGTCTCATCCGCGGACGTACTCGGACCGGATGGGCGCCTCCTGCTCACGCCTCAGGTACTGAACAAATACGTTGAGGCTGACTTCGTGGACGGCGGCCTTCGTCTGTCCGCGAAGGGTTACTCAGGACTCATCCCCCTAACCGAACGCATCGCCATCCAGGTTCGCCCACGGTTTCCGCTCCGCAACCTCACCCATATGGTGGCGGTCTGCGGCTATGTACCGACCATGCTGTCGGCTCTCCGCGACTACGAGGCCACTAACCAGTGGAACGACTGGTTGCTTGATGTCATGGCGGATGGTCTTCTCGCTGCCCTAGACACCATCAGCCTCAATGGGCTGCTCCGGACATATCGCCGCCGTACTGAGGCTGGGTCTTATCCACACGGCCGCATCAACATGACTGGGTCGGTGCTTAGATATGCGTCGCAAGGGATCAACCACAAGGCGGAGTACTCATGGTTTGAGCGCACCGCCGATAATCCGCCCAATCGATGTCTGAAGAGCGCTGTGGCATTGCTCCACAGCCGGTATGTCAACGCTCCCCGCGAGAAAGGTATCCGCGAGAGGATCGCCCGCCTGGCGGAGGCCATGCGTCTCCTGAACGACGTAAGCTTTGAGTCGCATGCGTTCAGCTTGGACGACCCTCAGGTTCGGGGCACCGTACCTTTGCCGGAGACCCGTGCGTATTACCGGCCGGCACTCGAACTTGCCGTTGCAATCCTGACTAAACGTGGCATTAGTCTTGACGTGGACAAGGGCCGCGTTAGCATGCCAACATTGCTAGTGAAGACCGAGAATCTCTTCGAAGAATTCGTGCGAATAAGTCTTCAAGAGAATTTCAGCGCCTACCCGACTCTGTCCGTTCTCGATGGCAATCGAGAGCCGGGAAAGGCAAAGTTGTATGAAGCTCTAACTGATACCGAAAGGACAACCCTGCCGGTCCACGAGAAGCCTGCCGTGTCGGGAAAAGAGCCCGATGCCAACCCAGACATCGTCTTCCGCATGAACGATGGCGCGCACCCCTTGATCGCGGACGTGAAGTACTCCAACGTCAAAGGCTACGCCGATCGCTCGGAGGTTGAACAAGTCGTCCTTTACGGACACCGCTACCGCAGCCCCGTCACTATGACTATTCACCCTCGCCGCAGCGAATCAAAGAAGGGGCTCTATATAGCTGGCCGTATCGGTTCAACAATCGTCGCTCAGTATCGAGTCGACCTCGGTGCCAGCAATCTTGAAGCTGAGATGAATGAAATGGCTAAGCAAATCAGCGGGCTGATCGCTTCACAGGCGCCTTTGTTTTCTCCGCCTTCGCCGGAACCTCCGCCTCTGGCATGAGAGGTACCAGGTCAACGCCAATCGCATCTCGTCCCATATCGACTGCGGTCTTCAACGTCGTTCCGGTTCCCATGAACGGGTCGAGTACTACCCCACGCGTGGGAGTTCCGTGACCACAATCGGTCCAGCCAGTGGTCACTTTTTTCGCGAAAGTGAACTCTCGGAAATAACCTCCGAGCGCGACCTTTGCCTCGGCGGCTAGGCGCTGCACCTCAATAGAGTTACGGCCTGTGCCGTTTTGAAACTTGGTGGCCTTCCCGACGTCAGAAACACCGGTTGCTTGGATCGCTCGAATGTGCTGATCGGTGAGCCCGGCCGCCTCAGCGAGTTCCATCGCCCGCTTCGCCTGCGGGCGTGAAGGATCGAGTTCGCGTGTCCGCTCAAAGACCCGGTTCCGAGGCTTGTTGCAGGTCGCGCATACTTGTGGTGGGCAACCAAGCATGACGGCGCGACGGACCAACTCCTGCGGATATGGAGCGAGGTGAGTACCCATGTTTCGTTCGGGGCTCACATGCCACACGTCGCCAGGGTTGGCGCCATTGCCCATATATTCCGCGTAGCGAACCAAATCGTAATAGTAATTCGGCTTCAGAGCGAGATGAATAATGTACTCGTGGCGGTTCGCTAGACGGTTCTTTGCGGGTTCCGGCATACCGCCGTCCTTGGTCCAAATAATCCTGTTGCGGATTAGCCACCCTCGCTGTACAGCATCGAACTCTAGCAGCCCAGGTATGCCCATTAGCGACCGGTTATGATAAGTGTCGCCGACGTTAAGGAAGATTGAGCCAGTGGGGCGGAGCACGCGCTTCCACTCGTCCAGACACTGCATCATCGACTCAACGTACGCCTGCGGTGTTGACTCTTGCCCGATCTGATCCTCGTGCCCATAGTCTCGCTTCTTCCAGTACGGAGGCGAGGTAACGATCAGGTCGACTGAGTTGTCCTTTAGGCCGGTACTGCGGGCGTCTCCGATGACGACCTCCGAGACGGGAGGGGCGAGGAGCTGTTCCCAGTCCTCTAGGCTGGTGACGCTGACCGTCGACAGGTTCCTTGAAATGACGGGCTTCGCGTTATTAGCCTCAGGAGCCAGGTGCACTTTTCATCTCCTTCTACCGGGCTAGCAGCCCCTCAGTCTGATGAATCTGGGTATCGGAGTCACGTAGGCGCGGCGGTCACCACGGATCCATGTTCCCAGCGATGGCACAGTAGACGGTGCCGCTGACAAGTTCTGCATCGGGGGGCACCTCCAGGCGGTCATCACATGCTCTCAGAAGCTACCCTGACGCGGCCCTAGAGGACGCTGCCGAGCTTGTGACCAGCGCGGCCGTGGCAGACGGGTCCGGGCCGAAGAGCCCGCAGCCCGTCTGCCAGCGAGTCGCGCGGCGGCCGCGGAGCGGGCGCCCTTGAAGACGTAGAGAAAGTCCTCATTTGGCAAGGTCTCATAGCTGCTGACCTGCGGGTTTGGTTGGTGGGGTTGCTCGTCTCGTCGCCTGGGCCTTGGTCGGGGCTCTTGGGTGGTAGAACGCTCGGTTATGGGTGCTGAGCGGCTACAGGAGATCGGGCGGGAGTTGCGGCGGCTTCGGACCTCGGCGGGGTTGTCCGGGGTTGGCCTGGCGGCTCGGGCTGGGGTTCCTCAGCCGACGGTGTCTCGGGTGGAGACGGGGCGGCGGGTTTCTGATCCGGAGGTTGTTGCCCGGTTGGTCGGCGCTCTGGAGGTGGGGCCGGCTGAGGCTGAGCGGCTGCTGGGTCTGGTGCGTGAGGCGTACTCGGAGACGTCCCGTCGGGTTGACGCGGGGGTGTCGTTCCGGAGCGGGGCCGGTGTGGAGCTTCTTGCGGGGGCTCGGGTTGTCCGGGCGTTTGAGCCTGTGGTGATGCCTCGGCTGTTGTGGACGGCGGAGTATGCAGCTGCGATCGGGGCGGCCGTCGCCGGCGTCTCGGTGCTGGGTGACGAGGGCGGCCGGTTCGTGGTCCTGGTTGCTGAGGCCGTCTTGCGGACGTGGCCGGGGTCGGGTGAGTGCATGGCGGGGCAGCTCGCCCACCTGGCGGAGGTATCGGGGCGGGCGAACGTGCGGCTCGGGATCGTGCCTGGGACGGCGGTGTCGCGTGTGCCGCTGCATGGGTTCTCGGTGTACGACGATTCGGCGGTGTCGGTGGAGACGTTCACGCGTGAGCTGACCTTGACCGATGAGGACGAGGTGCGGGCGTACGTGGAGATCTTCGAGGGGTTCGAGCGGGCGGCCGTGTTCGGGGACGAGGCTCGGGCGCTGGTGGACCGGGCGGCCGATGATCTGCGGATAGTTCTGCGCTCTATTCACTGAGCGTATTGAATAGCCCCCTAGACCTGTCATACGCTGCGTGTCCCCCGGGGTGTTCAGCCCCCTAGACGCGCGGGTGGTGATCGACGTGACGCGCTTGTCCCGGCTGTTCGCGGGCCGACCCGAATCGATCAGTGAGGCGAGAGCCTTCGGGCGGGCCTTCATCGCGGACCGTGTCCCGGACGAGGTTGCCGGGCTGGTCGAACTGGTCGTGAGTGAGCTCTGCACGAACGCCGTGGAACACACGGCCAGCGGGGAAGACGACGGCAACTTCGTCCTCGAACTGGAGTTGCACGGCGGGCATGTCCGGGTGGCCGTGGTCGACATGGGAGCCCAGACGCAACCGACGGTTAACGACGAACCGAGCGGCCCGGATGCCGTGTCCGGACGGGGGCTATTCCTCGTCGACGCGGTCTCCAAAGCATGGGGCAGCGAACATGTTCGGGTCGGGCGGCGGGTCTGGGCGGACGTCGTCGGCGCGGCGGTGTGAGCGGTCCGCCGATACCGCGCCGTCGGCGGCGTCTGCGCACTGTGAGCTCCTCAACGGGGCGTGAGCTTTCCGGCACCTTGTCTAGAGTCCTAGACTCCCTGGTGGATGCCGGAGGGGGTGTCATGCCAGGCGAGTTGGAGCGCATCGCGCAGATCGATGACCCGTACGAACTGCTTCGGGCTGCGACTGAGCGCTTGGCAGAGGCTCAACAGGAGGTCACCGAACTGGCGCGGCTACGGCGGCGGCTGATTCAGGACCTGCATGCGCAAGGGATGTCCTACGCGCAGATCGCGCAAGCGGCGGGGCTGAGCCGCGGGCGTATCCATCAAATCCGGCACACGGGGCCGGCGCCTGAGGGCGCGTTCCTGGGGTCGGGTGAGGTCACCGTCGTTACTCCCCTGCGTCCTGACCCTGCGAGCGATCGGACGTATGTCGCGCTGGACGACCTGAAGACCGGGCAGCGGCTGGAAGATCTGGCGCGGACGTTCGACCTGACCGTGAAGTCCGATCACGTCGGGCTGGATGGTGGGATCGACCTCAACCGGTCCGGGATGCTGGTGATCTGCGGGCCTCGGATGTCCCCCGCGATGCAGGAGGCGTACAGCAAGGATCCCGTTCTTGAGTGGGAGCGGGATGAGGTCGGGTGGCTGCTTCGCGACACTCGGACCGGCGAGGGGCACCGGTCCGGACAGGAAGACCGTCCGGCGCGGAACTATGACGTGGGCTATCTGGGGCGGCTGCCTCGACCGGACGGCAAGGGAAGCTTCCTGGCCATCGCCGGTATCCATCCTGAGGGGTCGCTCGGTGTGGTCCATCTGCTGACCACGGATATCGGGAGCCTGTGGGGGCAGGTCGGCAACGAACGGTTCTCGGTCGTGGTCGGCACCGAGTACACCGCGGACACCCATGAGCCGGTGCGGACGGAGTTGCTGACCCCGATCTACCGGCACGACGAGGGCTCGACCTGACGAGGAACATATGCGCGTGCTGATCGCCAGCGAACCGGGGCACCCTGAGCGGGACAACGAGGACTTCGCGGCGGCGGCGCCTGGGCTGCTACTCGTGGTCGACGGTGCCGGCTCTCCCGCCGGTGTCGAGTCGGGATGTATGCATTCGGTCGCCTGGTACGCGCGCAACCTCGGCGGGCTGCTACTGGCTTCCGCTGGTGACGTCGGCGTGGGCCTGGACGAGGCGCTCGCGGTGAGCATCGACCGCGTTAACACGCTGCATGCGACATCGTGCGATCTCGGCCACCCGGGCTCGCCCTCGGCAACCGTGGCGCTCGCAAGGGTCCATGACGGGCACCTTGAACACCTGGTGCTCTCGGACTCCGTTCTCGTCCTCGATCGCCTCGACCAGGCGCCGACCGCCATCAGCGACGATCGGCTCGCCGACGTGATCGCACGGTTGGACGAAACGGGCGGGCGCTGCGCTGTTGGCAGTGATGAGCACGCGAGACGCCTGCGGACTCGGGTCGAGCAGCTCGCCTCGTACCGCAACCAGCCCGGCGGCTTCTGGGTGGCGAGCACCAAGCCGGAGGCGGCACACGAGGCGCTGACCGGGTCGATACCACTCGCCGAGCTGGCGGCGGTCGCGCTGCTGAGTGACGGCGCTAGCCGGCTGGTCGACCACTTCGGACTGATGGGCTGGGCGGACTTGCTCGGCGTCCTCCGCAAGGACGGGCCGCGAGGACTGATCGCACAGACACGCGAGATCGAGTCGACCGACCTGGACGGGACTCGGTGGCCCCGCGGCAAGGCATCCGACGATGCCAGTGCCGTCTACTGGACCGTCCAAGACTGAACTTCGAACGACCTTGTAGACCCCCCTAGACAGTCGCCCGTTACCTCGCCTATGTTCTACGTGTACCCCCCTAGACAGTCCGCTCGCGGATCGGGTCGGATGGGAATGTCTAGGGGGGTGGACGACAGGAGAAGCTCTTGCGGAACATTCCGGTGGACGTGTCAGCGCTGACGTTCGTGTGCGTCTCGCCGCCGCGCCCGAAGCTGGTCAACCAGGACACGGGGGAGGTGAAGACGGACCGCAACGGTCAGACGGTGTTCACGGTCGGGCTGTCGGCTGCCGACGCGATGGGGCGGGTTGACCTGCTCAACGTCGCGGTGACCGGGGACCAGTCGATCACGCTCGGGGAGGTCGTCGCGCCGGTCGGGCTGGTCGCGTTCCCCTGGGAGGCGGTTCTCGGGGGTGAGAAACGGTGGGGCGTGGCCTACCGGGCTGAGCGGATCGCCCCGGTGTCGGCGGTTCCGGCGTCGGACTCGTCCGCTCCGGCGGGCGTGGCCTGAACGGGTCGCCGTCATGACTGACTCGCTTCTGGTGCTCGGGGTCCTGGCCGCTGCGGCGGCCGGGCTCTGGGCCTGGCGCCGGTATCACCCGGTGTCATTCTGGTACGGCGTTGGCTTCCCGGCCCGTGCGGTGCTGGTCTACCTGACGTGGCATCACGTCGCCTCCGGGTGCAAGCTCACCCGTAACCGGCGGCGATTCCGCCTCACCCTCGACGCCGTCCCGGTCGTCGGGCCTGCCTCCCGCTCTGCGGCGACGGTGGTCGAGCACAAGCGGCGGGTGCGGCGGGTCGACGTCGAGCGCTCGCCCCGCCTCGGTCTCCTGCGGCCTACCCGGCTCGGGTGGCGGATGCGGCTGCGCCTGCACGACGGGCAAGTCCCCGCCGACTACGAGAAAGCCGCGGAGGGGATCGCGCACGCCTGGCGCGTCCACTCGGTCCGGGTGGTCGACGTCCGGCCCGGTCGCGTCACCCTGTGGGCGACGATGCGTGACCCGCTGGTCGAGGTGGTCACCGAACCGGAGACCGGTGAGCTGCTGACCGTGCGTCCCGGGAAGCTGGAGAACGGCCGGGATTGGGTGATCGACTTCCGCGCGGTGCCGCACTGGCTCAACGTCGGCGCGACCCAATCGGGGAAGTCGAACCTGGCCAATGCCCTGCTCAAGGGATTGGCTCCGCAACCGGTCGCCCTGGTGGGCTTCGACCTCAAGGGCGGGGTCGAGTTCACCCCGTACGCGCCTCGACTTTCGGCGCTGGCGACCACGCGCAAGGAGTCGGTGGATCTGCTGGTCGATCTGGTGGGCGAGGTCGAGAACCGCATGGCGCTCTGCCGGGCGCATGGGGCGCGGAACGTGTGGACGCTGCCGGAGGATCTGCGGCCGGTGCCCGTCGTGGTCCTGGTGGACGAGGTCGCCGAACTGTTCCTCATGGCCGACAAGAGCGAAAAGGACGAGGTGGCCAAGACTGCTACCGCGCTGCTGCGGGTGGCTCAGCTCGGCCGGGCGTTCGCGGTCTACCTGGTCGTGTGCGGGCAACGCGTCGGCTCCGACCTCGGCCCCGGCGTCACCGCGCTACGCGCCCAACTGTCGGGGCGCGTGTGCCACCACGTCAACGACCCGGAGACGGCGAACATGGCGCTCGGCGACCTCGACCCCGCCGCCCTGGACGCCGCCCGCGTCATCCCCGCCGAAACCCCAGGCGTGTGCATCGTCGCCGGCCAAGACGGCTCATGGCACCGCGCCCGGTCGGTCTACGTCCCCGAACACGAGGCCGAACAAGCCGCGCGCGACTACGCGCACCTGACCCCGGACTGGGAGACCCTCGTCGGCTCCGCCCCGGTCGTTCGCCCCGCCGCGTAGACACCTCTCCTACTTCACCTTCCGGCTCGGCGTGAGCCCTGATCACGCCACGTCCCTACCGCCCTATGCCCGAAACCCGTCCCTGGAGGCTGCCCGATGGTCGCCCGCGTCCGTCCCCTTCGTCCCCGTCCGCGGTTCGTCGCCGTCCCGTCCCCCTCATCCCCGTCCTCGCCCTCGTCCCGAGTGGCGTCGGTGTCGTCCTGGGACGTGTGGCCGGTCGGAGTCGAGTGGGACGAGTTCCGCTCACTGCACGTCGCCCGGTGCCAGCAGTGCGCCGACTCGTTCGCCTCCTCGTCCCCGGCGCAAGCCGACGACTGGACCGACCTCCATCGCTGTGACCCCGAACTGGTCGCCCTGCTCGACCTCCTCACCGACCGGCGGGCCGCATGAGTCGCCGTCTCTTCGGCGCGGTGGCCGATTCGGGACCGGTGGTGGTGCTGGCCGGGATCGCGGCGGCCGGGTCGTTCACCCACATCCGCGACACGGCGACCGAGCATGGTCAAGGCGGGTGGATGGCCTGGGCCATCGCGGTCTGCATCGACCTGACATGCGTCATGGCGGCCGGGGAACGCCAGCGGGACAAGAGCACCGGGCGGGAAGCGGGGCGGCTGTCGTGGCCGACCGTGGTCCTGGTCGGCGGAATCCTGCTGTCGCTCGCTGCCAACCTCGCCCAAGCCGACCCGTCGGTGTGGGGCTGGATCACAGCGGGCACTCCGGCGGGCGCATTCCTGGTTGCGGTCTCCATGCTGGAGCGCCGAAAGGCCGGCACCCGGACGGCGGCTCACACCTCGCCCGTCCCCGAGTCCTTCGGCCGTCCCGACCCGGCCCCGGTCGTCTCGTCCTCGTCCGGCTCGTCCTCACCGCCGTCCCCGTGGGTGGTGTGGGAGGACGAACGCCCCACCGTCGCCGCAGCCGTCCCCGCTGCTCAGGACGAACCCCGCGACGGTGACCGCGACGAGCAGGACGGACAGACCTCTATCCCCGTCCCGGTCCCGGCCCCGGCCCCGGCCACCGAGGAAACCGCGGTGCCCTCGCCCGATCCCGCTCCGGCCGCCCCGTTGGTCGACTTCGCACGCCGTGTCGCCTCCGAGCACGAAAGCCGGCACGGGCGGCCGATCACCCGTGACGCGCTGCGCGCCCGGCTCGGCGTCTCCAACCAACTCGCCTCAGACCTGCTCCGCCAACTCCGCACCGAACAGCCCCACGCAACCGCACCCGTCTCCTGACCCGCTGGAGGAACCCACCATGACCACCCACACCAACGTGACCGGCCAGCCGTCCTCCGTCGTGCCCGGCGATCTGTTCGCCCGCCACCAGACCATCGCCGGCCTTCGCGCCCTGGCCGACTTCCTGGAGGCCAACCCGGCCGTTCCGGTCAAGGAGTACGGCGGGGACTACAACGTCTACACCCGCACCGGAGACGATGCCGCAGCGGTTGCCGCAGTCGACCAGGTCGCCGCGCTCCTGAACACCGAAGTCACCGACGACCGCCCCCACGGCGGCCACTACATCGCCTCCAAGACCTTCGGCCGCATCACCTACCAAATGGTCCACATCCCCGCCCGACAGATGGACGAGCACCACGCCCACATCAGCTACCGCGACAACATCCGCCTCGACCCCGACCAGAACAACGGCGACCAGGGGCGGGCGGCCTGATGCGCGCTCGGCCACCTCGTCACCGCTGGTGCGTGTGCGGGTGGAAGTGCGGAACGTGCGGCGGGGGCGGGGTCGCCTCCGACGGGTCCACTTGCCCCGACTGCAACGGCCACGGCCACACCTGACAGAAGGGGCACCCGCCATGTTCCTGCGCCGCTGCGCCTTCGGCTGCTTCTGGCTGGTCCTGGGCCTGTTCGTCGTCCGTCAGCCCGAATCCGCCGCGCACGCCGTACGCGCCCTCATTCAGGGCCTGGCCCTGCTCGCCGACGCGCTCTCGCTGCTCGTCTCGGCGTTCTAGCTCCGCCCCCGGCGCGGCCACAAGCCGCCAAGCAAGAGAGCCGCGCCGGGGGCCCGTCCCCACTAGCCATCTGAACGGATAGGGAGACCCGTCCATCGTGCCGCAAGCTGCTCCACACGTCTCCGAGATCGCCGCGCGGGACATGGCCACGCGGTTCAACCGCCGCGACTTCCGCCGATGGGCGGCACGCGCACACTCCACCGGAGGATGCGCCCAGCCCGTCCACCTCCGCGGCCGTGTCACCCACCTGGACCCCCAAACCGGCGAGATCCTCCGCCACTACTCCACCGCCCAAGAACCCGGCGGCACACTCCGGGTGGCGTGCAAAACCCGGCGTGCGTCCCGGTGCCCGGCGTGCGCCGAGATCTACCGCGCGGACACCTACCAACTCGTCCGAGCGGGCCTGGTCGGCGGCAAGGGCGTTCCAGACACCGTCACCCAGCATCCGGCGGCGTTCGTGACCCTCACCGCGCCCTCGTTCGGGCCCGTCCACTCCCGCCGCACCAGCAAGGCCGGCGGCGTGGTCGCCTGCCGCCCCCGCCGCGACGGCGGGACGTGTCCGCACGGGCGGCCGGTCTCCTGCACCGTCCGGCACGGCGACGCAGACCCGCGCCTCGGGCAACCGATCTGCCCGGACTGCTTCGACTACGCCGGCGCGGTGCTCTGGAACGCGCACGCGCCTGAACTGTGGCGCCGGTTCGCCCTGGCCTTCCGCCGCTACGTCGCCCGATCGGCGGGCCTGCGAGTCGCCGACCTGCGGGACGCCCTCACGGTGTCGTTCGCCAAAGTCGCCGAATATCAACGGCGCGGCCTGGTCCACTTCCACGCCGTGATTCGGCTGGACGGCCCCGGCGGCCCTGACGTCCAACCGCCCGCCTGGGCAACCCTCGACCTCCTCGAAGCGGCCGTCGACCATGCGGCGGGCGCGGTCACCGTCTCCACTCCGGCGGCGGGCGGTGTCCCAGCCCTGACGCACTCGTGGGGCTCACAGATCGACGTCCGACCGATCACCACCACAGGGGAACTCACCGACACCGCCGTGGCGGGCTACATCGCCAAGTACGCCACCAAAGCCGCCGAATGCGTCGGCACCCTCGACCGCCGCATCCGACCCACCGACGAACTGACCGACCTACCCGTCAGCAGCCACGCACGGCGACTCATCGCCGAGTGTCTCCGGCTGGGCGCCGTCGAGGAGTTCGCCGGGCTGCGGCTGGCGGAGTGGGCCCACATGCTCGGCTTCCGCGGCCACTTCTCCACCAAATCCCGCCGCTACTCCACCACCCTCGGCGCACTCCGCCAAGCCCGCATCGACCACAACCAGCACCAACACGACGAACCCACCACCGGACGCCTCCCCTTCGACGACGACCAGGTCCTCGTCGTCGCCCACTGGCGCTACCTCGGCCAAGGCATGACACCCGGCGAAGCACTCCTCACCGCCGCACTCACCGGCAAGCCGCTCCCTCACCTCGACCCGTCTGGCTCCTGACTCCATGGAGAGGCATCACGTGGCCACGTCCGCGTCCCGCGACACGCTCACCGTTCCGGAGGTCTGTGCTGAACTTCAGATCTCCCGGTCGACCTTCTATGACTGGCGTCAGAAGGGACGCGCGCCCCTCTGCATCGTCCTGCCGAACGGCAGCCTTCGCATCCGCCGGCGGGACCTCGACCGCTGGCTGTCGGCCTGCGAGGACGCCGCCTGATGGATGACATCACGTACGACGTCCGGGTCTACAAAACCGATGTCTACAAGGGCAAGCGCGTCACGACCTACACCGTGCGGTGGAAGGTCGCTCGGAAGACTTGGAAAGAGCCGTTCCGGAACTCGGCGCAGGCTGACAGCTTCCGCTCGTCCCTCCTCACGGCTGCCCGAAAGGGTGAGGCGTTCGCCGTGAAGACCGGCCGCCCCCTCTCCTGGGAGCGAGAAGAGAAGGCGCTCACCTGGTTCACGTTCTCCCTCGACTACTGCGCGGCCAAGTGGCCGTACGCCTCCCCCAACCATCGGCGGGGCATCGCTGAGGCGCTCACGGACGCGACAGAGGCTCTCTTGACCACGGGCAAGGGCGCTCCGGCGGGCGGCCTGTTGCGTGAGGCTCTGCGGGCGTGGGCGTACAGCGGACGTCTGCAGAACGGCGAGACCGAACCGCCGGAACACCTGGCCTCGGCTGTCCGGTGGCTGGAGCGGAATACGGTCGACATGAGCGACTTCGGGCCCGACCGGCAGGGGCCCCAGCTCGCCCGGCAAGTCCTCGACCGGCTGAGTCGTCGGCAGGACGGGACTCCGGCGGCGGGCAGCACGGCCACACGCAAGCGCGCGACGTTCAACAACGCCATGGAGTACGCCTGTGAGCGGCGCGTCATCCCGGTCAACCCGCTGACCCTGGTGCGGTGGACTCGGCCACGCGTGGCGCAGACGCTTGACCTTCGGGTGGTCGCCAATCCCGACCAGGCGCGGCGGCTCCTCGATGCCGTCCGGGTGCAGGGCAAGCGCGGTGAGCGCATGGTGGCCTTCTTCGGCGTCATGTACTACGCCGCGCTGCGGCCTGAGGAAGCGGTGGACCTGCGACGGGATCACCTCGTGAGCCTGCCGGATGACGGCTGGGGCGAGATGCGGTTGACGCACGCCGAACCGCGGAGCGGCTCGCGGTGGACGAACAGCGGGAAGCCGCGGGACCGGCAGCCTCTCAAGCATCGGGCGCCCGGCGAGACCCGAACCGTGCCGATTCACCCGGAGCTCGTCACGCTGCTGCGCCACCACGTGAAGGCGTTCAACATCCCGGCCGGTGGCCGGCTGTTCGTCGGGCCGCGCGGCGGGATCATGACTGACCGGACGTACCTCGGGGCCTGGCGCAAGGCGAGGGCAAGCGCGCTGAGCGAGCGTGAGGCCGCCTCGCCTCTCGCTGAGACTCCGTACGCCCTGCGGCATGCCGCCGTCTCGACGTGGCTGGGCGCTGGTGTGCCCCCGGCTCAGGTGGCCGAGTGGGCCGGGCATAGCGTCGCCGTCCTGCTGCGCGTCTATGCCAAGTGCGTGGCGGGCCAAGAGGAGGACGCCATGCGCCGAATCAGCGAGGCGACCAGGCCAAAGAGCCCTTAGAACTTCGGCACGTATTCGGCACAGCCACCCGTAGAGGCCCGTTAACGATCAGAGACAGCCGGACACAACGAGAACAGCCCCTGACCGTGTTACGCCTGGTCAGAGGCTGTTATCACTGGTGTGGCGGGTGCAGGGTTCGAACCTGCGTAGGCTAAGCCGACGGATTTACAGTGCGTCACAGATTACCGAGGTGCACACCCTCTGACCTGCGAAGAATCTGCCAGCTTCCATCTTGGGAGCGGATGTGATTCCGCGCATTTTCCGGATCTTGAAACCTTTGCGCTTGGGGTGTCATCGACGGACATCCGCACCACTCCCCTCCCTGACCGACGACCGAACCGGTCCGGAGGGTGCTCCCGCGCGAACGGCGCGCAACCCGTGACAGACAGAATCGCGCGGGAGTGCCCTCCGGCTCCAGGAGGGGTCTGGGGAACCACGGGGTTCCCCAGTAGCGCACGCTCAACCGATCTTCCGGCAACTCCCCCGACGACTCCAACGGCGCTCGACCACGGTCACGCCCTGGTGCTCGCGCCGAACCGGTCGAGCAGACTCACGCCCTGGCCCTCGTCGCCGAACGGGCTTGGAGGCTTCAGCGTCGACTGGGCAGGGCGGCGGCGCGCCCTTGCGGTGAGCGGTCGGGGCGGGGCCGGCGGGCGTGGCACGGCGCGCGGCCCGGCGCGGCCGTCCGGTGACCGGCGCCCACGCCGCACGCTCCGGGCGGCCTGGCGCGGGGCCGCGCAGCGGCCCGAGCGCCGCCGCCCCTTGATCCCAAACAGCCCAATTCGGCAATGACCGGACTAGGACCACAACTTTTCCAGCGGAGTCTGCAGTCACCAACTATGCTGACCATCAGATCCGGGCGAAGCCGGGATCTGCGAAAATGACCGTACCAGCCTCGGCCAAACCTATGGATCAGTACCGTGCAAGAGATAGATTCGCCCGGAGTTTTTTGGCTTCCCGATAGTCCAGAAGACAAGCTTTCTGGACGTCTAACGTTCTCGCCGACTGGCAAAGTAAGACTAAACCTCGTCGGTGAATTTGCCCACGCAAAGTTCAGATCTTTTGACCAATTCCAAATCCACGGCTGGATCGGCTCTGATCCGATCACGCTTGACGGATGCTTCTCAAACGGCGTATACCGCAAGTACTCCGGCGTGAGCGAAAGTCGATTTGCAGCCAATCGCATGTTCATAGGTCACATATTTAAGGACCAAGAGCTAAACTTTCAGCAAGTTTGCATTAACGTTAGCCATCTTGCCGAATGGACCGGAAGAACCGGTATTCATGTTCAGGAATCCACTGACCAATCAAACTCATTCAGCATTTCTTACACTCATCCCCCGGAAGAGATTTCGGAGTTCTCTCGTGGCCGCGTGTCACTTGGTCAATCCTGGTCCCGCAAGACTCAACTATCTAAAGCCGAAATCATTCAGCAGCCATTCATCCGGATAGAGTATAATGAACTTGTTCACTGCGATGACATATTGACCGATGTGGGCAGAGTGCAGGACCTTCTAACTCTATGCATCGACTCGCCGGCAGATACAGACAAAGTCATATTTTGTC
The DNA here is from genome assembly GCF_039540335.1 of Actinomadura verrucosospora. NCBI lineage: Bacteria > Bacillati > Actinomycetota > Actinomycetes > Streptosporangiales > Thermomonosporaceae > Actinomadura > Actinomadura verrucosospora. The sequence goes on along the minus strand of NZ_BAABEV010000016.1, from coordinate 89,836 downwards.
GCCCCGATATACATTCAACGATGCTGTCAGGCGATAGTTCTGGATCGCCGCAACGCATCGAATTTAGGGCTCCTCGACTACGCTATAAACCCATCGAAGAGCGCAAGAATTTGACTCCCGATAGCATGCTTCTTACGTACTCGGAACTCGGAGGTACGAGCTCTATAGCAAGCTGGCTTGATGAGACTGGCGCCTTTGAGCGACCTCTAAATTCCCTAATGAGCGTCCGAAATACGGATCGAATTTACGCGGAAAATAGATTTCTTAACGTCGCCTTTGCCGCCGAAGCTTACCATCGGAGCACCCAGGGTGGCTCATATATGGACCAAGCCGAATTCGAGCGACTTCTGGCGGACTATGAGCGCATCACCCCCGATGAGCACAAGAAATGGCTCCAGAGCCGTCTCGGCTATGGGAACGATGCGCCACTTTCTAAAAGACTTAGGCAACTAGCTCAACGATCTAGGCCTGCCACGCGAACATTGATTGACCAAGAAGGTCGATGGGCTGAGACCATCTCTAAGGTACGCAATGAATTGACTCACCTAGGAGCTGGACCCTCTCCTTTTACTGGTTCGGATCTATTTTTCCTTTCCGAATCAGTTTATTCAGTTGTACGCGTATGCATGTTGAACACCTGTGGGATTTCGCCCCAAACATGGATGAGCAAGAGAGAGTCGCAAGCAATAGTCAAATACGGGGACAGAGTTAGAAGCGCCGTCCACAACGCTAGAAAAAGTCTTGGAATTTCAAGCCCTGACAGGAATCTCTAGTGGCGTCCAGTGTGGACACTACCGATAGGACACCATTTCCAGAGGCGTTCAGGGCCCCGTTGATCGACTAGATTCACTTCCTTAATCGTGACTTCGCAAATGGGTAGCTCTCGGCCAAGTGCGGTGATGAGTGGTTCGGCAGGTTGCTCGGTTTCGCTGTAGGCGAGGGTCATATGCGGGGTCCACTGGGTGGGGCCCTCGGTGTAGCCTTCGCGGCCGGTCACTTCGCCTGTGGCCGTCTGGATGGCATTGCGGATCTGTCTCAAGGATGCGGTGGGCTGGACTGCGACGGCGATTGCCTCGGGATGGTAGAGGATTCGACTGAGTGTCACGGTGACGGGTGGGAGTGCGGCGAGTAGTTCGGATGCGGTGGAGAGCATCTCGTGTTGTTGGTCGGTGGTGATCTCTTCGGTGGGGCCGGCCACGAGAGTGGTGATGTGGAGCCACTCGGTTGGTGTCATGTGGAGGCCGTGGAAGCCTGCGAGTCGCTTCTGAGCGGTGTTGGCGAGGTCGCGGGCTTCGGGGTGGTCGCCTACGAGGATGTGCCAATAGAGCGTTCCCTGTCCAGGGCCGGGTTCCTGGCGGTTCTGCCAACGGTTGACCATGCGTGTGGGCAGGGGGCTCATGAGCGCTCCATGTCGGGGTCGTCGGTCAGGGCGGCGGCGTTGAAGTCGCGGATTTGCGCTCTGAGTTGGACGGCTAGCGAGGTGTCTCGGTAGCGGGGGTGGCTGAGTCGGCGGTCGAGGTCGGCGACGTAGCGCGTGACGGTGGTCAGGCGCATGCCGGGGTCGAGTGTGAGCAGCTGCGCTAGTTGTTCGGCGGTGCCTTCGAGGTCGCCTTTGAGTAGGTGGGCTACTCCGGTGCCGACACGGATTTGGGCCCATAGCGCTGGGGCGACGGGTGCGCCTGCTGCCCATGCGGTGTCGGCCATCTCGGCGGCTTCTAGAGCTCCATCCGGATCGCCGGTCCGGGTGGCCACCGATAGCGCGAAGAGGGCGCGGCGCTCGGTGGGGAATGACCAGACTGAGCGGTCGGTGGGGCTGTCGTCGATGGTCTCGGCGGACTGCTCGGCTCGCTTGACGGATTGGCGGGCTCTGGTCTGGTCGCCGAGGAGGGCGGCGGCGTTGGCCTCGTACCAGGCGAGTTGCGTCTTCATCGGTGTGGGCGGGCTGGCTTCGTAGCCTTGCCGGGCGAAGTCGGCTGCTTCGATGAGGCGGTCTTGCCATCGGGCCGTTTTGGCTTGGGCGTACCAGGCGAACGCCTCGTTGGTGCCGGCTTCTCGGGCGAGCATGAGGGCGGCGGCTGCGTACTGCTCGGCGTGGTGGTCGAGGTTGACGTCACCGAAGATCACGGCTGCGTGTGCGAGGAGATCGGCGTCAATGCGAAGTAGCTCGCGGGTGTGGCGGGGGCGGGGCCGACTGCCTTCCAACAGGTCTTGCGTGCGGCGGTGAAGGCGAAGCACCTGGGACAGCAGGCTTTTCGCAGGGACGCGGGTGTGAGCAGTGGCGAGTGACGTGGCTGAGCGGGCAAGGCTCTCGATCGTCTCGTCTGCCGTGTCGCTGGTCGTCAGCCATCGCGTCAGCCGGGAGAGGTCCGTTGTGGTGGCCGGGTCGGACGGGTCGGCCTCGGTCGGTCTGGGGTCGGTGACCACGATGCCCGTGCGGGCCTGTGGTTCGGGAGTCCTGGGGGCCGGTACGCCGGGGTGGGTTCGTGGTGCGAGACCAAGAGCCATGCGGGCGGTGTCGGGCATCTGGAGGCCGTCGGCGATGCGCTCGAACACGTCCAGCTCGGTGACGCGGCGCCCGCCCGGCTTCATGTGCTCGCTGACTCTGCCTTGGGTCAGGGTGCAAGCGATCGCGATCTGGGTCTGAGTTGCGCCTGCGTACTGGCGCAGGAGATGGAAGACAGTCCCGATGTCGCGGGCATTCAGGGCCTGGATCATCTGCGGGCGTTCCCACAGTTCATCGGGGATGACGATCGGGTCTGATGCCCGTCTCGGCATGCCATCTCCCCTCCGTGTGACCAGACCTTGCCGAGCGTATATCCCACTCTGAGATACCGCCTGGGGATGGGCCCGAGCTGGGCCTGTGGCGGATCGTGTGCGGCATGACGCAGCAGCAAGATGCGGGCAAGCCGGACTGCGGGTACTGTGGTGGTCGGGGGTGGAAGTTCGTCCATCCTCGGCGGGCGGTCCTGGTGGGGCTGCCGGGCGGTTCAGGGCCGCCGGTGAACCGCAAGCCGTGTCGGTCGTGTGAGCCGGTGAGTGAGGAGCGCGCGGCGTAGTCCAGAAAGCTGCGGGGCCGGCGGCGGCGGTCAGGCGGATACGGGTGCGATCGCCCGGCGCGGTGCGGTCATGCCTGCCGGGGGTGGTGGTGCGCCCCTGGGCCGTCGTTCGCCGGTCCCGCTCTCTTCTTCCTGTGGAGGTGGTGGCTGTGGGCGATCAGGTGAGGACGTGGGCGGCTGACGTAGTGCGGCAGTCGGCTGCTGTGGCGCTGGTGGCCGACCTGGAGCGGCGGGGCCTGGCGGCCGAGGTGATCGACCATGGCGCGGTGCGGGCGTGCAACCCGGCCGGTGAACCGGGCGCGGGGGATCCTCGGGCGCGGGCGCTGAGTCCGGGACTGCGGCAGGAGGTGGTGTGCCGCACTCACCGGGGCGCGTTGTGGTGGTGGTGGGTCTGGTCGGGGCCGGACCGCCGTGCGCTCTCGGAGTTGGAACCGCTGTGCCCGGCGGCCAACACCGCGTTCGCGGGTGAGCGGATCGCGCGGGTGCTGGCCGTCCCCTTCGCCAGCTCGCCGGATGGGGCGTCGGGCGGGTGCGAGTGATGGGCGTGTCATGGGCGGCAGCGGCGTCGATGTCGCCGGAGATCAGTCGGCGGCCGGTGGCGGCGCAGATTGAACGGGAGTTCTCTGGGGTGGTCGCCTGGTACGGCCTGTCCACTGAGGCATGGTGGGCCATGGTCCGGGTCCGCGGTGGGCTGCGCCTGGTGGAGGCCGCAGGGCCGAGCGAGCTGCGGGAGGCAATCGTCACCGCGCGGGGCTGGCCGTGGCCGAGGTGACGAGCGGGCCGAGCAGTGGCGGGACGCATGCGGTAGGGCATGACGGCATCGGGCTTGAATGTCCGGTCACGTGCCTGGGGGTGTGGACGGTCGGTGATCTGCTGGCCCTGCTGGTGGAGGCGCGGCGGCTGTCCGGGCTGCCTGCTACTCCCCTCGACGGGGGCTTTGGTACGCACAGGCACGAAGGCGGGCAGCTATCCCGGGCTTGTCCGCTGGCGTGCCTCCAGTTGTCGACCAGGGTCCGCAACGCGCTGCGCAACGATCGGAACTGCACCGCCAAGACGGTGGGTGACCTGCTGGATTTGCTGTGGTCGCATGATCTGCACGAGGTGCGCTTGATGGGCGCGCGGGGAGTCAACGAGGTGCATGCGGCGTTGCTCGCCGAGGGGTTCTCTGTCCCAAGGCGGGTGTGAGCTTCCCGCCCGTCGGCCTCCCCCCACTGCGCGGCGTTGCGGCGCGATTAGTGCGGGTTGGGGCGGCCCGGTAGCCGTGACGCGGCTGCGTACGGGCGTTACGCTGCGGTCAGGTGCGCTTATGTGGTCAAGCGCCAGAGTCGTCAGGTGGTCGTCATGTCGGGTTTGGAGTTCGAGCCCCCCAAGTACGCGCGGGTGGTGCTGGAGTTGCGCCGCCGGATCGAGAATGGGGACTACGCGCCCGGCACCCTGCTGCCCTCGGAATCTCAGCTCGTGCGGGAGTTCGCGGTAGGGCGTACCACCGTGGTGCGAGCGCTCCAGATGCTCCAGCAGGACGGATGGATCAGCCGCGAGCACGGGCGCGGCTCGTTCGTCAAAGGCCGGCCCGCCTCGTCGGCGCGGCCTTCTCGTCCGGGCCTGGCGGTGCTGGACCAACCCGAAACCGCGGCCGGGGTCACGCTGGTCGACGTCGGCTCAGTGCGTGCGCCCAATGCGGTCGCTGGCCTGCTGGGTGGGGACGTCGGGCGTGTGGTGGCGCGGCGTTGGGTGACCGTCCGGGACGGTGTCGCCTCGGAGGTGGTGACGTGCTGGTTCCCGCAAGAGCTGGTGTACGGCACCGACCTGGACAAGGATGCGGCGCTTCCGGTGGGGCTGCGGGCACACCTGCGCACCGTCAAGGGCCTACGCATCGATCACATCTCCGAGCGGATGACCGCGCGGCTTCCCGCAGGGGACGAACCCTCCCTCTTGCAGATCAAGAAGTCTGAGCCGGTGCTTTCGGTGCTGGCCGGACTGCATGACGCCTCGGACGCGGTGCGGTTCGTCGCCGAGGTCGTGATGCCCGGATCGCTGCATGAGCTGGAAGACGTCTATAGCGTCCCTGAATGACTCAACCTCCCTGACCTCCCGATACTTGCAATGTGACGCAGGTCACTCGCTGTGAAGGTTGTCCGGTCGAGTGGCTGAGGTACTTTCTAGGCATGCACTCGTCCGGACAAGCGGTCGGGTGAACGTCTGGAGGTAGCCGCGATGGCGGTCAAGGGTCCGTTCAAGGTCGCGTTCGGGGACATGTTCCCCCTCGGCGCGTTCGTCAAGGGCGGTGTGGAAGCGGTCCGCGACTTCGACGCTTCCACGAAGGAGAACTTCGTTCAGGCGCGGGACAAGGACACCGGTGAGCTGGTGTGGGCGGTGGAAGTGGTCGACGGCGACCCCGAGTCCAAGGGGACGTTCAAGGTGAAGCTGACCGCGCCGGTTCAGCCGATCGTCCCGGAGGCTCCGGCGGGGTTCCCGTTCGTGCCGGTGGAGTTCGAGGGGCTGGCGGTCACGCCGTACGTCAACTCCGGTACCGGGCGGCTGGCCTACTCGCTGAAGGCGTCGGCGGTCCTCCCGGCCAACTTCAAGGGCGGCCGTTCCACCAAGGACAACGGCGCGGCCGCGAAGGACGCTGCCTGATGGCGGGGGGACGCATGTCGGCGCTGTCGCTGCCGATCGATGCCGGGGCGTCGGTGGAGTTCAAGCCGTTCCGGGCGCGTACGCCGCTGTTCACGGTCTCGGCCGGTCGGGTGCTGGTCACCCTGACCCTCCCGGAGCGTGTGAGCGCGGGTGATGTGGAGTTCGCGCGGGGCCTGGCGGTTCAGGCTGCGGCGTATGCGGTGGAGGTGGAGCGGCTGTACCGGTCGGGGCGTCGTCCCTCCTCGGGCCGGTCCTCGGGCAAGGGAAAGGCGGCGTGATGGAGACCTCCTACAGCTTCACGACGGTGAGGGTGGACCCGGACGGCACCTCGGCTATCTCGGTCCACCTGATCCCGGATCGGCAGATGTCGGTCTACTGCTCGGACGGCGGTCACCGCGCGCAGATTGCGTTCATTCACGCTGGCGCGAACGTGACCATCACGCCGACCAACCCCGAATCCCCGACCGCCGAAGACCTGGTGACCGCGCGCCGTCTGGCGGAGTTGTTCGGGCGGTACGCGGCCGAGGTGGAGCGGCTCCACGCCCTCAACGTCGCTTCGATGCCGGACGAGTCGGCTGCCTGAAAAGCAGGTGGGGCGGCTGGAGCTGGTACCTCCGGCCGCCCCGCTTTCCCCTCTCCCTGAACAGCGCATAGAAGAGGTGAGACCCATCATGGCATGGGAGTTTCGCAAGCTCGGCCCTAGTGAGAACGTCGCCGTAGAGGCGCAGCGTGACCCGTTCGCGGCTCCGAAGTGGGCGCCTCCGGTGTGGCACATGCCCGAGGGCCTCGTCCTGCTGGTCAACATCGTCCGCGTCCTCGTCCGGACGGTCGTCTTCCTGGTCCGCAACATCGTCCCCGTCTCGGTCCTGTCCGGCCTGGGCTGGCTCGGCTACCGGTACGGGTGGACGGTCCCCGTCGTGGTCCTGGCCCTCGCCGTCCTGGGCCTGTCCGCGTGGGTGCTGGCGGACCGTCCGTCCTTCGTCCGGTGGGTGGGTCGTCCCGCCCTGGCCCGGTGGCGACTCGTCACGGTGTACCGGCGGAACTGGCAACCCGTCCTCGTCACGGCGGGCCTGACCAAAGTCCACAAGGGTCGCGAGTACCTGCCTTCCCTCGTGCGGGTCCGCTGCGGTCCGACGTCCGACCGCGTCCTGGTGAAGATGCTCAAAGGGCAGGCGCCCGACGCCTGGGAGAACGCCACTCCCAACCTGGCGCACGGGTTCGGCGCTGCCCTGGTCCGGGTCCGGGTCGGGGACCGTCCGGGACGGGTGTGGCTGGAGTTCGTCCGCCGTGACACCCTCGCCGTCCCCATCCCCGCGCTTCCGGTCCCCGACGCGTCGGCGGTGGATCTGTCCGGGGTGGAGATCGGACGGCAAGAGGACGGCTCGCCCTGGCGGCTGCGCCTGCTCGGAACTCACGTTCTGATCGCGGGTGCGACGGGCGCGGGCAAGGGCTCGGTGATCTGGTCGACCATCCGCGCGCTGCTGCCGCTCATGCTCGCCGGGCTGGTGGAGGTCTGGGCCGTAGACCCCAAGCGCATGGAACTGAGCTTTGGGCGTCCGCTGTTCGAGCGGTACGGGCGCTACAGCGACGATCCCAAGGGCGGCATGGTCGACCTGCTGGAGGCCGCTGCGCAGGACATGAACGCTCGCGCTGAACGGTTCGCGGGCGTCACCCGATCGTTCACGGCCTCGCGTGAGCACCCGTTCCGGGTCATCGTGGTCGATGAGCTGGCGTTCCTGACGGCGTACTGCCCTGAGCGTGATCTGCGCAAGCGGGCCGAGTCGGCGCTGGCCGTGCTGACCAGTCAGGGCCGGTCGGTCGGATACTGCGTGATCGGCGCGCAGCAGGACGCGCGCAAAGAGGTCAACAACCTGCGCAACCTGTTCCCCGACCGCATCGCCCTGCGCCTGGACGAAGACGAACAGGTCGACATGGTCCTCGGTGACGGGGCCCGCGACCGTGGCGCGCTCGCTGATCAGATCTCGTCCATCCCTGAGATCGGCGCGGGGGTCGGGTTCATCCGGCTGGAGACCACCCCCGACCCTGTCCGGGTCCGAGCGGCCTTCGTCTCCGATGACGACATCCGGGACATGGTCACGCTCGCCCTCCCCGATGTGGAGGCGGCGTGACGGTGCAAATGACCCTCGACGGTTCGCCTTCGGAGTCGGCTCCGGCGGCTGAGGGCTCGGAGACGGGCGCGGTGGTCAAGACCCTGCCTCCCCTGGCGCGGGGCGTGTTGGAAGCTGTCGCGGTCGAACACGGCGTCTGCATACGACCCGTCCCGATGCGGCGCGTGGACCTCAACACCGGCGCGGCCGAAGTCGTCTACGTGCCGTGCGGTCACACCCTGGCCTCGGTGTGCCCGTCGTGCGCTGAGCGCAAGCGCAAGCTCCGGGCCGTGCAGTGCTCCCAAGGCTGGCACCTCACCGAAGAACCGGTCATCACGCGCGCCGACCCTGACGACGAGCAACGCGCGTGGATGGAGTTGCGGGCGCAAGCGGCGGCGGCCCGTGACAAGGCGGCCGAGGAGGGTTCGGCGGAGGGGGAAGACGTCGGGTTCTGGGATGCCGTGGTCCGTGACCTGGACAACGAGCTAGAACGAACCGGGGTTCGTGGCGCCCTTAAGTCGGGTGAGGAGAGCAAAGGCCGGCGGACCCGTTCCACGCGGCGGCGGCAGGACGCCCCCGACCTTCCCCGGCGTCCGGTCGACTCCCGCACCCTCGGCAAGGTCTACCGGGGCAAGGACGGCAAGACGTTCCGGCCCTCGATCTTCCTCACGCTCACGCTGGACTCCTACGGGCGGGTGCGCGCGGACGGGACACCCGTCGACCCGAACGGCTACGACTACACGCGGGCCGCGCGGGACGCGCTCCACTTCTCCAAGCTGGTCGATCGGTTCGTGCAGAACCTGCGCCGGTTCGTCGGCTACGACGTCCAGTACTTCGCCACCGTCGAACCCCAACGACGGCATGCGCCCCACCTGCACATGGCCATTCGCGGAACCATCTCCCGCGCCGAACTGCGTCAGGTCGTGGCGGCCACCTATCACCAGGTGTGGTGGCCCTCGACCGATCGCGTGGTCTTCGAGGGGGATCACCTGCCGGTCTGGGACGACGTAGCAGGCGAGAACGGCGGCGGCTACCTCGATCCCGCGACCGGGGAAGTGCTTCCGACGTGGGATGAGGCGCTCGACGCGCTCGGCCTGGACGACGACGCCAAACCGCTCCACGTGGTGAAGTTCGGGCGGCAGATCGACGCACAAGGCGTCATGCCCGACTCACCCCAATCCCGCAAGCTCATCGGCTACCTCACCAAATACCTCGTCAAGGGCGTCGCCGAATGCCACCACGCCGAGACCCCGGCGCAGCGTGAACACGTCGACCGGATGGCCGAAGCGCTCCGCTATGAGCCGTGCTCACCCACCTGCGCGAACTGGCTGCGCTACGGCATCCAGCCCAAGAATCCGCGGGAAGGCATGGCCCCCGGCTTCTGCAAGGGCAAAGCCCACCGCCGCGAACACCTCGGCTACGGCGGACGCCGCGTCCTGGTCTCCCGCAAGTGGTCCGGCAAGACCCTCGCCGACCACAAAGCCGACCGCAAAGCGTGGGTCCTGGCGCGGCTCGCTGAGGCTGGCGTCCCCGTGCTCAACCCGGCCGACCCCAACGCCGTGCACGTCTGGGAACGCGCAGGACCGGCCGATCCCGACGTCAAGCCGACCGAAGCGCGACTCCTGCACCTGATCAACGAACGCATCCAACGGCGCCGCCAGCTCGACGCCGCGACACAGAACGACACCCCCGAACTTCCGGCAACTGCGGAGGCAGCGTGAGCACTCGGCGCGATGAACTCCTGACCGTCCCTCAGGTCCTCGAAGAACTCGGAGGCGTGTCCGAACGCACCTTCTACCGCTGGCGGGAGATCGGGAAGGCTCCGGAGGCGCTCCGGCTCCCGAACAACGAGCTTCGTATCTGGCGTAGTGAGCTGACGCGCTGGCTTGGCACACTTCAGGAGGCAGCGTGAGGACTTCCTACAGGGTCAAGTTCTGGGAGATCCGCCCGAACAGAGGCGGTCCCAAGTCGAGCAACGCGGGCAAGGTCATCTCGTACACGGTGCGGTGGACGGTGGCCGGGCGGGAGAGATCGCAGACGTTCCCGCGTACCTCACAAGCGAAGAACTTTCTGTCTGACCTGCGGCAGGCTGCGAAGCGGGGCGAAGAGTTCGACGTCGATTCGGGCTTGCCGCTGTCCCTGTTGCCGGGCGATGCGGAGACGCCTGCACGTACCTGGCTGGAGTTCAGCCGGGCCTACATCGACATGAAGTGGCCGGGTGCTGCCCCCAAGAGCCGTGACGGGCTCACTGAGACCATCGCGACGGTGTCGACTGTGCTCGTGCGGGAGGATGCTCCCGAGTCGCCTGATCCGGCGGTTCTGCGGCGGGCGCTGAGGGCGTACTACCTGGCTCCGCAGGATCGGGAGAAGCCTCGGCCGGTGGGGATCGCTGAGGCGCTCTCGTGGCTGGAGAAGGCGTCCCTGGACATGCCGGACGTCGCCAAGCCTGCCAACGTTCGGGCTGCGCTCGACGCGCTCTCGCTGAAGCTGGACGGCAAACCGGCGGCGGCTGCGACGGTGGCGCGTAAGCGGGCGGTCCTCTACAACGCCTTCGAGTACGCGGTAGAGCTGGAGGAGTTCGACCGGAACCCGATCGACAAGGTCAAGTGGACTCCGCCCAAGATCGCCGAAGAGGTGGACTGGCGCGTCGTGATCGGGCCTCGGCTGATGCGGGAATGCCTGACTGCGGTCACCTATGTGGGCAAGCGGGGGCGGGGCCGGCGGCTGCGTGCGCTGTTCGCGTGCATGTACTACGCGGCGCTTCGTCCGGCTGAGGCGGTGGCGCTGCTCAAGGGTGATTGCCATCTTCCGGAAACTGGCTGGGGTCGTCTGGTCCTGACTCGCTCGCTGCCTGAGACGGGGGCGCGCTGGACGGACAGCGGGAGGACTCACGAGCAGCGCGGGCTCAAGCTCCGTCCGGCGGCCGAGGTTCGAACGGTTCCGATCCCTCCGGTCCTGGTGGAGATCCTCCGGGAGCACATCGCCGAGTTTGGGACGGCTGACGATGGGCGGATGTTCCAAACTGAGCGGGGCGGGGTCGTCGGCTCTACCGCCTACGGCGATGTGTGGGCCGCGACTCGGGCTCTGGCCCTGCCCCCCGAACAGGTCGCCTCTCCCCTGGCGCGGCGGCCCTACGACCTGCGCCACGCGGGGGTGTCGCTCTGGCTCAACTCCGGTGTTCCGGCAACCGAGGTCGCCGAACGCGCTGGGCACAGCGTCAAGGTTCTGTTGCAGGTCTACGCCAAGTGCATCCTCGGCCAGCACGACCGTGCGAACCAGCGAATCGACGATGCGCTCGATGACTGATCCCGCCTACGCTGTCGGGGCTCCGGTTCATTCCGGGGCCCCTTCGCCGTTCCTGGGCCGACCTGCGGGAACGTGCTCGGACTCATTCCGCGTATATTCCGGGACCAGTGACGTACCGCTGCATCTGGTGGCGTCTGGCTGCATGCGGGGGGATCTTGGAACGCGAACAGCCTCTGACCGTTTGCACTGGTCAGAGGCTGTTTCACGTGGTGTGGCGGGTGCAGGGTTCGAACCTGCGTAGGCTAAGCCGACGGATTTACAGTCCGCTCCCATTGGCCACTCGGGCAACCCGCCGTGGTGTTTCGCTGGAAAGGATAGCGGACCATCGGGGTGGGTGTGACATCGAGGCGGGGCGTGCGGGGCGTGGGGAGTCGATACGCTCTGTAGATCGTGATGCTGCTGCTGAGGGGATGTGTGGGCGATGGCCGACTCGTCGTTTGACATCGTGTCGAAGCTCGACCGGCAGGAGGTCGACAACGCGTTGAACCAGGCCGCCAAGGAGGTGGCGAACCGGTTCGACTTCCGGAACGTGGACGCGGGGATCAAGTGGTCCGGGGAGTCGATCGAGATCCAGGCGAACACCGAGGAGCGGGCGAACGCCGTGCTGGACGTGCTGAAGGACAAGCTCGTCAAGCGGGGGATCTCGCTGAAGGCGATCGACGCGGGTGAGCCGAAGCTGTCGGGCAAGGTGTACAAGCTGGGCGTGGGCCTGAAGGAGGGCATCGCCCAGGAGGACGCGAAGAAGATCGGCAAGATCATCCGGGACGAGGGGCCCAAGGGTGTGAAGGCCCAGGTGCAGGGGGACGAGCTGCGGGTCAGCTCGAAGAAGAAGGACGACCTCCAGCAGGTCATCACCCTGTTGAAGGGCAAGGACCTCGACGTCGCGCTGCAGTTCGTGAACTACCGGTAGGACGAGGGGAGCGCGCCGGCCCCATCCCCCGCAGAAGTGGCCGGCGCGCTCTTGTTGGTTATGACGCGGCGGCGTCCGGAGTGGTTCGGGCGAATCTAGCGGCGGCCGGCCATGCGTTCCAGGCGGGCGATGCGGTCGGCGGTCGGCGGGTGGGTGGAGAAGAGCTTGCCGATGCCGGCGCCCTGGAACGGGTTGGCGATCATCAGGGAGCTGGTGGTGGCGAGCTCGGGGTCCTGCGGCAGCGGCAGCGCGCGGGTGCCGGCGTCGATCTTGCGGAGGGCGGAGGCCAGGGCGAGGGGGTCGCCGGTGAGGCGGGCGCCCGCGGCGTCGGCGGAGTACTCGCGGGTCCGGCTGATGGCCATCTGGACGACGGCGGCGGCGACGGGGCCGAGGATCAGCATCAGGAGGGCGCCGAGGACGCCGGGGCCGTCGTCGTCCTCGGAGCGGCCGATCGGCAGGAAGATCGCCAGGTGGGACAGGTACGTGATGACCGTGGCGATGGCGGCGGCGACGGAGGAGATGAGGATGTCGCGGCTGTAGACGTGGGACAGCTCGTGGCCGAGGACGGCGCGCAGTTCGCGCTCGTCCAGCATCTGGAGGATCCCGCGGGTGCAGCAGACGGCGGCGTTGCGCGGGTTGCGGCCGGTCGCGAACGCGTTGGGCTGGCGGGTCTCGGAGACGTAGAGGCGCGGCATGGGCTGGCGGGCCGAGGTCGCCAGTTCCCGGACGAGCCGGTACAGCACCGGCGCCTCGACCTCGCCGACCGGGTGGGCGCGCATCGAGCGGAGCGCGATGCGGTCGCTGAAGAAGTAGGCGACGCCGTTGGTTCCGAGGGCGATGACCAGCGCGATCGCCAGACCGGTGCCGCCGCCGAACGTCCAGCCGGCGACCAGCACCAATGCCGACAGCGCAGCGATCAATGCTGCCGTCTTGACGCCGTTGAACCGCACCTGCGTTGCCTCCCCGTCGACTCCGGCATGAACATCAACGGTTTGACCTGGGGGAACGTTCCCAAACGTTTCCCCGGTTACGTGGCGTTCCCGACCGTCTGCAGGACGATCTGGGGCGCGACGGACAGCACGACCGCGCCCGCGGCCGCCGCGGTGATGGCGGCGCGGACGCCGAGGCTCGGCGCCGCGTCGTAGTCCTCGCTGGTGGCGGAGGGGGTGAAGAGGCGGACCGCCCAGGCGAGGTAGTAGTAGAGCCCGATCACGGTGTTGATCGCCATCACGACGGCGAGCCAGGTGACGCCGCCGGCGAGGGTGGCGCGGAACACGACGACCTTCGCGAACAGCCCCATGACGCCGGGGGGCAGGCCGGCGAGGCAGATGAGGAAGAAGGCCAGGGCGGTGGCCACGGCGGGGCTGCGGTGGGCGAGGCCGCGGTAGTCGTCGAGGGTGTCCCAGCGTCCGGTGGCGGCGCCGCGGCGGTGGAAGCCGATCACGACGGCGAACGCGCCGATGTTCATGACGGCGTAGAGGGCGACGTAGGCGGTGGTGGCGGCGACGGCCTCGGGGAGGCGGTGCGAGCCGACCGCGAGGGGCGCGAGCATGTAGCCCGACTGGGCGACCGACGACCAGGCCAGCAGGCGGATCGCGGTCCGCTGGCGGAGGGCGGCGAGGTTCCCGAGGGTCATGGTGAGGGCGGCCAGGACGGCGACGACGGGGCCCCACACGTGCCCGTAGGCGGGCAGGCCCAGGGCGAGGACGATCGCGAGCCCGGCGAACCCGGCGGCCTTGGAGACCACGGCGAGGAACGCGGCGACGGGCAGCGGGGACCCCTGGTAGACGTCCGGCGCCCAGAAGTGGAACGGGACGGCTGCGACCTTGAACGCGAACCCGGCGAGGACGAGGACGGAGCCCAGCGCGGCGACGGGGTCGAGGTCGGCGGGGAGCCGGGCGAGGGCGGGCGCGATGCGGTCGAGGTGCATGGCGCCGGTCGCGCCGTACACGAGGCTGATGCCGAACAGCATGACCGCGGTGGACACGACGGAGACGAGGAACAGCTTCAGCGCGGCCTCGGAGGACGTCCCGTCGTAGCGGCGCAGCGCGGCCAGCGCGAACACCGGGAGGGAGAGGGTCTCCAGCGCGACGACGAGGAGGACGAGGTCGCGGGCCGCGACCAGGGTGAGGGCGCCGATGACGGCGGCGAGCAGCAAGAAGTGGTACTCCCCCACCGGGATCTTCGAGTCGGTGATCTCCTGGAGGGACAGCAGGACGACGATGACGGCGGCGCCGAGGATGATCCCCTGGAACAGCAGGGTGAAGTCGTCCGCGACGTAGGAGCAGGAGGCGGGGCCGCCGGAGCGCAGGCCGTCCGGCAGGCAGAAGGTGGCGCGGCGGTCCCCGGGGGCCAGTGCGATCACCGCGGCGAGCGCGGCGGCGAGGGACCCGCCGGACAGCAGGGACAGGACGCGGCGGGGCGCGTCGAAGGCGTCGGCGAGCAGCAGCCCGATCGCGGCGACGGCGAGGATCAGCGGCGGCGCGACCGCCGCGTAGTCGATGTCCTGGATCATCAGCCGCCTCCGAGCAGCGCGCGGACCGGACCCGTGGTCACGTCCAGCAGGGTCTTCGGCCAGAGGCCGACCAGCAGCGTCAGCGCGATCAGCGGCGCCCAGGCGGCGTACTCCTGGAGGGAGACCGACGCGACCGGGCCGCGGGGGACGGCGACGCCGTCGGACGGCCCGTGGGTGAGCCTCGCGAGCATCCGCAGGAAGTAGGCGGCGGTCAGGACGGTGCCGAGCGCGGCGACGGCCATGAACGTCACGAAGGTCTCGCGGGGCAGGTCGGCGTGCGGGCGGTACGCGCCGATCAGGGCGAGGACCTCGCCCCAGAAGCCGGCGAGGCCGGGGAGCCCGAGGGACGCGACGGACGCGAAGGTGAGGATGGAGGCCAGCCGCGGGGACGTGCCGAGCATGCCGCCGCCGAGGGCGTTCATGTCGGCGGTGCCCCAGCGTTCCTTGATCGAGCCGACGAGGAAGAACAGCAGGCCGGTGATGAGGCCGTGCGCGATGTTGCCGAAGAGGGCGGCGTTGACGCCGACCGGGGTGAGGGTGGCGATGCCGAGCAGGACGAACCCCATGTGCCCGACGGACGAGTAGGCGATCATCCGTTTGAGGTCGCGCTGGGCGAGGCAGGCGAGCGCGCCGTAGACGATCCCGATGACGGCGAGGAGGCCGAGCCACGGCGCCCAGACCTGCGCGCCGCCGGGGGCGAGCGGGAGCGCGACGCGGACCAGGCCGTAGGTGCCCATCTTCAGCAGCACCCCGGCCAGCAGGACGGACCCGACCGTGGGGGCCTCGGTGTGCGCGTCGGGGAGCCAGGTGTGCAGTGGCCACATCGGCGCCTTGACCGCGAACCCGATCCCCATCAGGGCGAACGCGGTGATCTGGAGGCCGTGCGACAGGCCGGCTCCGTGCCGGGCGGCCAGGTCGGTCATGTCGAGCGTGCCGGCCTCGGCGCCGACGAGCAGCATCCCGGCGAGCAGGAACCCGGAGCCGAGGAGCGTGTAGAGGATGAACTTGGTGGCGGCGACGCGGCGGCCCGCCCCGCCCCACAGCATGATCACCACGTACATGGGGACGAGGACGGTCTCGAAGAACACGAAGAACAGCACGAGGTCGAGCGCGACGAAGGTGCCGAGCATCCCGACCTCCAGGACGAGCAGCAGGGCGGTCAGCAGCCGGATCCGGCCGCCTTCCGGCGGGTGCCGCAGCGTGTAGAGGAAGCACAGGAACGTCAGCAGGGCGGTCAGCACGACGAGGGGCAGCGAGATCCCGTCCACGCCGAGGTGGAACCGCAGGCCGATGGCGGGCGCCCAGGGCCGGTCGACCTCCATCTGCATGCGGGACGTGTCGGCGAAGTCGAACGCGGTCAGCGCCGACACCGCGACGAGCAGGGTCGCGGCGGACACGGCCGTCCCGAACGCGCGGACGGCGAAGCCGGTGCGCAGGAACCGGTTCGCCGGGACGAGCATCGCCAGCGCCCCGAGCAGCGGGATCGCCATCATCAGCACGAAGATCACTGGAAGATCACCACCGCGGCCGCGATGGCGGCGACACCGGCGAGCAGGCCGGTGAGGTAGGTCTGCGGGTTTCCGTTCTGGACGAATCTGACCAGGCCGCCGATCCGCCCCGCGCCGCGTCCGGCGCCGACGACGGCGGCGTCCACGCCCCGCTGGTCGAACAGGACGACATGTCGAGCCAGGGCCTGGACGGGCCGGACGATGACCGCCGTATAGAGCTCGTCCACGTAGAAGGCCCGCGCGAAGACGGTACGGACGGGGCCGAGCGCGCGCGCGGGATCCAGTGCCGGGTCGCGGTTCCACACAAGGAAGGCACCGCCCGCGCCCACCGCGAGCAGCAGCACGCTGAGCAGCGACGCTCCGAGTTGGGGCCGCAGTTCCGAGGCCCCGAGGCCGAAGAATCCGAGGATCGCGGCGGGGACAGCCAGCGCCGCCACGGTCCACGACATGATCCGTGCCGGGTCGCGGACCTCGTACGTCCCGCGCCGCTCACCGAAGAACGTCATCAACCACGCACGCATCGCATAGGCGGCCGTCAGGACGACCGTGACGAGCAATCCCCCGTAGACCAGCCAGGCGATCCCGCCCGATGTGACCTCGCCGCCATGCAGGGCTGCGTGCTGGGCGGCCTCGATGACGGCGTCCTTGCTGAACCACCCGCTGAACGGCGGGACGCCCGCGAGCGCGGCGAAGCCCACGGTCATCGACCAGAACGTGAGGGGCATGCCGCGCCGCAGGCCGCCGTAGTGGGCGAGCATGTTCGACCCGGCGGTCACGATGACGCACCCGGCGGCCAGGAACAGCAGCGCCTTGAACGCCGCGTGCGTCAGCAGGTGGAAGATCGCGGCCGACCGCGCCCCCACCGCGAGCCCGGCGGCCATCACGGCGAGCTGGCTGATCGTGGAGTAGGCCAGCACGCGCTTCAGGTCGTCCTGGGCGAGGGCGGCGCACGCCGAGCCGACCATGGAGACCACCGCGAGGACGCCGAGGACGGCGAGCGCGGACGGCGCCGCGAGGAACACCCCGTACAGGCGCGCCACGACGTAGACCCCCGCGGCGACCATCGTGGCCGCGTGGATGAGGGCGCTGATCGGCGTGGGGCCCGCCATCGCGTCCGGGAGCCAGGTGTGCAGCGGGAACTGGGCGCTCTTGCCCGCGACGCCCGCGACCAGGAGCAGCGCGGCCGCGGTCGCCGTCGACTGCGGGAGGTCGCCGGCCGTCCGGACGATCCGGTCGATCTGGAACGTCCCCGCGCCCACGCCGAGCACGATCACGCCGATGAGGAAGCCGACGTCGCCGAGCCGCGTGACGAGGAACGCCTTGACCGCCGCCCGCGAGTTGGCCCGCTCCTCCCAGTGGTGCCCGATCAGGAAGTACGAGCAGATGCCCATGACCTCCCAGCCCACGTACAGGACGAGCAGGTCGCCGGAGTAGACGACGAGCAGCATCGCGGACGTGAACAGGGAGATGAACGCGGCGTAGGAGGAGTACCGGCGGTCGCTCGACATGTACGCGACCGAGAACACCTGGACGGCGAGCGCCACGCAGCAGACCATCAGGCCGACCACCGCGGCCAGGCCGTCCACCTGGAACCCGACCCTGATCGGCACCGATCCGGTGTCGACCAGCGTGAGCACGCCGGTGCGCTCGCCCGGGTCGCGCCAGACGGCGAACGCGACGATCGCCGACAGGACGAGCGACACCGCGACCGGCCCGCAGGCGATCAGCGCGGGGCCGTTCCGCAGCGGCGACCCAGCGGGGCCGCCGCGCAGCGCCCGGGTCAGGGACGGGCCGAAGAGCAGGCCGGCGAACGCGGCGAGGAAGGGCAGCAGCGCGGCGAGCGACGCGAGCCAGATCACGGCGCCGCCTCCTCGCGCTCGGGCGCCGGTTCGGGAGTGCCCTCCCCGCCGTCGGACACGCGTCCGGCCGGACGGGGAGCGGCCTCCGCGTCCTCCACGGCCTCCGCGTCTTCGGAGAGCGCGCGGAGGCGGTCGACGTCGATCATCTGCCGGTTGCGGAACACCAGCAGCACGACCGCGAGGCCGAGCCCGACCTCCGCCGCGGCGATCACGATGGTGAACAGCGTGAGGACCTGGCCGCCGTGCAGGCGGTCCCGGTACCAGACGTCGAACGTGACGAGGTTGAGGTTCACCGCGTTCAGCATCAGCTCGACCGACATCAGGACGAGGATCGCGTTGCGGCGCGCGAGCACCCCGTACACGCCGACGGAGAACAGGAGGGCGGCGACGACCGTCGGGTAGGCGAGATGCATCAGGCGGCGCCCTTCCCGTCCGGCTCAGCGCCGGGCTTCGCGTCCGGCTCCCCGACGGGTTTCCGGACCGGCTTCGCCTCCGCCGCCGGACGGGCCCGGATGTCGGACCGCGACAGGACGATCGCGCCGACGAGCGAGGCCAGCAGCAGCACCGACAGGACCTCGAACGGCAGCACCCACGTCCGGAACACGGCGCCGCCGAGCTCGTCCGCCGACCCGCCGCCCGCGCGCAGCGGCATCCGCGCGCCGCCGAACCCCATGACCGTCACCGTGACCAGGACGGCGGCCGTGGCGGCGGCGACGGCCAGCGCGGCCCACCGGTTCCCGGAGTCGAGGTCGGCGGACTGCCCGATCGGCGCCCGCGTCAGCATGACCCCGAACAGCAGCAGCACCACGACGGCGCCGACGTAGATGAGGACCTGCACCCAGGCCACGAACTCCGCGGTGAGGACGAGGTAGCCGCCCGCGAGCGCGCCGAACGACACGACCAGCCACAGCGCCGCGTGGACGAGCTGCCGCGTCGTGACCACGAGGAGCGCGGAGCCGACGGCCACCACGCCGAGCAGCGTGAACACGATCTCCTGGCCGCTCATCCGCGCTCTCCCGGCCCCGGGGGCGGGCCCGTGCGGGGAGTCCGGGCGGCCCGCGCGGCGGCCTTCTCCGCCGCGGCCACCTCCTTCGGCGGCTCGGCGGACGGGTCGTGCGCCTGCGGCGGCGGGACGGTCCACATCCACTCCCGCAGCCGCTCCTTCTCGTGCGTCAGCTCGGCGATGTCGTACTCGGCGTACTCGAACTCCGGCGACCAGAACAGCGCGTCGAAGGGGCACACCTCGATGCAGATGCCGCAGTACATGCAGAGCGCGAAGTCGATCGCGAAGCGGTCGAGGACGTTGCGGGTCCGGGGGCGCCCGCCGCCTTCGGCCGGGAGCGTCTCCTTGTGCGAATCGATGTAGATGCACCAGTCGGGACACTCGCGGGCGCACAGCATGCACACCGTGCAGTTCTCCTCGAACAGCGCGATGACGCCCCTGCTGCGCGGCGGCAGGTCCGGTTGCACTTCGGGGTACTGGCGCGTTATGGACCGCCGCGTCATCGTCCGCAACGTGACCGCCAGCCCCTTGGCCAGCCCGCCTCCTGGTAGCCGTCCCACGCGCCCCATGATTGCGCACGATCGGCGCGGGGGGAACGCGACGGGTTCGGCGTTCGTCCAACGAGGTATAGGTCGGGTGCTAGTGCGCAGGCTTGCGGCCGGGGAGGGCATGTGGGTCATCACGCGGAGCGCCCCTACGATCCCGAGCCCGAGCACCGCTCCCGGCCGGCGTCCGACCACCCCCGTCCCCAGCACCGGCACCCGCCGCGACCTCCGCAGCGGCCGCACCCGGCGCCCGGCAGGCGCCCTCCGTACCCGGGTCCGCCCGGGCCCCCGTACCCGGGGCCGCCCGGGCCCGCGCAGCCGCCCCTGCCGTCGCCCATCCCGGTGCCCACCCCGCAGACGGCCCGCGGAATCGTGTGGGCTTTCGTGCCCTTTGTCACGCTGGGCTACGGGACGCCGTTCTCGTTCCTGTACGCGGCCGTCCGGCGGCGGTCCCTCGGGCTCGGGATCACCGCCGCCGGCTACGGCGCCGGCACGGCCGCCGTGATGATGATGCTCCAGGCCGGCGACCCGATCTTCCTCGTCCTCGGCTCGTTCCTGGCGATCCTGCTGTGGATCGCCGGGACGGGGCACGCGTTCGCCGTCCGGCCGTCGGTCTTCCCCCGCGAGATCCCCCGCAACGTGCTCAACGAGCACGCGATCGAGGTCGCCAGGTACCGGCGGTCGCTGCGCGAGCAGGCCCGCGCGCTCGCCGCCGAGGACCCGGCGCTCGCCCGCGAGCTGCGCATCGGCCGCCCCGACGTGCCGCGCGCCTACGACGACGGCGGGCTCGTGGACGTCAACCACGCGCCCCGCGAGATCATCGAGGCGCTGCCCGGCATGACCCCGGAGATCGCCGACCGGATCGTGCGCCGCCGCGCGCAGGCGGGCGGGTTCGTCTCCGTCGAGGAGATGGCCCTCGACGCCGACGTCCCGCCGGACGTCCTCCCCCAGCTCGCCGACTTCACGATCTTCCTCCGCTGACCCCCCGGCGCCGGCGGCGCTCAGAGGGCGACCCTGAGGACGCCGGTCAGCGCGAGCTGGGCCAGCGACAGCGGGACGAGCCACGCCCAGGCGAGCTTCTGCAGCTGGTCCTCGCGCATGCGCGGGTAGCTGACCCGCAGCCAGATCACGCAGAACGCCAGCACGGCGATCTTCAGCAGCGTCCAGAGCCAGCCCAGCTCGGTGTTCAGGAACGGGCCCTTCCACCCGCCGAGGAACAGCACCGTCGTCAGCGCGCACAGCACGACGATCCCGGCGTACTCGGCCAGGATGAACAGCGCGAAGCGCAGCCCGCCGTACTCCGTGTACGGGCCGAAGATGATCTCCGAGTCGGCGACCGGCATGTCGAACGGCGGGCGCCGCAGCTCGGCCAGGCCCGCGACGAAGAAGACCACGCCGCCGACCGCCTGCCACGGCAGCCACCACCAGCGCCACTCCTCCACGACGCCCTGCAGCGACAGCGTCCCCGCCGCCATCGCCACCGACGACGCCGCGAACACCATCGGCAGCTCGTAGGACATCAGCTGCGCCGCGACCCGCATCCCGCCGAGCAGGGAGTACTTGTTCGCGCTCGCCCAGCCCGCCATGATCGCGCCGATCACACCGACGCCCATCACGGCGAGCGCGAAGAACACCCCGGGGCCGAGGTCGAGCGCGACCTGCCCGCCGGGCCCGACCGGGATCACCAGCAGCACCAGCAGGTACGGGACGATCGCCACGCCCGGCGCCAGCTTGAACACCCAGCGGTCGGCGTCGCGCGGGACCACGTCCTCCTTCTGCGCGAACTTGACGCCGTCGGCGACGAGCTGTGCCCAGCCGTGGAAACCGCCCGCGTACATGGGGCCGAGACGGCCCTGCATGTGCGCCATCACCTTGTGCTCGGCCTGCCCCACCAGCAGCGGGAGCACCGCGAACGCGCCCGCGACCAGCACCAGCTTGACCACGACCTCAAGCATGGGGCCCCCAGCCCTCCGGAACCCCGGGCGGGCGGACGCGGCGGCGGCTCGGCGCCCCGTGCCCCGACTCGCCCGGCTCCTTGGCGCCCGGCCACGGCTTGGCGACGCGGGCGGCGAGCACGAAGTCCTTGCGCAGCGGGTGGCCCTCGAACCCGTCGGGCAGCAGCAGGGGCACGAGGTTCGGGTGGCCCTCGAAGAGGATGCCGAACATCTCCGCCGTCTCCCGCTCGTGCCATGCGGCGCCCCGGTAGACGCCCGTCGCCGTCGCCAGCACGGGCGCCCGCTTCGTGACGCGCGTGCGGATCAGCAGGTGGTGGCGGCGCTCCAGCGAGTACACGTGGACGACGACCGCGAAGCCGTCCTCCAGCTCGTCGACGCCGGTCAGCCAGTCGAAGAAGCCGCAGGACAGGTCGTCGCGCGCGAAGGTGAGCGCGTCCAGCCAGAGCTCGGGGGACACCCCGACGGCCAGCCCGCCGAAGGTCTCCTCGGTGGTGACCTCGTCGCCGAAGCGTCCCGTCCAGGCGTCGGCGAGTTCCGCTCCCGGCGGCTGCGGGCTCATCGGTCGCGCCCGATCTGGTCGTCGTGGTCGTCGTCCACCAGCCCGGGGATGATCGACGGGTCGTGCGACGGGTCCGCGCCCAGGTCGTCGTCCTCCACCACCGGGACGGGCACGGTGACGTACTGGTCCTCGACCATGTGGACGGGCTGCGTCGTGTCGGACGGCCCAGCAGGAGGCGCGGCCTGCTCGGGTTCGGGTTCGGGCGCGGGTTCGGGCTCGCCCGAAACGTCGGCCTCGCCGAGATGCCGGACGGGCTGGGTGACGTCGGTCGGATCGACGGGCGGCGCTCCGGGCTCCGGCGCGACCGGCGGCTGGACGGGCGGCGCCTTGTCCTCCGGCCGGACAGGCTGCGTCTTGTCCTCCGGCCGGACGGGCGGCGTCATGTCCTCCGGCCGGACAGGCGGCGTCTCGGGCCTCGGTTCGAGCTCCATCGTGGCCTCCGCGTCGCCGAGGTGCAGGACGGGCAGCGTCTCGTTGTCCGCGGCCGCGGTCTCTTCCGCCTCGTCCTTCGGAGGCTCGGCCTCATGGCCGTCGGCCTCCAGGCTGTGCCAGTGCTCGAAGCTCTCGTGCTCGTCGGACGGGGGCGGCGGCTGGAGCGGGCGGCGCAGGACGGTGGCCGGGAACGGACGCGGCGCGGGCGGCGGGGCGACGGGCTCGCCGCCGCCGTCCCCGCCGTAGCGGTCGCCCAGCGACTCGCCCGCGATCTTCTCCTGGAGGTGGACGATGCCCTGCAGCAGCGCCTCGGGCCGGGGCGGGCAGCCGGGGACGTAGACGTCCACCGGGATGATCTGGTCGACGCCCTTGGTCACGCAGTAGGAGTCCCAGTACGGGCCGCCGCAGTTGGAGCAGGCGCCGAAGGAGATGACGTACTTGGGTTCGGGCATCTGCTCGTAGAGGCGCCGCACCGCGGGGGCCATCTTGTCGCTGACGGTGCCGGAGACGACCATCAGGTCGGCCTGCCGCGGACCCGGCGCGAACGGGATGACGCCGAGCCGGATGAAGTCGTGCCTGCTCATCGACGTCGCGATGAACTCGATGGCGCAGCAGGCCAGGCCGAAGTTGAAGACCCACAGCGAGTAGCGCCGGCCCCAGTTGAGCACGAACCTGATCGGCTTGGGCGCGAGCCGCGACAGCGGCCCGACGCTCGGCGGGGGAAGATCGATGGTGCCCACGACGCCATTGTTACAGCGCCGGAGGGGTCAGACCCAGGACAGGACGCCCTTCTTGCCCGCGTAGGCGAGGCCCGCGGCCAGGAACGCCAGGAAGACGAACATCTCGCCGAGCGTCGTCGCGCCGTAGCCGGGGTCGGAGAAGACGGTCGCCCAGGGGAAGAGGAACACCGCGTCCACCGCGAACACCACGTAGAGGTAGGCGAAGACGTAATAGCGCACGTAGGAGTGGGCCCAGCCCTCGCCGACAGGGTCGACGCCGCACTCGTACGTCGTCAGCTTCTCGACCGTGGGACGATGGGGACGCAGCAACCGGTTCGCCGCGAGAGCTCCCCCGACGATCCCGGCGCCCGCGAGGAGCAACACGACCAGAACGACATATGTGTCGAAATAGTTATGCACCAGATCCTCCTCGTGTGCGTCACATCCAGTATCTCGCGATGCAGCATCGAGAAGTGTGACGTGGTACCTCCACCCGGGAGGATCACAATGTCATGCTCTTGCTGCACACTAGGTTCGCATGGGTCGGTTTTGACCTGGAAGGACGTGACCGGATGAGCAACCCCCCGCCTCCCCCGGGCTGGGAATCCCCGGGTGGGGCCTCCTGGCCGCCTCCGCCGCCGCCAGCGGGCCCGGGCGGGCCCGGTCCCGGCGGACCCGGAGGCCCGGGCGGCCCGCCCCCGCCCGGCGGCTTCGGTGGTCCCGGAACGCCGCCCCCCTTCTTCCCCCCGCCCCCCGGCGGCCCGATGGGCCCGCCGATGCCTCCGCCGAAGCGCGGCGGTGGCGGCGGCCTGGTGATCGGCCTCATCGGCGGCGGCCTCGTCCTCCTTGTGATCATCGCGGTCGTGGTGTTCGTGGTGGCCAAGGGCGGCGGCAAGTCCCCCGAGGAGAAGCTGACCGCGGCCGCGACCAACATGGACGCCGCCCGCGCGGTCTCGCTGAAGGGCACGTTCGGCGGCAGCGAGACGCTGCGCGGCGAGCTGAACGTCACCAAGGGCGGCCGCGCGATGGGTCCGGTCACCTGGAACACCGACCAGGTCACCGTGCTGTCGGCCGACGGCAAGCTGTTCGTGAAGGGCGACAAGTCCTACTGGACGCGGCAGATCTCCTCCACCGACGACCCCTACTACCTCACCTCGGGTGAGCAGTGGGGCCGGCTGAGCGCGGACGAGCTCGACCTCGACTTCAAGGAGCAGCTGTCGCCGACGGCGCTGGCGAGCAAGATCCGCTCGGCCCGGCTGTCGCGCGTCAAGCCGATCGAGACGACCTGGATGGGCAAGAAGGCGCTCAAGTTCAGCACCTTCTCCTCCACGCTCTACATCACCGACGAGGACGACGCCGAGCTGATCCGCTACGAGGCGACCACGCCGCGGGTCGCGCTGGACGTCACCCCGAAGGACTCCGGCGACGCCTCGTCCCTCATCTCGGACATGCGCACCAGCATGGGCGAGCTGAAGGACGCCTTCAACGCCTCGTCCAAGCCGACGGTCGACGAGTGGAAGAAGGGCGGCTGCAACGGCAACTCCGGCTGCACGGTCGAGGCCAAGATCCGGCCGCCGTACGACGTGGAGAAGCCCGTCACGATCGACGTCCGGTTCCGGCTCACCGCCGGCACGCTGACCGGCCGCGACCTCGGCAACTGCACCGCGCGCATCACGATCTCCAGCTCCCTGTCCCAGTGGGCGAGCTGCCGGGTCGTGAGCAGCTCGTGGACGAGCTGGGCGAAGGCGACCGGCGGCACGTTCTACAAGCACGCCGAGTACAAGGTGATCGGCGCCACCTCCGCCGAGGTGTCCGCTCTGCAGAACGGCCTCGACAGCGAATGACGCCGCAGGTGAGGCGCATCACGCGCTGATCCGCACCGGCAAGGGTGCCCGGTGGCGCTCCTCCCGTTCCGGGAGGACGCGCCGCCGGGCACCCTTATGCTCTTTGTGGACGGCCCCTCCAGGGCCCGGCGGCCGCCCTTCCCCCCGGAACGTTTCGGAGCCCGTCGGCGCCCACCGGGGGACGCCTCCAGATCCCTTGCTTTGTGTCTGACGGTCGGGCCGGTACCTGGCCCCGGAAGTGAGCAGAGTGAGCCCCGAGTGAGCGCTGAACAGGACGAGCCGTCGCCGACGGCCTCTTCCCGACCCCCGTATCCGGACGAGTCCGGCGACGCCTCCCACCCGGACGGCGGCCCGCAGCAGGGCGCCCCCGTCCAGGAGGGCCCCCACCCGGGGGACGTCCGCGTCGCCGGCGGCCAGGCCCCACCCGGCGCGGCCGCTCCCACCGGTCCGGACGCGGCTCACACGGGCTCCCCCGGCTCGGATCCGGAGGCGACCCCCACCGATCCGCGCGGCACGCCCTCCTTCGTCCCCGCGGGCCCGCCCTCCGCCGCTCCGCCCGGCGCGGGCCTCCCGCCTGACGCGGGCTTCCCGGGCGAGCCGGGCGCGGCCTTCTCGCAGAGCGGTCCCGTCCCGCCGGTGCGCCAGCGCAGGCCCCGGGGCCGGCGCGTGGTGATGTTCGCCGGGGCCGCGGCCGCCGTCGTGGTGGCCGGAGCGGTGGCGGCCGTGGCGCTCACCGGGGGCGAGGAGGCCCCGAAGCCGAAGCCGAAGGCGACCGCGCCGGCTCCTCCTCCGGCGTGGACGGTCGCGGCGGGCCGAGCCCTCACCTCCGGGACGGGCCTGCGCTACGACGGCACCCTGACGATCAACGGCCGGCCGGTCCAGGCGCGGCTGCGCGTGACCCCGGCCGGGGCGGCGAGCGGCACGCTCACCGCGGGCGTGCTGACGGCGGAGGTCGTCGCGATCGGCGGCGACACCTACCTCAGGGCCGGGACGGCGTTCTGGCAGACCTACGCGAGCGGCGTCGCGCACCCGGAGTACTACGCGGGACGCTGGTCCAAGGCGCCCGCCTCGGTGCCCGGTTTCGACGTCCCGGACGTCCTCGGGCCCAAGGCGATCGCCAGGTCGCTGGCGAAGTCCCCGGCGAAACCGCCCACGGAGAACGTGGGCGGCGTCCGCGCCTTCAAGGTCAAGGCGTCCGGCGCGGAGTACGTGCTCACGGCCCAGGCCCCGTACCGGCTGCTGGCTGTGCGCCCGGCCGGGCAGGCGGCGCAGCACTTCACCGTCGCGCCGGTGGCGGCCCCGGAGACGCTGTTCGCCGAACTGCGTCTGCGGGTGGCCCGGCTCGGGGGCGCGTTCGATCCCGGCCTGCGCTTCACGCCGGGGACGCTGGCGTTCAGCAACTGCGACCAGAACACCAGCGGCTGCACGGTGAGCATGCCCGCCACGCTCACCGAGCCCGCGACGGTGCCCGACGGCGCGCGGGCGGTGCTGCGTGCGGCGCTCTCCTCCAAGGGCGAGCCGCTCGGGTCGTGCTCGGGGGCGGGACCGGTCCCGGCCAACCGGTCGCTCGTCCTGCGCTGCACCGTGACGAGCAAACTGTGGCGGCACTGGATGCGCGCGGCCCTCGACAACCCCGGCTCCTACCCCTACGAGGCGAAGGCGCGCGTCGTCGGGGAGGCCGTCGACGTCGCCGACGTGCCGAAGCTCCTCGCCCGCGTCGACCGCGAGCGCAGGGCGGTGGTGAAGGCGGCCGCGGGCACGCCGGGCCCGACGGTGTCGGCCGAACCGTCGGTCAAGCGCTCGGAGCGACCGGAAATCGCCACATCTCAGACACCAGGGACACCGTGAGCCCCACGTGCAGGGGCGGTGCGGTCGAACGGGATTCCGGATGTCTACACTTCGGGTCGTGAACTCCACGCCTCTGGGGAGCGGATGCTCCTCGACGAGTCCCGCGCGGCCGCTGGTCCGGCGTCTGCACGTCGACCTGTGCCGCCAGCGCAGCTGCCTGTGTTCGGGATGAACCCGGGGGGCCGTCCAGGTCGTATCGCCCGATAGGACCTGCGGAGCGTTCGCCGCCCGTCGCTCGCCTCCATGACGCGCGGCCACCGGCACCGGACGAGGAACGCGCGCCTTCCCTGCGCGGTCATCCCAGTGTGCGGCCCGTCACCGCTAACCCATCCCGTCCCGGACATACCATGAAGGTAAGCCTAAGTAGCATCACGATCCTGGGTGCCTCCCCCAGGACGGATGCTGCGCGTCGAGGAGGTCTTCCTCTGTGACCAAACAGGTCCAGCAGCTCGACCGCGTCATCATTCGCTTCGCCGGAGACTCCGGCGACGGCATGCAGCTGACCGGCGACCGCTTCACCCAGGAGACCGCGGCGTTCGGCAACGACCTTTCCACGTTGCCGAACTTCCCGGCCGAAATCCGCGCCCCCGCCGGGACCCTCCCCGGCGTGTCCAGTTTCCAGTTGCACTTCGCCGACCACGACATCCTGACCCCGGGCGACGCGCCCAACGTCCTGGTCGCGATGAACCCCGCCGCCCTCAAGGCGAACCTCGGGGATCTTCCGCACGGCGCCGACCTCATCGTCAACACCGACGAGTTCAGCAAGCGCAACCTCGCCAAGGTCGGCTACGCGGCCAGCCCCGTCGAGGACGGCTCGCTGTCGGAGTACCGGGTCCACGCGCTGCCGCTGACCTCGATGACGGTGAAGGCGCTCGAAGACTTCGACATCTCCAAGAAGGACGCCGAGCGCGCGAAGAACATGTTCGCGCTCGGCCTCCTGTCGTGGCTGTACCACCGTCCCACCGAGGGGACGCTGGCCTTCCTGGAGCGCAAGTTCGCCAGCAAGCCCGAGATCATGAAGGCCAACATCGCGGCCTTCCAGGCGGGCTGGTCCTACGGCGAGACGACCGAGGCGTTCTCGGTGCAGTACGAGATCAAGCCGGCCGAGCACGAGCCGGGGCTCTACCGCAACATCACCGGGAACCTCGCGCTGGCGTACGGGCTGGTCGCGGCGGGCGTGCAGAGCGGGCTGCCGATCTTCCTCGGCTCCTACCCGATCACGCCGGCGTCCGACATCCTGCACGAGATCTCCAAGCACAAGCGGTTCGGCGTCCGCACCTTCCAGGCCGAGGACGAGATCGCCGCGGTCGGCGCGGCGCTCGGCGCCTCGTTCGGCGGGTCGCTCGGCGTCACCACCACGTCGGGCCCCGGCATCGCGCTCAAGAGCGAGACGATCGGCCTCGGCGTCGCGACCGAGCTTCCGCTGCTGGTCATCGACGTGCAGCGGGCCGGCCCGTCCACCGGCCTGCCGACCAAGACCGAGCAGGCCGACCTGCTGCAGGCCATGTACGGCCGCAACGGCGAGGCGCCCGTCCCGGTGATCGCGCCGCAGTCCCCGTCGGACTGCTTCGACGCGACGATCGAGGCGGCGCGGATCGCGGTGAAGTACCGCACGCCGGTGATCCTGCTGTCGGACGGCTACCTCGCCAACGGCTCCGAGCCGTGGCGGCTGCCGGACGTGGCGACGCTGCCGAAGATCGAGCCGAACTTCGCCGAGCCGTCGCAGGAGGAGTTCCAGCCGTTCGCGCGCGACCCGGAGACCCTCGCCCGCCCGTGGGCGGTCCCCGGCACGGCCGGGCTGGAGCACCGGATCGGCGGTCTGGAGAAGGCCGACGTCACCGGCAACATCTCCTACGACCCCGCCAACCACGACCGCATGGTCCGGCTCCGCCAGGCCAAGATCGACGGGATCGCGAACGACATCGAGCCGCTCGCCGTGGACGACCCGTCCGGCGCGGCCCGCGTCCTGGTGGTGGGCTGGGGCGGGACGTACGGGGCCATCTCCGCCGCCGTGCGGCGCGTGCGGGCGTCCGGGCGCGCCATCGCGCAGGCCCACCTGCGCCACCTCAACCCGTTCCCCGCGAACCTGCCCGAGGTCCTGCGCTCCTACGACAAGGTGATCGTCCCTGAGATCAACCTCGGCCAGCTCGGGCTGCTGCTGCGCGGCCGGCTGCTCATCGACGTGATCGGCTACAACCAGGTCCGCGGCCTGCCCTTCAAGGCCGAGGAGCTCCAGGGCGTCATCCAGGATGTGATCGACAGTGAGTGACAACGGAGCCCACGGCACCGTCCCCGCCAACGGCAACGGGTCCGCCAACGGCAACGGCAACGGACCGGCGGACGGCCGCGGCCTGCTCTCCCTCGTCCCGAAGGCGGACGGGAAGCAGACGATGAAGGACTTCAAGACCGACCAGGAGGTGCGCTGGTGCCCCGGGTGCGGTGACTACGCGATCCTCGCGGCCGTCCAGTCGTTCCTTCCCGAGCTCGGGCTGCGCCGCGAGAACATCACGTTCATCTCCGGCATCGGCTGCTCGTCGCGGTTCCCGTACTACATGAACACCTACGGGTTCCACTCGATCCACGGCCGCGCGCCCGCGATCGCGACGGGCCTCGCCACGTCCCGTCCCGACCTGTCGGTGTGGGTGGTGACCGGGGACGGCGACTCACTGTCCATCGGCGGCAACCACCTGATCCACGCGCTGCGCCGCAACGTCAACCTCAAGATCCTGCTGTTCAACAACCGGATCTACGGGCTGACGAAGGGCCAGTACTCGCCGACCTCGGAGATCGGCAAGATCACCAAGTCGACGCCGATGGGCTCGCTCGACGCCCCCTTCAACCCGCTGTCGCTCGCGATCGGCGCGGAGGGCACGTTCGTCGCCCGCACCATCGACTCCGACCGCAAGCACCTGCAGTCGGTCCTGCGGGCCGCCGCGCAGCACCGCGGCACCGCGCTCGTCGAGATCTACCAGAACTGCAACATCTTCAACGACGGCGCGTTCGACCCGCTGAAGGACGCGGACGTGCGCGACGACGTCACCGTCCGGCTGGAGCACGGCGAGCCCATCGTCTTCGGGGCGGACCGTGCCAAGGCGCTGCGCCGCACCCCGACCGGGTCGTTCGAGGTCGTGAACGTCGCCGACGTCGACCCGGCCGAGATCGCCGTGCACGACGCCCACAACCCGGACCCGTCGCAGGCGTTCGCGCTGTCGCGGCTCGACCAGCCGGCGTTCGAGCACACCCCGATCGGCATCTTCCGGGACGTCGACCGCCCGTCCTACGACGAGCTGATGCGGGCCCAGCTCGACGAGGCCGTCCAGGCGCAGGGCGAGGGCGACCTCGCGGCCCTGCTCGGCAGCGGCGACACCTGGCGCATCGACTAGACGGCGTCTCCGCAGGCCCGGCCCCCGCTTCACGGGGGCCGGGCCTTTTCGCGCTTGGAAACCCCGCGAACGGGGCACGGTCTCCCACGTGCCGGTCGGCCGGCGATCCGCGGCGGTCTTCCGGGCGGGAGGCCGTGCGCGGCGGCGTCCTCGCCTGACAGACTGAGGAGATCACGAACCGGGAGGTGACGATGCGGGTCATACCGCGCCTGAACAAGGGTCGTCAGCGGGATGAGGAACCCGCACCGGTCCCGGCGCCTCCCGCCCCGTCCCCAGAACCCGCGGCTCCGGACCCGAGCCTGAAATGGCCGCCCCCGCCCGCACCGGTCCTCCCCGAAGACGCCGCCGCGACGACGCAGCCCCAACCGACGACCGCCCGGCCCCCTGCCCCCGTCCCGCCCGAGGACACCGCGCCCACCGCGGACACCCGTCCCATGAAGACCGGGTTCGAGCCGGGCCGCGACCCCGCTGAGGCGCTGGGGCAGGAGAGCCTCCGGGACGCGGAGCCGCGCTCCCAGGCCACGACGGCCGTTCTGCCCGCGGCCACGCGCCCCCTGGGCACGGAGGCCGAGAGGCGGCGGGCGCGGGCCGCCCAGCGGCAGCGGGAGGCCGCGGAGATGAAGCGGAGCCGGGCGGCGCGGCGGCAGGGCCGCCCGTACCGGGAGGCCGCGCCCGCGAGGGCCGCCGACCAGCACCGGTCGGCGATGCTGGTCATGGTGCTCACACTGGGACTGCTGATCGCGGCCGTCGCGGTGACCGGCGGGATGATCGCGTCCTCGATGCGGACGCGCCCGGTGACGCTGGCCGCCCCGCTGCACATCTACCCCGTCGCGCAGGTGCTGCCAGGGCCGTGCCCCGCCGGGACGCAGGGCATCACCGGACAGGCCGCCACCGGGGTGACCTGCTACCGGCTCACCCAGGGGATCGCGATCCACAAGGTCGCCGACCTGCGCGTGCAGAAGTCGCGGGTGAAGCCCGGCGGATACGACGTGGCGCTCACGCTGCGCCCCGGCGACCGCCGCGCGTTCGCCGAGCTGACCCGGGCGACGGTCGGCCGCGACCTGGCCTTCGTCGTCCGCGACCGCCTCGTCACCCTGCCGCGCGTCGACATGGCCATCACCGACGGAAAGGTCGTCGTCACCGGCTCCCCCGACCGCCCCTCGGCCAACGCCCTGGTCCGCCAGCTGCGTTCTTGATTGCTTTTTCTCCTCCTTCGGGCCTGGCGGCCCTCCATCGTCGAAAAAGCGGGCGATCGCTGGCATCGCTTCGTCTCGCCTTGGCGGCTCGCTGCGCGATCAGATTCTTGCTTCGCTCGAATCTGCCTTCGGACGCGATCGCAACCATTGAGGTTGTTGCGTGGTTGCGGGGCGGGCTGGGGTGGGTTCAGTAGTGGGCCGGGTCGGCGTTGAGCCGCCTTGTGCGCGGCTCGGTGGTGGTTACGGCAGGTCTTCGCCTTGGACGGCTTGGATCTCCAGTTCTACCTTGAGGCTCTCGCCGACGAGGGAGATGCCCGCTTCCAGGATCTGGTTGAAGCGGATGCCGAAGTCGGTGCGGGGCAGATCGGCGGTCGCGCGGAACGCGGCGCGGAGGCCGCCCCACGGGTCGGAGCCCATGCCGAGATAGATCATGTCGAGGTCGACCGGCTGGGTGATGCCGTTGAGGGTGAGGCGGCCGTGCACCGTCCAGCGGTCGGGTCCGGCGCCGGTCAGCCCGTCGCCCTCGTAGGTGAGGACGGGATGGACGTCGGCGTTCAGGAAGTCGGCCGAGCGCAGGTGGTCGTCGCGCATCTTGTTGCCGGTCTCGATGGACGCCGCCTCGATGCGCGCCGTGACGCGGGACTCCTCGACCGGCTCGGCGATCTCGATGCGTCCCTCGAAGGCGGCGAACCGGCCGCGGACGCTCGACAGGCCGATGTGCTGGGCGACGGCGCCGATGTTGGAGTGCGCCGGGTCGATCGTCCAGACGCCGGGCGGCGGGAGCTCGGTGCCGCCCGCCCGGCCGAGGACGATCCTGCCGATGTCGGCGCTTCCGGCGCTGGACACGATCATCGTGGCGGCGGCCGGCTGGAAGCCCATGGCCGTCACGATCACCGTGTAGGTGCCGGGGGGCAGCGGGCCGGCGGCGAGCACGCCGTCCTCGCCGGTCTGCTCGCGCGCGACCTGGTCGCCCGCCAGGTTCGTGACCGTGACGATGGCGTGCCGCACCGCCCAGCCGTCCTTCGTCCGCACCGTTCCGCGCAGACCTCGGTTAGCGTCCATCAACGACCCGCACTCCAGGTTCCGTGTCTCGTGGCCGCCGCCTGCGGGCGGCCCGGCTCGCTCGTGCCCGTCACTCGTCCGGGTAGCCGAGCTTGAGGTCGTGGTCGTCCAGCCCGCTGCCGGAAAGCGACAGGCCGGTCGCGACCGGAGGATATCCGGACGCGATCACCGTGTACTGGCCACCGGTGAGGTCGGTGAAGGCGTACTCGCCGTCCGGTCCCGTGATGACCATCGCGACGACGTTGCCGGCGGCGTCGACGAGCGTGACCCGCGCCTCCCCGACCGGCTCGCCCGACTCGTTGCGGACCGTTCCGCGGATGCGGGCGCCGGGCGGCATCTCCACGTCCAGCCGCGTCTGGCCGTTGCCGGTCACCTCCACCGGCATCGCGACCGGGCGGTGCGCGGCGGCGCTGACGGCGAGCGTGTAGGCGCCGGCCACGAGGTCCTTGAACGTGTAGCGGCCGTCGGCGTCGGTGCGGCCGGTGCCGACGACGTCGCCGCGCACGTCGGTGACGACGACCATCGCGTTCACGATGGGGGTGCCGTCGGCGCTGCGGACCGTTCCGGCGAGGCCGCCGCTGCCGGCCAGCAGCAGGTCGAACTCGACCGGCCGGTCGCCGACGACGAGGGTCGCGGCCTGCGGCTCGTGCCCGCCGGTGGCGGCGATCAGCACGTAGCTGCCGGGGCCCGGCGTCGGCAGCGCGTACCGCCCGTCCTCCCGCGTGATCGCGCGGGCGAGCTGGTGGCCGTCGACACCGATGAGGGTGAGGGCGGCGGACGGGACGGGCTCGCCTTCGCGGGTCCGCACCACGCCGCGGACGGGGACGCCGCCGCCGTTGGCGTCCTGCTCGATCTGCTGGGCGAGGAGCTTCGCCTGGGCCGCCAGCTCCGCGGCGGCCGGGGTCTCCGACGCCTGGGCGGGCGGGGCCGCGGCGACGGTGGCGAAGCGGCCGTCGTCCGGGTAGCCGTTGTCGCGTGCGTGCCTGCCGGCGCCGACCGCGCCGACCGCCCCGGTCCGCACCACCGCGGACGGCGGGCGCACGACGCCGCTCTCCGCCGGGACGTCGGTCGCGGGCGCCTCGGACGGCGGCGCGTCCTTGCCGCGGTGCGCCGAGCCGCGCAGGGGGAGCTCCTTCAGCGCCAGCATCGCGAGGAAGCCCACCAGGGCGATGGGGATGCCGACGAGGAAGACGCTCTGCAGCGAGTCGGTGAAGGCGTCCTGGATGATGCCCCTGATCTGCGGATCAAGCTTGCTGATCTCCTCCGGGGAGCCGAGGTCGGTCGCGCCGCCGCCGGCCGGCACGGGGATGCCCGCCGCGCGGAAGCCGCTGGTGATCTCCTCCGCGACCCGGTTGGTGAGGATCGCGCCGAACGCGGCCACGCCCATCGCGCCGCCGAGGTTGCGGAAGAACGAGACGCCGGACGTCGTCGAGGCGAGGTCGGCGGGCGCGGCGGCGTTCTGCGCGGCCAGGATGAGGATCTGCAGGCTGAGGCCCATGCCGACGCCGAGGACGGCGAGGTCGGCGCCGACGATGACCTTGGGCGAGTCGGTGTGCAGCAGCGACAGCAGGTACAGCCCGCCGGCGACGCACAGCAGCCCGACCACCGGGAAGATCTTGTAGCGGCCCGTCCGGGTGACGACCTGGCCGGAGCCGGTGGAGGTGATCAGCATCCCGACGACCAGCGGCAGCGTCATCAGGCCGGACGTCGTGGGGCTCATCCCCTTGACGATCTGCAGGTACTGCGGCATGTAGATCATCACGCCGAACATCGCCATGCCGACGCAGACGGAGACGAACGAGGTCAGCAGGAAGGTGGGGTTGCGGAACAGCCGGGGCGGCAGGATCGGGTCACGCGCGACGCGTTCGGCGACGACCGCGAGGACGAGCAGCAGGGCGGCGACGCCGAGCAGGGCGTAGGTCCACCGGGAGTTCCACTCGAACTCGATCCCGCCCATGGACAGCACCAGCATCAGCACGGCGGCGCTGCCGGTGATGGTGAACGCCCCGAACACGTCGATGCGGGTGTCGCGCCGCACCTTCGGCAGCTTGAGCACCTTCTGGATGACGAGGAAGGCGACGATGGCGAGCGGCACGCACACGTAGAAGCACCAGCGCCAGCCGAGGCTGTCGGCGTCGACGATGAACCCGCCGAGCAGCGGCCCCGCGACCGTCGAGACGCCGAACACCGCCCCCATGAACCCGGCGTAGCGGCCGCGCTGCCGGGGCTCGACGACGTCCCCGAGGATGACCTGGGCCAGCGCCGACAGGCCGCCGACGCCGAGGCCCTGGAACGCGCGGGCGGCGATCAGCTGGCCGATGTTCTGCGACAGCCCCGCCCCCACCGAGGCGGCCACGAAGATGACCAGGGCGGTCTGGAACATGAGCTTGCGGCCGGCGATGTCCGACAGCTTGCCCCAAAGGGGCGTGGACGCGGTCATGGTCAGCAGGGACGCGCTCGCCACCCAGGACAGCTTGTCCTGGCCGCCGAGGTCGCCGACGATCGTCGGCAGCGCCGTGGCGACCACCGACGTCGAGATCATCGACGTCAGCATCGCCATCATCAGACCGGCGAGGATCTCCAGGATCTGTCGGTGCGTGTACTGCGGTCTCGCTTGCTCTGGCGCCGCCGGGCCGTGCGACGCCACGCTCGCCTGAGCCACATTGCCCCCACAACTCAGATGAATTACCTGTGTTTTGCATGTATCTTATGTAGACGCATGTTTACTTGCAACTCAGGACATAATGGACACCGACTGTAACGGCGACCGGGGGCTGGCGGAATGCAGGTCGGGGAACAGATCGGAAAACAGGCCGCGGGCGCGGCGGCGCGGGGGCGCAAGCGCGACCGGGAGGCCACCCGGCGCCGCATCCTGGACGCCGCCCGCGACCTGTTCGGCGAGCACGGCTACGACGGCGTCACCGTCCGCATGATCGCCGGGCACGCCGAGGCGAACACGGCGCTGGTCCACCGGTACTTCGGCTCCAAGGCGGCGCTGTTCGGCGAGGTCCTGGCCGGGGAGTCGGTGATCCGCGGCGTCATCGCGGGCGACCCCGGGGGGCTGCCGCGCCGGCTCGCCGAGCACTTCGTCCGGCAGGTCGACCAGCGCTCGGTCACCGCCATGTCCCGGATGCTGGACCGGTCGGCGGGCCACCCCGAGGTCAAGGAGATCCTGCTCCGCTACCTGGAGGACGTGATCGTCGAGCCGATGGTGGCGCAGCTCCAGGGGCCCGACGCGCGGGCGCGGGCGCTGCTCGCGTCCACGATCATCATGGGCGGCGGGCCGGTGCGGCGCCTGGTCGGCCTCGGCGACCTGCGCGCCGCCGACCCCGCCGACCTCACCGACCGCCTCACCGCCATGTTCACCGCGGCCCTCGCCCCCTCCGTCCACCGCGAGACGTAGCACCCCGGGGCCGCGTACCCCGGCGGGTGCAGGCGGGATCGCCTTCAGGGCGGAGCGGACGGCCGCGAGGCGCGCATAGGGTTCTGCTCATGGGGCGGGCGGGCGCTGTCAGGGCGCGGTGGGACAGGACGGGACGGCCCGCGCGCTGGGCGTCGGCGGCGGTCGCCGTGGCGCTCGCCGGCGGGGCTGCGGCCTGGGGCGCGACGGCCGGCGGCGAGGCCCGCGTCCAGGCGTCCGAGCAGCGCGTCACCGTCGTCGACGGGCCGAACGACGACCAGCGCGTCACGCTCGACACGACGTTCTACAAGCCGGTCGGACGGGCCAGGGGCCCTGCGGTCCTGCTGGGCCACGGCTTCGGCGGCAGCAAGCGGGACGTCGCCGGCGAGGCCCGCGACCTCTCCCGCGCCGGGTACGCGGTGCTGGCCTGGTCGGCGCGCGGGTTCGGGCGCTCGACCGGCGAGATCGCCCTCAACTCGCCCGACTACGAGGTGAAGGACGCCCGGCAGCTGATCGACTGGCTGGCCCGGCGGCCGGAGGTCCGGCTCGACGGCCCCGGCGACCCGCGCGTCGGGATGGCGGGCCAGTCCTACGGCGGCGCGATCGCGCTGATGACCGCCGCCTACGACCGGCGGGTCGACGCCATCGCACCGCAGATCACCTGGAACAGCCTCCCCGACGCGCTCTTCCCCGACGCCGCCTCTGGCGCCAAGCCGACGGACGGCGTCTTCAAGAAGCTGTGGGCGGGGCTGTTCTTCACGGACAGCGCGAACCGGACGGCGTGCGGGCGTTTCCTGCCGTCCGTGTGCGAGATGTACCAGGAGGTGGCGGAGAAGGGCCGTGCCACCGAGTCGGCGATCACGATGCTGCACCGGTCGAGCCCCGCATCCGTCGCCGACCGGATCCGGGTGCCGACGCTGCTCGTCCAGGGCCAGTCCGACTCGCTGTTCCCACTCGACCAGGCCGACGCCAACGCGCAGGCGATCGCGCGGAACGGCGCGCCGGTGTCGGTGGTGTGGTTCCAGGGCGGGCACGACGGCGGCGACCCGGAGACCGAACGGGTCGAGGGGCTCGTGCGCGACTTCTTCGACGCCCGCCTCATGCGGTCGTCCGCGCCCTCCCCGGACGGTTTCACCGTGACGCGGGCAGGCGGGCTCGACTCCTCCACCCAGGCGGTCGTCGTCGACGAGGCGTCGACGCCGCGGTATCCGGGGCTTTCGGGTGACGCGTCGCGCCTGCCGCTGGCCGGGGCCGAGCAGACGATCTTCAATCCGGCGGGCGG
The DNA here is from genome assembly GCF_039540335.1 of Actinomadura verrucosospora. NCBI lineage: Bacteria > Bacillati > Actinomycetota > Actinomycetes > Streptosporangiales > Thermomonosporaceae > Actinomadura > Actinomadura verrucosospora. The sequence continues at coordinate 52,709 of NZ_BAABEV010000016.1, read as the reverse complement.
GTCGCCCGCCTCGATCTCGGCCCTGCCGGGGCTGGGAGCGCTCGGATCCCTGGGCGGGTCGCTGGGAGGCTCGCTGGGCGGGCAGCTGCCATCGGACATGCCCGGGCAGACCGCCACCTTCGAGACGCGCCCGCTGGACCGTCCGCTGTGGCTGACGGGCGCCGCGACCGTGCGCCTGAAGGTCACCGGCGACGGTCCCCTGTTCGCGAAGCTCTACGACGTCTCGCCGGGCGGAGGCGCCGCTCCGGCGCGACGGCTGGCCGCGCCGTTCCGGGTGTCCGGCGGCGAGGTCACGGTGACGCTCCCGGCGATGGACTACCGCTTCGACCGCGGGCACCGGCTCCGCCTGGTCGTCGCCACCACCGACATGGGGTTCGCGACGCCCGCGAAGCCGTCGTCGTACAAGGTGCAGGTGGTGTCGCCGCTGACCGTCCCGTCCGTCCCGTCGTTGAAGGCCGCCCCGGCGCCTCTGCCCGTCTGGGTGTGGGCTCTGCCTGTCGCTGCCGTCGCTCTGGCGCTCGCCATACTTCTCCCTGGACGCCGTAGGCGCGGCGCCGAAACGGACAGCGACGTGCCCCTGGAGATAGCGGGGCTGACGAAGGCGTACAAGAACGGGCACCTCGCCGTCTCCGACCTGTCGTTCCGGGTGGAGAAGGGGCAGGTGCTCGGACTCCTGGGGCCGAACGGCGCGGGAAAGACGACGACACTGCGCATGCTGATGGGCCTCATCCACCCAGACTCCGGCTCGATCCGCATCTTCGGGCACCGCGTGTACCCGGGCGCACCCGTGCTGTCCCGCCTTGGTTCCTTCGTGGAGGGGCCTGGGTTCCTGCCCCACCTCTCCGGTCGCGACAACCTGGACCTCTACTGGCGCGCCACCGGGCGTCCCTTGGACGAGGCCCACCTGGACGAGGCGTTGCAGATAGCCAACCTGGGTTCGGCGCTCGACCGGGCCGTCCGCACGTACTCGCAGGGGATGCGGCAGCGTCTCGCCATCGCGCAGGCCATGCTCGGCCTGCCGGACCTCCTCGTCCTGGACGAGCCCACCAACGGCCTCGACCCGCCCCAGATCCGCGAGATGCGGGAGGTGCTCGTCCGGTACGCGGCGGCCGGGCGGACGGTCATCGTCTCCAGCCACCTGCTCGCCGAGGTCGAGCAGACCTGCACGCACGCCGTCGTCATGGCGGGCGGCCGCCGCGTCGCCGCCGGCCCGGTCGCCGAGATCACCGGATCCGGCCGCCGCCTGGAGGACGCGTTCCTGGAGATCATCGGGGAGGGTTCATGACCGCCTACCACGCCCGGCGCACCCTTCCGCTGCGGGTCGAGGCCGTCCGCCAGTTCCGGCGCCGCCGCACGCTGGTCGCCTTCGCGTTCCTGCTCGTGCTGCCGTGGGTGCTGGTCGCCGCGTTCAAGATCGGCGGGGATCCGGGGCCGGACGGCGTCCCCAGCCTGGTCGACGTCGCCACGTCGTCCGCGCTGAACTTCGCCCTCTTCGCCCTGTTCGTCTCCACCGGTTTCCTGCTGGTGGTCGCGGTCGCCCTGTTCTGCGGCGACACGGTGGCGAGCGAGGCGGGCTGGTCGTCCCTGCGCTACCTGCTCGCCGCGCCCGTGCCCCGCGCCCGGCTGCTGCGCCAGAAACTGATCGTCGCCCTCTCCTACGCGGTCGTCGCGGTCGTCAGCCTGCCGCTGATGTCGCTGGTCGCGGGGACGGCCGGATTCGGCTGGGGCGACGTCGAACTCCCGACCGGCGGCACCGTCCCGGTGAGCACCGCCCTCGGCCGCATGGCGATCATCATCGGCTACTCCCTCGTGGCGCAGCTCGTCGTCGCCGCCCTGGCGTTCCTGCTCTCGGTGACGACCGACTCCCCCCTCGGCGCGGTCGGCGGCGCGGTCGGGCTCGTCATCGTCAGCAACATCCTGGACGCCGTCACCGCCCTCGGCTCCTGGCGCGACTTCCTCCCGACGCACTGGATGTACTCCTGGATGGACGCGCTTCAGCCCGAGATCCAGTGGGCGGGCATGGCCAAGGGCGCCGCCCTCTCCCTCTCCTACGCCGCCGTCCTGCTCGCGCTGGCCTTCCGCCGCTTCCGGACACGCGACATCGTCTCCTGATCCGCCCACGCTCCGCGTTCCTCCGGACGCGAACCGTGGATCACAACCCCCCGAAAATCGGTCGAACCTGCAGTTCAGGTGGCATAAGCTCGGCGAACCTCGACCGGCGCGACCGCGTCATACGAGGCAACGGCCCGATCCCCGGGTTTTAAAGGCAGCCCGGCGGGGGGAGATGATCACCATGGCACGGCAGCAGCTCGTCAAGCGCCCCAGGCCCCCACGTCAACCGAGCCCACCCGACCTGCGGACCCCTTCGGGCCGCCTCCTGCCGTACTGACCCCACCGGGAGAGCCTCGCAGGGAGCCTCTCCCGCTCGACGACGGTCCGTTCGAGGCCGCCACGCCCTCGCCGTGGCGGCCCCGGTCGGCGCGAGCGGTTTGGGCGCCGCCGCCACGTCCCACCGACCCCACAAGCGCATCGCGTACGCCTCGTGCGCGGGCGTCACCCTCGCCTTGGTCGCCCCAACGAGAGTCGGCAGACTGCCACCTGGCGGTTCGATAGGTTACTTTGCGCCAGTAGCCAGATCACCATGCTGCACGGCACGTGCATCAACGCAGGTCAGCGGTCGAGTACCCGGAGAGGCGGTCCGGGCGGGAAGCTACCGGCAAAGTGCCATGTTGCTAACCGACCTATGTTTCTCTGCACAGAGCATCACGCATCGGGCAGAATCGAACCGACGGCGGTTTCGAGGACGGCAGATGATGCTTCGACGACCCTGGTCCACCGGCGGAACGCGGCTCGTGTACCGCCTGCTCCTCGCCGTGGACCTGGAGAAGTACAGTCACCTGGACGCGCAGCGGCAACTCGCCGCCCAGAAGGACCTCCGCAGGCTGCTCAACGGCTGCGCGAGAAGGACCGGCCTGCGCACCAACGACTGGTACCGCCAGCCCGGCGGGGACGGGGAACTCGTCGTCATGCCCGCCGACGTCGACATCCCCCACGTCGTGGGCGCCTTCACGTCCGACCTCGAATGCGCGCTCGCCGAGCTCAACAGGGGGCGGGCCACCCGCCTGCGCATGCGGCTCGCCCTCCACCACGGCACCGTGATCGACGGGCCGCTCGGCCCGGCCGGCGACGCCCCCGTCGTGGTCTCCCGGTTACTGGACTCCGCGCCGCTGCGCGAGCACCTCACCGAGCACCAGGACCGCGACCTCGCCCTGGTGGTGTCCGACACCCTGTACAAGGACGTCGTGGGCAGCGGCTTCTGCGCCCTGAAGCCCACGGACTTCTCCCGGCTGGAAGTAGTGATCAAGGAGAAGCCGTACAGCGGCTACATCCACGACGACAGGCTGCAGCCGCGAGAACTCCCCCTCCCGGCGCCCGCCGCATGACGATCAGTCCGTCCCGTCGCCGTACCGCCTGCGTATGGAGCGCCGAAGAAGCAGCCACTCCACGCTCGAAATCGTCAGGACGGCGCTCAGGCGATCCGTGGAATCCCGCATCAGAACGGATTCCCCGTCACAAGCGATCTCGACGCAGTTGCCTCCACCGCTGCGACTGCTCTTTCTCCAGACCACCCGCGATCGTTTCGTCCTGTCCACACTGGCCCCTTCCAACCGCCGGCCTTCACGGCGCGGCTGTCAGAATTCCGGGGCACAACCTTGGAGGCGTCCTCGCAGGCCAATCAGGATGCGAACGGCGACCTTCTGTTCGGGCGAACGTCCTCACGCTCGGCCATGCCCTTCGGCGCACGATCCCAGGCACACCACAGTCCTGTGTCGTGCTCTGTCAATGTGAGAGTGTAAGTGTTCACCGAAGATCAAGCCATAGGTGGATCACTCGCCCCGCGCCGCTGCCGGCGTCGAGGAGCCTCAGAGCGATTCCGCGACCGTGTTGAGCAGCACGGCCGAGCCTTCCGGACCAAGCGAAATACGGCGCAGCACCTCGAACTTCTCGCGATAGCGGACGATGTCCTCGCGATAGTCGCGACCGATCAGTTCACCCTGCGCGCCTTCCAGATACAGCACGTCGTCGTCTTCGGCTTCGACGAACTCAAGGAGCTTGAACGGCCCGCTCAGCCCCGGATGGGCGCCCCGGTCGAGCGGAACGATCTCGATGGTCACGTTGGGCCGCTTCGCCATCTCCAGCAGGTGCGACAACTGGGCGCGCATCACCGCGGCGCCTCCGACCAGCCGACGGATCGCCGCCTCGTCGATGACGAAGTAGAACCTGGGGGGCGCGTCCCCCTCGAAGATCTCCTGCCTGCGCAGGCGCACCTCGACCAGTTCGCTGATCTGCTCGGGAGCGTCCTCGCCGCGCAGGTTCGAGAGGATCTCCTTGGCATAGGCGCTGATCTGCAGGAGGCCCGGAACGAGCAGAGGATCGAACTCGCGGCAGGCGCCGGCGGCCGACTCGAAGCCGATGAGCTCCGCCATCTGCGGGCTGAGGACCCTGCGATAAGCGCTCCACCAGGCCGTTTCACGGGCCGCGCGCGCCAGCCCCAGAAACTCGTCGTACCGTTCCGCCGGCACTCCATACTGCTGCAACATGACGCGGACGTCGCTCACCGCGACCCGGACCATCCCGCCTTCAATGCGGATGATTTTCGAAAGTGACCATTCCAGGGCCTTCGCCGCCTGCTCCTGCGTCAGCTCGGCGGCCTCACGGGCCCTGCGGAGCTCTACCCGAAGGCGTCGCTGGTGAACAGTCGGACTGTCCGGCATGCCCTACACCTTCCACTTCTCTGCCAGAAGGCAGAGTGCAACCTTTCAAAGCGCCTAGGTCGCAAAGACTAGTGCACCACCAACCGCATGTGGTCGGTTCACGCCCGAGGATTTGCCCAACCTCGACGACTCAGCGTCCCCAAAAGAACACAAACCGCCACACACGACCTGTCCAATACCCACACTGCCAAGGAGCCGCAATCCAGGCTCCAGCGACTCACCAGCATCCCTAACCCGCTGTCGTGACCCGCCGGGTACCGAGAACCTCGCTATAGGGTTCGAAAGCACCCACCGGAGGGTCACAGTCCAGGCGACGCTCTGTCGTCTGCAGAGAAAGAAGCCGATGAGCACGGCAACCGACGTCGACGCCTTGCGGCGCATGATGGCTTCAGCCGCTACGCGTGGGGAATGGCGCTGCGCTGACCCCCGGCGCCGACTCCTCAGAGCCCATTGCGACGGAGGACGCTGCTCAGGACGCCGGTGTTCCGCGCCTCGACAGCCTCCAAGAGTCGTTCGCCGTAGGCGCAGAGGCTGGCCTCCCACGGATGTCCGAACGTCCCGAACGAGAGATCCTGCGACAGGAAGATGTAGTAGTCGTCGTCAGGAAAGACGGGGACGACCCAGGAGTTGTAGTCCTCCGGCTCGCTCAGGCGGTGCGGCCAGAAGCGGTAGCAAGGGTGCGGCCAGTCCATGACGTAGAGCCACTCGTCCCGATCGACGCAAGCCTTGAAGGCTTCATGGAACAGGACGTTGACGTCGCCAGGCTCAACGGCGAGGTACCAGTGCCACTCTGAGAGAGTAGGACGTTCCCGGGCAAGATCCCACGTCACCGACGGGGAAGGCTCCAGGATGCCCCTCCGCGGATCCGGCCGGCCAGAGGGACGAAACGACGTCAACTCCTCGAAGGCACGCCAGGCCCCATCCTGATCCGAATCGGAGAGCCGGACCCATGCCGGCAAGTCTTCCGCCATCATCCCTCCAGAGGTCCGGCTGGACATTCTCACCCAACCTCGGCGCCCAGGCATCTCCCCTAAGAGAGGAGACGCGCAGGACGCTCGCCCGGGTAGGGGCGTCCTAGGGTTCTCGGGTGCGCATGTATCTGTCCTCCTGGCGGACCGGACAGCATCCGGAACGGATGCTGCGACTGCTGGAGAGTCCCGCCGGGGCCCGGACGGCGGTGATCGCAAACGCCGTCGACGCCCTGCCCGGCACCGAGCGCCGAGCCGCGGTCGAGCACGAGATCCACGCTCTCACCGCCCTCGGCCTCCGACCTGTCGAAGTCGATCTGCGGACGTACTTCGACCAGGACCCAAGCCGCGTCGCTGCCGCGCTCCGAGGTTTCCCTCTCCTCTGGGTCCGCGGAGGCAACGTGTTCGTCCTCCGTCACGCTCTGGCGAAGAGTGGCGCCGACCGCGCCATAACCGAGCTCCTGCAACAGGACGCCGTCGTCTATGCGGGTTACAGCGCCGGCGCCTGCGTCCTGGCCCCAGACCTACACGGGCTGGAGCGATGCGACAGTCCCCAGGCTGTGCACAGCGCCTATGGCGCACCGGCCCGCTTCGACGGCCTGGCCGTCCTCGACTACGTCGTGGTGCCGCACATCGACTCCCCCGGACATCCCGAGACCGAGATCCTAGGAGCTGTCGCTGACCACTAACGCTCCCAGGGCATCGCCCACCACACGCTGCGCGATGGCGAGGCCATCGTGATCGACTCCCCCACTGGCGACTGACCAATCCCTGCGGACATAGGCAGCTCAGCCGTCGAGGATGCCGTTCAACTCGGTGAGGATGTCCTGCCAACTCGGCATGCGCGCATGTGAAGGGGCGGCCGGGGCGAAAAGGATGTGGGCGCCCATCGAGCGGAGGGCGTCCAGGTTCCGCCCGAAGGCCACGTGGGTGGCCAGTTCCGCCTTGACCTGCGGGACCGCGAGTATCGGCACGCCCATGCCGAGGTGCTCGCACAGCATGCCGACCGCGACCGTGTCCGTGATGCCGAGCGCCCATTTGTTGATCGTGTTGAACGTGGCCGGAGCCACCACGATCGCGTCCGCGAGAGGCAGCCCGTTCGACGTCTCGTGCGGCTGCCGGAAGTCGGTCCGCACCGGGCCGCCGGTCAGGGCCGCGAGCCGGTCCATGTCCAGGAACTTGGCCCCCATGGGGGTCGCGATCACCCGGACATGCCAGCCCGCGCCTTGGGCCAGCCGCACGAAAGCCTCCAGATCGGACGCCGCACCAGCCCCGCACACGACCACGTAGAGCACCTTCGCCGAGGTCATCGACCTGCCTCCCTCCTGCGCGTGTTCTCTGCGGACCAGCAATGAGCATGGCATCCGTCCTGACCCGCTCGGAATCGGCCCCAAGCACAGCGCGCAGGTAGATCAGCCACAGATCACGCGCGAATGCCGCCGCTGGCGCCGTTGACGATCAGGCTTGAGATGCCGCCCGCGAAGCACAACAGCCCGAGGCAGAAAGCCGCGATACCTGCCCTGCGGGCAAGCTGCCGGCCAGTGACGGGGCTCATAAGGGAGTCTCCTTTGCACGCGCTCTGAAACGCTTTTCTCTTGCGACCGTCCGAGCGCGCGCTGCTGTGACAACGCAGCGGCAAGGGCCGTCCTTGCGACGCCTCGCCGCTCAGGGCCGAGCAGCGCGTCCAGACCGAGCGACAGCCGACACGGAATTGCCGCAACCACCCCGCCGGAACGAAAGGCTCGGCTAAAGCTCGACGGACGTCGGCTCTGCTCGAGAATGTGCGCGGGCCCGAAAAAACCAGTGCGCGGCGACCAAAAGAACAACGCCGACGGGATACCAGGCGACATCAACCGGGTCGAACCGGCCTCCTAGCAGCTGGCGCACGATCCAGCCGCGTTGGGAAAGCGCCTCCGGTACAGGCGTGAGCTGTGCGAACTCGATGAGCCAGCAATAGGCGATCGCAGCAGCGCCGGCAGCCAGTGGGGAGATCGACGGCCTTATGAAGATCACTATCGTGTAGACGATGGCGGCGGACAGCGCGGCGCCTGAGTACTGCTCGACGGGCCCGTCCAGCGCGGCCCGGATCGCGTAGGCCGCGCCCGCGAAACCGACCGCCGTGACCACCATCAGCGGCCGGATCCACCGCGCTGCGAGCGACATCGCGCGATCATACTGACTGAGCGGACTGGAGGGACCTGGACCCGGGCGGCCGCGTGGTCAGCGTCTGCGCTCGATGAAAGGGGCGCCGGCGAGGGAACTAGGCAGGCCGGTCGACCAGATCGAGCGCGTTCCCGGCACTCGGGCCAGGTCACGGATCCAGACGGCGGTGCCGGGGCGTCCCGCGCCGCTTTCGGTGGTCCAGCTACCGCCGCTGTAGTGCAGGTAGCTCTTGTCGTCGTCGACCGTGCTCACCGAGACCCAGGCGCCCTGGTCACCATCGCTGGCGAGCGTGGGGAAGTGATAGGCGAACGGGGACGCGGGGATCGTCGTCGACGTCCAGCGCTCGCCGTCCCAGTGCATGAGCTCGGGAGCCGCATAGCTGGTGCTGGCACGGTAGGCCCAGACGCTCGTGGCCGAGACGGGTGCGATCTTCGCGATGTAGGTCTGCTCCTTGGACGGGTACCGGATCGTGCTCCACTTGGTGCCGTTCCAATGCAGCATGGCCTCGGCGGGACCGGCCCCCGGGATCTCGCAGGTGCAGGCGATCCAGATGTCCTTCGCCGACCGGACGGCGACGGTGGAGGCACTGACCATCGGCACCGGAGTCTTCTGGCGCACCCATCGTCCGTTCTGGAAACGCAAGGCGACAGCCTTCTTCGCCTGCGAGTCGTATCCGACCGACCAGGCCGGTCCGCCGGGCGCCGCCGAGACGATCTGCAGATACGTGGGCAGGGGTGACGGCATGGTGGGCCCGACCCCGGCCGGGTAACCGACCCTGCGCCAAGCGGTGCCGTTCCAATGCAGTGCCGGCGAGCCGCGCTCGTTCAGGTAGATGCCCCAGGCGTTCCGCGGTCCGGCGGTGGCGAGGTCGACGACCTGGCCCGTGCCCGGCGGCAGCTCCTGGCGCTGCCACTGCCGACCATTCCAGGCGAGCATGACGGGTTTTCCACTCGACGACGCGTCCTCGATCCCGGCCGCCCACGCGGCCCGCGGCCCGGCCGCCGCTATCTCAGTCACCACCCCGAGACCGTCGAGAGTCGGAGTGGGCACCTTCTCCCATTCCGGGGCCGCCGCGGTGGCGGCGGAGGGCACGAGCAGCAGGCCGGAGAAGGCGGCGGTCCAAGCAGTGACGCGAAGAACTCGATGTCCAGCCATGCAAACTCCCGGGGCAGTCTGGCGGCAGACCCCCAAGATCTCGCCGCCATCTACTGGCAAGCTTCGAGACCTACCTATCCCAAGATCACCTAAGTCAAACAGACATGGACGTTCATATGACCAATCCAGGCCACCCGCTTGACCGCACGATCCTCCAACGGCTCGAGTACCAGCACAGGAGAAGCTCAGGGTGATGGCAGTGCAGCCCGGGCACGCCACCAGCACAGGGTGCGGGGATCCTCCAGCCAGGAAATTGTCCGATCGGCAGCAGTTTCAAATACTTGGCCCACTGAAATGCCGTTTTCGACGACCAGGGCGAGAGTCCCGGGTGCCTGTGTTCAGGAAACTCAGCGTGATGGAGGGCCAGTGTGGTCGACGAGTTACCAGGGCACCACGCCGGCGTCTTCGAAGAAGGAGCCGGTCGGGCCGTTGTCGGGCAGGGTGGCCAAGTGGATGGCTATGGCGGCGCCTTGTTGGGCGGTGCGGATGCCGCGGAAGCCGTTGAGATCGGTCGCGCAGTAGCCGGGGCAGGCGGCGTTGATCAGGATGTTGGTGTCGTGCAGTTCCTTGGCGTACTGGAGGGTCACGGCGTTCAGGAAGGTCTTGGAGGGCGCGTAGGCGGCGGAGATCGGGCCTACGGCCTCCACGCCGGACTGAGAACTCTGGCGGGTGAGAGACCCGACGCTGCTGGACATGTTCACGATTCGCGGTGCGGCGGAACGCTTGAGCAGCGGCAGCATGGCGTTGGTGACGCGGATGACGCCGATCACGTTGGTCTCCACGACCGTTCGCATGGTCGCGGGGTCGACGGTCGTGGGCGTCTGTGGCATCCCACCGGTCACCCCGGCGTTGTTGACCAGCACATCGAGCCGTCCGAAACGCTCGGAGAGCAGGGAGGCCGCGGCGGTGACGCTCTCGTCGGAGGTCACGTCGAGAGGTACCGCGAACGCGTCGACCCCCTCGGCGCGGAGTTTCTCGACGGCCGCCGAGAGCCGCTCCGGGGACCTGGCCGCCACGCCGACGGTGTGGCCGAGGGCGCCGAGCCCGACGGCGATCTCGTAGCCGATTCCCTTGTTGGCACCGGTGATCAGTGTGATCGTCTGTTCGCTCATACCCGAAATCCTGGCCGTACGGCCGGGAGCACTCCAACACCGCTTGGGTAGCGTTCGATACCTCGCGGGTATTGATCCCCCGGTACGGTGAGAGCATGGAGACGCGAGAGTTGCGGTACTTCGTCGCCGTCGCCGAGGAACTCCATTTCGGCCGCGCCGCCGAGCGCCTCGGGATCGCCCAGCCGCCCCTCTCGCGGGCGATCAAGCAGCTGGAACGCCGCCTCGGCGTTCGGCTTCTCGAGCGCACCAGCCGTACGGTCGGACTCACCGAGGCCGGAAAGGTTCTGCTCAGAGAGGGCCGGGCTGCCCTCGACGCGGTCGACGCCGCCGGCCGCCGCACCCGCCGCGCCGCCGCCACGGAGCCGAAACTGGTGCTCGTCACCAAGGCCGGGGCGTCGGGTGAGCTGCTGCCGAAACTCCTGGACGCCTACGCCGCCGAGCCCGGCGCGGTCGCCGTCGAGGTCCTGCTGTGCGGGATCGGAGAGCAGGAGCGGCTGCTCCGCGACGGCCGGGCCGACGTGGGACTGCTGCACAGGCCGTTCGACTCGACGACCGGCCTGGACACCGAGGAGCTGAGCACCGAGGGCCAGATCCTGGTCCTGCCGAAAGACCATCCCCTCGAAGGCCGTACGGACCTGCGCATGGCCGACATCGCCGACCTCCCGCTGCCACGCTGGCCGCACTTCGACGGCGGCTACCCCGACGGCCCGGGACCCGAGGTGCACGACCACGCCCAGCTCCTGCAGCTGATCGCGCTGGGCAGGGCGGTGGCCCTACTGCCGGAGACCGCCCGGAGCCATCTCCGCCGCGACCTGGCCTTCGTGCCGATCCTGGACGCGCCGACCGTCACCACCGTGATCGCCTGGCCGCCGCACAGCCGGTCCCTGGCCCTCGCCGGACTGATCCAGACGGCCACCCGCCTCTAGAGCGCAGGCGGCGGCAACCGTTCGACAATGCCACCGTGCGCCCTACGCCCCGGCCTGGCGGAGAAGTCGCTATCGGCATGGAGCTCTAGATGAGGGTGCGCACCACCACGAGCATCGCAATACACCGGCAGCCGTTCGGATTCTTGCGCAGGTACTGCTGGTGGTGGGGCTCGTCGAGGACCTCGTGGTGGGGGTCAGGCTGCTGGTTCCGCTCGTCAGGACCGTTGTTCCTTTTGGTTAATTACCTGCTGATATGTTGCCTCGGTGAAGCGGGGAGTGGTGTGCGGGGTCGCGGCGTACGTGCTGTGGGGGCTGTTCCCGCTCTACTGGCCGCTGCTGAAGCCGGCGGGGGCCGGCGAGATCCTCGCGCACCGGATCATGTGGTCGCTGGTCGCGGTGGTCGCGGTGCTGGCCGTGCGGCGGAGCCGGGGGTGGCTGCGGACGCTGGGATGGCGGCGGGGCGTGCTGCTGACGCTGGCGGCGCTGGTGATCAGCGTCAACTGGGGAACGTACATCTACGCCGTCAACACCGGGCACACGATCGAGTCCGCGCTCGGGTACTTCATCAACCCGCTGATCAGCGTGCTGTTCGGCGTGGTGATCTTCCGGGAGCGGCTGCGGCCGTGGCAGTGGGCGGCGGTCGGGATGGGGATGGCCGCGGTGGTCGCGCTGACCGTCGGCTACGGGCGGCCTCCCTGGATCGCGCTGGTGCTGGCGTCCGCATTCGCGGTGTACGGGCTGCTGAAGAAGTTCGCCGACATGCCCTCGGCGGAGAGCCTGGCGGTCGAGACGGCGGTGACGTTCCTGCCGGCGCTGGGGTTCGTGCTGCTGCTGGAGGGACGGGGCGAGGCGACCTTCGGGCATCACGGGGCGGGGCACGCGGTGCTGCTGGCCGGGGCCGGGATCGTGACGGCCGTGCCGTTGATGCTCTTCAACGCGGCGGCCGTCAGGCTGCCGCTGAGCGTCATCGGGATGCTGCAGTACCTGGCGCCGGTGCTGCAGTTCGCCATCGGGCTTTTCGTGCAGCACGAGGAGATGCCGCCGAGCCGGTGGGCGGGGTTCCTGCTGGTCTGGCTCGCCCTGGTGACGCTCACGTGGGACGGGGTGGCCGCCGGACGAAGGGAAGCGGTGCCCCAAACCGGGCCAAGGGGCTAAAGTGCCGGACGTCACACCCCCGAGCGAGGGAGTCGTCGTTGCGTCTGCTCAGCGTCACCGTGTTGGGAACAGCGCTCGTCGCGGCGGGAATGCTGGCTCCGGCGACGGGGCGGGCGACGGCGCACGGGGACGGTCCGGTCTCGGTGGAGCCCGCCGCCGCGCGGCCCGGTGAGCGGATCCGGCTTTCGGTGCCGGGATGCAGGGGCACGGTGGCCGCCACTTCCGAAGCGTTCGCCGGGCGGGCCGTGGACCACTCGACCGTCGTGAGGCGCGACGCGGCGCCCGGCAGCTACCCGGTGGTGGTGCGCTGCGGATCACGCAGAGTGACCGGCAAGGTCAGAGTGGCGGGGCGAGTGGCGTGGCCCGATCTGGTCCCGATCGACCACGGGGCAAAGTAATTCGGTATAAACCGGAAGAGGGCTCCATTTAGCGGGCGTCACTCTCCGTGTTCTCACGCGCCGGCGAAAGTCCTTTTCGCGGGCCTCTTCGGCATGCCTGTAAGGCCGACTCGGACAATGAGACAACACAGCGGGCAAGTGATAAGGGTCACGTCGGAAAGGTTGAGATTTCTACCGGGCGAAGCCTTGCCGTTGTTAATTGATCATGTGATACTCCCACAGAAAGCTACATAACACCGCAACCTTCCCACAAAGCCCGAATCACTCATTCACGGCATCCCACCGCGAGGGGCGCCGTGCGTCCCGGGCGCCCCCATGCCCCCGGAACGGCCAACCGCGAGCACTGGTACTCCAACTCAACATCGAGGGGCAGTCGGTAAATGTCCGTTGACGTCGGCGCCGTCCCAGTCCAGAAGGCGAAGAACTTCCCCCTTTACCGCACGGTCGCCGGCTTCGTCCGCGACCCACTTCGCCAGCTGGAGCGGATCAGCACGGAGGGGGACGGCCGGCTCATCCGGCTCGACCTCGGTGCGTCCCACCCCTACCTGGTCACCCATCCCGACCACATCCAGCAGGTCCTGCGGCGCGAGTCGGAGATCTTCCAGCGGGACGGGGTGTTCTGGAGGCCGCTGCGCGAGCTGATGGGCGACAGCATCCTGTCCGAGGGCGCCGAGTGGGAGCACAGCAAGCGGGTGCTGCAGCCGGTCTTCACCACCCGCAACGTCAACCGGCTCACCGGGCTGATGGCGGATGCGATCAACGACGCCGTCGGCAAGCTGGAGGAGCCCGCCCGCGCGGGACGGCCGATCGACGTGCTGCCGGAGATGAGCCGGATCGTCAACGAGACCGTGATCAAGGTCCTGTTCGGCGACAAGATCTCCCCGGTCGAGGCCAACCAGCTGATCCCGACGTTCGACCAGATCGCGACGTCGATCTCGGTCCGCTTCCTGCTGCCGTTCCTGCCGCGCGTGCTCCCGATGCCGGGCGACCGGGCGTTCAAGGACGCCGTGCAGGTGATGGACGAGGTCCTGTTCGAGCTGGTGGCGCGCTACCGGGACGATCCGGGCGACGGCAGCGACATCTTCACCGCGCTCTGCCAGGCCCGGACCGAGGACGGCGCCCCGCCGGACGACAAGTGGATCCGCGACAACCTGCTCGCGATGTTCGCGACCAGCACCGAGACCACGACGCTGGCGCTGACCTGGCTGTGGCCGCTGCTGCACGACCACCCGGTGGTCCTGGACCGGCTGGTCGAGGAGATCGAGGGAGTGGTGGGCGCCGAGCCCGTCCGCCCGGACCATCTTCCGAGGCTGCCGTACGTGTCGCAGGTCGTCCAGGAGCTGCTGCGCCTGTACCCGGTGGGCTGGATGTTCCCGCGCATGGCGACCGCGCCGACGATCCTCGGCGGCGTGCACATCGAGCCGGGCGACCCGGTGCTCATCAGCCCGTTCCTCACGCACCGGCTGGCGTCGGTGTGGGAGCGCCCGCTGGAGTTCGACCCGGAGCGGTTCACGCCGGAGAACTCGCGCAGGCGGCACCGCTACGCCTACTTCCCCTTCGGCGGGGGCCCGCACCAGTGCATCGGCCGGCACGTGTTCGACGTCGAGGCGCGGATGATCCTGACGAGCATCCTGAGCCGGTTCCGCCCGGCCCTGTCCGACGCGATCCCCGCCATGCCGCGCATCGGCGCGACGCTGCGGCCGCGGGAGTCGATGGAGATGACGCTGACCCCGGTCGGGCGGAACGCGTGACGGCGGCGGAAAAGGCGCCTCCGCGTCCCGGCGGCCCCGCGGCGCCCGACGCCCTGCAGGGCGCGCGGCACGACGGCGCCGTCATGGCGCAGGCCGTGAAGTGCGCCCGCGACCTGGCGAAATGCGCGGAGACCTATCCGGACCTGTTCGACGTCAAGCCGATCGACGAGACCCTGTTCAACGCCGTCGCCTGCGCGAACGCGTTCGGGTCGCCGTGGCTCACCGCGTCCGGGATCCGGATGGCGGCGCGCACCTCGCTGTGGATCTTCGGCCTGGACTGGCTGGTGGACCATGTCGCGACGTCCCGGGACGAGGTGGACGACATCAACCAGCGCTGCCTCGCCGTCGCGGAGGGGGCGCCGCCGACGCCGGGCGACGGGCTCACCCGGTTCCTCGCCGAAATCCGGGACGAGGCGGCCGGGGCGCCCGCCTTCGCGGCGCTGCGCGACGACTGGCTGGCGCAGCTCGCGCGGCTGCTGCACGCCGGGGCCCGCGAGCTGACGTGGAAGTCGGTCGACGTGGCCTCGTGGCCGACGTTCGACGAGTACCTGGACAACGCCGACAACTACGGCTCGGCCTGGGTCAACATCTCGCACTGGATCGTGCACGCCGACCAGGGCGTCCTCGACCACATCGGCGAGCTGCAGGCCGCGAGCCGGGACGTCCAGCAGGTGCTGCGGCTGCTCAACGACCTCGCCACCTACGAGCGGGACGTCACCTGGGGCGACCTGAACGCGCAGATGCTCGGGGTGGAACGTGCCCAGATCACCGCGCGGATCGACGAGATCGTGGCCCGCTGCCGCGAGCGCGTGGGGCCGCTGCGGGACGACTGCCCCGAGGCAGTGGCCTACCTCGAACGGCAGATCGGCTTCAGTACGGGCTTCTACGGGCTGAGCGACTACTGGGGGTCGCTGTGACCGTCGAGGAGGCGGGCCCGGAGACGGCCGAGGCCGCCGATCCCGACCCCGACGATCTTTACGCGGCCGCCGCCGCGCTGGTGGACGATCTCGTCCGCCACCCGTGGGGGCGGTCGTCCCCGTCGGTCTACGAGACCGGGCGGCTGGTGGGCCTCGCCCCCTGGCTGACCGGACATACCGCAAGGATCCGGTTCCTTCTCGACACGCAGCGGCCCGACGGCGGCTGGGGGCCGCCCGACCCGGGCTACGCGCTCGTCCCGAGCCTGAGCGCGACCGAGGCGCTGCTCTCCGTGCTCGCCCCGGAGGGCGGGCGCTGGCCCGCCGGCGTCTCCGTCGCCGAGGTGGTCCGCGGCGCCGGACGCGCCCTGCGGTCCCTCGCGCGGCGGCTCGCCGGCGCCGCCGCGGCCGACTTCCCGGACATGCCGGCCATCGAGCACATCACCCCGGCCCTCATCGAGGCGATCAACGGGCACCTCGACCGGCTCCGCGACGACCCGGCCCTCGCCGCCTGGTGGACGGGCGGGCGGCTGGCCCCGCCCGCCGGGATGGACGGGGCGTTCGTCGCCGCCGCCAAGGCCCACCTGGAGAACGGCGGCGCCGTGCCGCTGAAGGTCCAGCACGCCCTGGAGGTCGCGGGGGCGTCGGCGCGGCGGGCCGGTTCGATCCGTCCCGTGCCGCTGCCGGAACCGGCGCGGGCCGTCGGCGATCTCTCGGCGGTGGGCGGGCCGGGGCGGTTCGCGACCGTCGGCGCCTCCACCGCGGCCACCGCCGCGTGGCTCGGCGGTCCCGACGGCGACGGCCCTGGTGACGAGGCCGCGCGGCGCTATCTGGAGGCCGCCGCCGAGCAGCACGGCGGTCCCGTTTCCGTCGCCGTCCCGGTGACCAACTTCGAGCGCGGGTGGGTGCTGGGCTGGCTGGCCCGCACCGGGCTCGCGCCGGCCGCCCCGCCGGAGTTGATCGCCCAGATGCGGGCGTCGCTCGGCGAGGACGGCGCACCGGGCGGCACCGGCCTGCCCCCGGACGCCGACACCAGTTCCGGCGTGCTGTACGCGTTGTCGCTTCTCGGTGAACCGCACCCGCCCGACCTGCTGTGGAAGTACGAAACGAGCACGCATTTCTGTAGCTGGCCCGGCGAGAACGGACGGTCCGTCACGACGAACGCGCACGTGCTTGAGGCGTTCGGCCATTACCTGGAGTGCGGCGGCGCAGGACCGGCCGGCCGTTACGCGGCGAGCGCGCGAAAAGCGGCGTCCTGGCTCGTCGGCGAGCAGTTGTCCGACGGCCGCTGGCAGGACAGGTGGCACGCTTCGCCGCTCTACGCGACCGCTTGCGCCGCCCTGGCGCTGGCCGAGTTCGGCGGCCCGGAATCGGCGGACGCGGTGAATCGGTCCGTCGCGTGGGTGCTGGGCGAGCAGCGCCCGGACGGTTCCTGGGGGCGCTGGTGCGGGACGGCCGAGGAGACGGCCTACGCCGTGCACATCCTGACGCTGGCCCGCCCGTCCGGCGGCGCCGCGCCCGACCCGGCGGTGCGGGAGGCGGCGGAGCGAGCGGTCCGGCGGGGCTGCGCCTACCTCAGGGCGGCCCTGCGGAGCACTGCGGGGAGCCTGACCGGCGGTCCGGGCGACGTTGACTCCGGCAAGCCGCCTCTCTGGCACGATAAAGACCTATATCGCCCAACGACCATCGTGCGGGCGGCGGTCCTGGGCGCCCTTCGTGTGGCACATCGTGACACGAGTGTTTCAGTGCGGTGAATTTCACCACCCTGTCCGAGGGTGACCTGGTTGTACGCCTGAGCCGGAAACCATTCACCTTGAGTGGGTTTGGTGGCGTTGGTAAGGTTCACCGGTGCCTTGCCGATCATCCGGCATAGCGCTACCCGCTCTCACCGCCACCAGTGTCTCGCAGCCGGGCCCAAGACCTCGCATTGCAGGCACCTTGACAATTGTTGGGGCGATCATAATGCGTTTCCGCAACTCACGGCTGCGGACCAAGATTGCGGCCCTGCTGGTCTCGCTGACCGCGCTGTGGGCCTTCGCCGCCTGGGTGACGTTGCGCGAGGGCGTGAACCTGCTCTTCGTGAGCACGCTGGACAGCGTCGTGGCCCCGAGCGACCCGCTGCTCGTCGAGCTCCAGCAGGAGCGCCGCCTCACCGTGACCATGCTCGCGTCCGGCCAGCGGCGGCCCGACCTGCTCGCCGCCCAGCGCGCCCGCACCGACAAGGAGCGGGCCATCGTCGTCGAGAAGGCCCGCAGCGGCTCGGTCCGCCGCGCCGCCGACGACGAGATGGACCAGCGGCTCGACGCGATGGTCCGGCTGCTCGGCCGGCTCGACGGCGACCGCCGCTCGATCGACGCCGGCGCCTTCGACCGCCGGCACATCATCGACGCCTACTCCGACACCATCGAGTCGATCTTCCACATGTACGACGGGACGACGACGCTCGACGACAAGGGGTTCACCTCCGACCTGCGCGCGGAGATCGCCGTCAACCGGTCCTGGGAGCTGCTGTCCCAGGAGGACGCGCTGGTCGCCGGCGTCCTCGCGTCCGGCCGGATCACCCCGGTCGACCAGATCGACATCGCCAAGGCCGTCGGCGCCCGGCGCCTCAACTACGAGCGCGCCCTGGTCGACCTCGAGGGCGCGGACCGGCAGGCCTGGGACGAGCTGAACGCCAACAAGCGCCTCACCACCGTCAGCGCCCTGGAGGACATGCTCCTCCAGCGGACGAAGGCGCAGCACCCCCGCATGACCGCCGAGCAGTGGCGCAACGCGACCGAGCCCGCGCTCGCCCAGATGCGCAAGTCCATCCAGGACGCCGGCGACCGGCTGGTGGAGCGCGCCACTCCCATCGCCGCCTGGGTCGTCATCCGGCTGCTGCTCGCCGGTGGCCTCGGCCTCCTCGCGGTCATCGCGTCCATCGTCGTGTCGATCACCACGGCGCGCGCGCTCGTCCGGCAGCTGGAACGGCTGCGCGGCGCCGCGTGGGAGCTGGCCGAGCAGCGGCTGCCCGGCGTCGTCGAGCGGCTCGGGCACGGCGAGAAGGTGGACGTCGAGCTCGAGGCGCCGCCGCTGCGGTTCGGCACCGACGAGATCGGGCAGGTGGGCCGCGCGTTCAACGCCGTCCAGGAGACCGCGATCCGTACCGCCGTCGAGCAGGCGGAACTGCGCCGCGGCATCCGGGACGTCCTGCTGAGCCTGGCCCGCCGCACCCAGACGCTGGTGCACCGGCAGCTCACCATGCTGGACGCGATGGAGCGCCGCCGCGACATCGAGACCAAGGAGCTGGAGGAGCTGTTCCGGCTCGACCACCTCGCGACCCGCATGCGGCGCAACGCCGAGAACCTCATCGTGCTGTCCGGCGCCCTCCCGGCCCGCGGCTGGCGCAACGCCGTCCCGATGGTGGACGTCGTCCGCGCCGCCGTCGGCGAGGTCGAGGACTACACCCGCGTCACCGTCCTGCCGTTCGGCCCGGTCGAGCTGGCCGGACGCTCGGTCGGCGACGTCACCCACCTGCTCGCCGAGCTGATCGAGAACGCCGTGTCGTTCTCCCCGCCCGACACCATCGTGCAGGTCGGCGGGCACCTGGTCGCCAGCGGCTTCGCCATCGACATCGAGGACCGCGGGCTCGGCATGACCGACGAGAAGCTCGCCGAGATCAACGCGCGGATCGCCGACCCGCCCGACTTCAACCTGCAGAGCTCGGTCCAGCTCGGCCTGTTCGTGGTCAGCAAGCTCGCCGAGCGCTACAACCTGCAGGTCTCGCTGAAGCGGTCCGCCTACGGCGGCACCACGGCCGTCGTCGTCATCCCCCGGGACCTGATCGTCGAGCAGGGCCCGGCGCAGGTCCCGGCCGGCACCACCACCACGAACGGCCTGGAGGTGCGGCGCCCCGCCGCGGCGCTCGCCGCGTCCGGCGTCCGCTCCGCGTCCCCCACGACGACGCTCCCCCCGGCGGGCACCGGCCCGCAGCACCCCGCACCCGCCCTCGTGGCGGTCCCCCCGCCGGCCGCGGACCCGCTGCCCGTGCGGCCCCCCGGCGGCGCCCCCGCACCGGAGCCCGAGGCCCCCACGCCCGCGCGGCACGACGACCCCGCGGACGGCGCACGTCCCGACCCCATCGAGCCGGAGGACCTGCCACCCGTGCCCGACATCTCCACAACACCGTCCGGTCTTCCCGTCCGTGTGCCGCAGGCGAACCTGGCCGAACCCCTGCGCACCGACGAGCCCGCCGTCGCCGACGAGCAGGACGAGCAGGAGGACCCGGGCCGCTCCCCCGAGGAGATTCAGCGGATCATGGGTTCCTACCAGCGCGGCACCCAGCGGGGCCGCGTCGACGCGGCGGAAGCCCTCGGCACCAACGCAGCGGAAGGCGAGGCAGATCAGTGACGCAGAAGACCGGTTCCTCCTCCGACCTGGGCTGGCTGCTGGACGACCTCGTCCACCGCCTGCCGCACGCCCGCAGCGCGGTCGTGCTGTCGGCGGACGGCCTGCTCATGGCGTCGTCCGAGGGCATGACGCAGGACGACGGCGAGCACCTCGCCGCCGTCGCCGCCGGAATCCAGAGCCTCGCCAAGGGCGCCGGGACCCGCTTCGGCGGCGGCCCCGTCCGGCAGACGATCGTCGAGATGGCGTCGGCGTTCCTGCTGGTCACGGTCGCCGGGAAGGGCGCGTGCCTCGCCGTCCTCGCCACCGAGGAGGTCGACGTCGGCCTCACCGCGTACGAGATGGCGATGCTCGTCACCGCCATGGGCCACCACCTCACCTCCCCGTCGCGTTCGGAGTCCGCGCAGGAGGGGCGCCCGGCATGATGCCCCCCGAGGATCCCGCCCAGGAGCCCTGGGCGGACGAGGCCGCGACGCGCCCGCCGGTCGACGACCGGTTCCTGGACGAGCACGCCGGTCCGATGGTGCGGCCCTACGTGATGACCAGCGGCCGGATCGAGCCGACCCGCGGCAAGTTCGACCTCATCACCCTGGTGGTGGCGGTCGGACCGGAGCCGGAGGGCGCGATCGGCCTCGGACCCGAGCACCTGTCCATCATCCGGCTGTGCCAGGCGGTGATGTCGGTGGCCGAGATCACCGGCCATCTCGATCTGCCCGTGGCGACCGTCCGGGTGATGCTCGGCGACCTGCTCGACAAGGGATTCGTCTCCCTTCAGGAGCCCGAACCGGAGGCGGACATGCACGACATCAGGCTCTACAAGGCGGTGATCGATGGTCTCCGGGCCCTCTAGGCGCGGCGTGCGCGCCCGCCGGCTCCCCACCGCGGTCAAGATCGTGATCGCGGGCGGTTTCGGGGTCGGCAAGACCACGATGGTGGGCACGGTCTCGGAGACCAGCCCCCTGCGCACCGAGGAGTTGCTCACCGACGAGAGCGTGGGCGTCGACGACATCTCCGGGGTGGAGCGCAAGACGACCACAACGGTCGCGATGGACTTCGGCCGCATCACGATGCGCGACGAGTACGTCCTCTACCTTTTCGGCACCCCCGGCCAGGAGCGCTTCTGGTTCATGTGGGACGAGGTCTCGCTCGGCGCGCTCGGCGCCGTCGTCCTCGCCGACACCCGCCGGCTGTCGGACTGCTTCCCGTCCGTCGACTACTTCGAGCGCCGCGGCACCCCGTTCATCGTCGCCGTGAACTGCTTCGAGGGCGCCCAGCGCTACGACCTCGCGGAGATCCAGATGGCCCTCAACCTGGGCCCGAAGGTTCCCGTCATGCTCTGCGACGCCCGCAGCCTCGGCTCCTGCAAGGAGGTCCTCATCGACCTCGTCCTGCACGCCATGAAGACCCGCGGCCTCACGGAGGAGCCCGAACCCCAGAACGCCTAGCCGCGGACGCCCGCGGCGACGGTCCCGGCGAAGGCGCGGAGCCGCGCGGTGGCGCGGTCCCGATGCCAGACGAGCGCGAGCGCCGAATCGGGCAGGCCGGTGAGCGGGACGAAGACGACGTCGCCCCGCACGTGGCGGCGGGCGGTCGGGACGCACAGCGGCATCGCGCCGCGCCCGGCGGCGACCATCGCGAGGGCCTCCTGGATCGTGCTGACGGCCGGTCCGGACGGGATCGCGGCGCCGCCGGGCGTCAGCGGCGGGGACTGCGCGTCGCGCCAGTAGCGCGGCGCCGGGCCGGCGATCCTGACGAGCGGGTGCCCGGCCAGGTCCTCGGCGCGGACCGACGGGCGGTCCGCGAGCGGGTGGCGAGCCGGGACGGCCAGGCGCAGCGGCGCCTCGGAGAAGACCGGGCCGACGGCGAGGCCGGGCTCACGCACCGGGGTCAGGACGATCGCGGCGTCCACGTCGCCGCCCAGCACCGGCCCGAACGGGTCGGCCAGCGGCATCTCGACCGTCCGCACCTCGCAGCCGGGGTGGCCGCTCTGGAACGCGCGGACCAGACCCGCCAGCTCCTCGTCCAGGGACCCAAGGAAGCCGATCCGCAGCACCCCGCCGACACCGCGCGCCCTGCTCCTGGCCCCTTCGACGGCGTCGAGGAGGGCCGCGTAGGCGGGCCGCAGCTCGTCCCGGAAGGCGGCTCCGAGCGGGGTCAGCCGGACGCGGCGGCTGGTGCGCTCCACGAGCCGGGCCCCGACCCGCAGTTCGAGGGCGCGCACCAGCTGGCTGACGCGGCTCTGGGAGAGGTAGAGGCGCTCCGCGGTCCGGCCGAAATGCAGCTCCTCGCTGAGGACGAGGAAGCACTCCAGCTCCCGGGTCTCCAGTTCCGGCACGCGACGCCCCCGATCGATGAGTCTGGCTCATACAAGGATGCGATCTTCGCCGTTGTTCCCCCTCGGCCCGCCCGCCAGGGTCGGGGGCATGACGGTTCCCTCCTCTCCCCCGCCGCGCCGGGGGTGGCCGGCGGTGCTCGCGGTCGCCACGGCCACGTTCCTCGTCGTCACCAGCGAGATGCTCCCGGTCGGCCTGCTGACCTCGATCGGCCCGGACCTCGGCGTGTCCGCGGGCACGGCCGGGCTGGCGATGACCGTGCCCGGCCTCGTCGCGGCGCTGTCCGCCCCCGCGCTCTCCGCGGCGACCGCCCGGCTGGACCGGCGGGCGGTGCTGGCCGTGCTGGCGGGCCTGCTGGCCGCGGCCGACCTCGGCTCGGCGATCGCCCCCGGGCTGCCCGCGCTGCTGGCGTCGCGGGTCCTGGTCGGCGTGGCGATCGGCGGCGTGTGGGCGATCGCCGGCGGGCTGGCGGCACGGCTGGTGCCGGAGCGCTCCGCCGGCGCCGCCACTTCGGTGATCTTCGGCGGAGTGGCGGTGGCGTCGGTGGCGGGGGTTCCGGCCGGCACGCTGATCGGCGACCTCGCGGGCTGGCGGGCGGCGTTCGCCGCGGCCGGAACGCTGTCGCTGGTCGCCTGCGCCGCGCTCGCCGCGCTGCTGCCGCCGCTGCCCGGAACCGGCGCGGCGGGTCTGGCCGCCATGCCGCAGGTGCTTCGCGCGCCCCGCGCGCAGGCCGGACTCCTGGTGACGTTCCTCCTGGTCACCGGGCACTTCGCGGCGTACACCTACGTGCGTCCCGTGCTGGAGCGGGTGTCCGGCGTGGACCCGGACCTGATCAGCACACTGCTGCTGGTGTACGGCGTGGCGGGCATCGCGGGCAACTTCACCGCGGGCACGGCCGCCGCCCGCGCCCCGCGCCGCACCCTGATCCGGATCACCGTCCTGCTCGCACCGGCCGTCCTGCTGTTCCCGCTGGCAGGCCGATCCCCGCTTCCAGCGATCGTGCTGCTGGTCCTGTGGGGGGTCGCCTACGGCGGAGTGTCGGTGACGCTGCAGAACTGGCTGCTACAGGCCGTGCCCCCGCACGCCGCCGAGCCGGCATCGGCACTGTTCGTCGCCACCTTCAACCTCGCCATCTCCCTGGGAGCCCTGGCAGGCGGCCAGATGACCGACACCACAGGCGAAACCGGCGTCATGTGGCTGGGCGGAACCCTAGCCGCCCTAGCCCTGGCCACCGCCGCAACCACCAGGCGACCTCTACGGCAGCGAGCACCGCAATAGACACCGCGCCGACCTCAGCCCCCACCGCAACCACGCGACAACCTCAAGGGCCGCGATCGCGTCCGAAGGCAGGTTCGAGCTTGCGAGAACCTGATCGCGCAGCGAGCCGCAAGGCGAGACGGAGCGATGCCAGCGATCGCCCGCGTTTTTCGACGATGGAGGGCCTTCAGGGCCCGAAGGAGGAGAAAGACGCTATCCAGTACGAGTAATTACGTAGTCGCAGAGGTTGGTGAGGGCTTCGCGGGCGGGGATCTCGGGGAGGGTGAGGAGTTCGTTGCGGGCGTCCTCGGCCCAGCGGCGCAGGTCGGCGCGGGCGCGGTCCATGGCGGGGTGGGCGCGCAGGAGTGTGAGGGCCTCGGCGTGGAGGGCGTCGTCGGTGAGGTCCTGGGTGAGGAGCTCGCGGAGGCGGGCGTCGTCGGGGCCGGAGCCGATGCCGGCGAGGACGTGGTGCGTCGGGAGGGTGCGGATGCCTTCGCGCAGGTCGGTGCCGGGGGTCTTGCCGGACTCCTCGGCCTCGGAGGCGACGTCGAGGATGTCGTCGGACAGCTGGAAGGCGATGCCGATCTTCTCGCAGGCGGAGGTGACGGTGTCGACGACGTGGGCGGGGGCGCCCGAGAGCAGGGCGCCGAACTGGCCGGAGACGGCGATCAGGGAGCCGGTCTTGTCGGCGACGACCTGGAGGTAGTGCTTGAGGGGGTCGGCGTCCTCGCCGGGGCCGACGGTCTCCTGGATCTGGCCGCGGACCAGGCGGGCGAAGGCGCGGGCCTGGATGCGGACGGCCTCGGGGCCGAGGTCGGCGAGCAGGTCGGACGCGCGGGCGAACAGGTAGTCGCCGGTGAGGATGGCGACGGTGTTCGTCCAGCGGGAGTTGGCGGACTGCTGGCCGCGGCGGATGGTGGCCTCGTCCATGACGTCGTCGTGGTAGAGGGTGCCGAGGTGGGTGAGCTCGACGACGACGGCGGCGGGGACGACGCCGGGCGCGGCCGGGTCGCCGAAGTGGGAGGCCAGCAGCACCAGCATCGGCCGGAAGCGCTTGCCGCCCGCCTCGACGAGGTGCTGCGAGGCCTCGGTGAGCAGCGGGTCCTCGCCCCGGACGCAGTCGAGCAGAAGGGACTCGACGGCCGCGAGGCGGTCCTTGGCGTCGGACGCGAGCGCGGCGTCGACGGGAAGCCCGAACGGGCCGGTCTCCTGGATGGCCGGCCCGCCGGACTTCTCAGCGAATGGGTTGCTCACCCAAGACTCCCTACCGGACGAACATGTGGGTCGTGGCCTGCCCCGCGAGGTCCAGAACGGGCTGCGGGATCACGCCGAGTACCACAGTAGCCGTCACTCCGAGCGCGACCGCGACCGCGGTCGCCGGGCCGGCCACCACGACCGGACCCTCGGCGTCCGGCTCGCTGAAGAACATGACGACGATCACACGGACGTAGAAGAACGCGGCGACCGCGGAGGAGATCACGGCGACGATCACCAGGGGCGTCGCGCCGCCCTCGACGGCCGCCTTGAACACCGCGAACTTGCCGGTGAAGCCGCTGGTCAGCGGGATGCCCGCGAAGCCCAGGAGGAAGAAGGCGAACACGCCCGCGACCACCGGGGACCGCTTGCCGAGGCCCGCCCACCGCGACAGGTGGCCGGCCTCGCCGCCCGCGTCCCGCACCATCGTCACGACGGCGAACGCGCCGATCGAGGTGAAGCCGTAGGCGACCAGGTAGAACATCGTGCTGGACAGGCCGTCCGGGGAGCTGGCGATCACGCCCATGAGCAGGAAGCCCGCGTGCGCGATCGAGGAGTAGGCCAGCATCCGCTTGATGTCGGTCTGCGTGATCGCGATGATCGACCCGGCGATCATGGTGAGAATGGCCACACCCCACAGGACGGGCCGCCAGTCCCACTTCAGCGTCTCGAACGCGACGTAGTAGACGCGCAGGATCCCGCCGAACGCGGCGACGACGGTGCAGGACGCCATCAGCGCCGTGATCGGCGTGGGGGCGCCCTGGTAGACGTCCGGCTTCCACATGTGGAAGGGGACGCCGCCGAGCTTGAACAGCAGCCCGACCGACAGCAGCGCGACGCCCGCGAGGAGCAGGGTCTCGCTGCCCGCGTCCTTGCCGATCTGCGCGGAGATGTCCGACAGCCGGACGGACCCGGCGTACCCGTACAGCAGCGCCGCCCCGTACAGGAAGAACGCCGAGGAGAACGCGCCGAGCAGGAAGTACTTGACCGCCGCCTCCTGGGAGAGGAGGCGCCGCCGGCGGGCGAGCCCGCACAGCAGGTACAGCGGCAGCGACATGACCTCCAGCGCCACGAACATGGTGAGCAGGTCGTTGGCCGCCGGGAACATCACCATGCCGCCGACGGCGAACATCATCAGCGGGAACACCTCGGTCTGGGTGAACCCGGCCTCGGTGGTGCGCTGCTCGGCCTCGCTGCCGGGCAGGGCCGAGGCCTGCGCGGCGAAGTGGCCGCCGGCCCTGCCGTCGCCGCGCTCGGCGATGAGCAGGAGGCTGACGAGGGCCAGCACCAGGATGGTGCCCTGGATGAACAGGGTGGGGCCGTCCACGCCCAGGGCGCCCTCGGCGGCGACGTGGTGCGGGTTGTCGCGCCACGCCAGCAGGATCGTCCAGGCGAACCCGCCCGCGAGGCCGAGGAACGCCAGCGGCACCTGCACGTAGTAGCGCGCGGTCCGGCCGACGAACGCCTCGACGAGCACGCCCGCGACGGCGACGCCGAGGACCAGCAGCAGCGGGGCGATCTGCCCGTACTCGATGTGCGGCGCGGGGATGTCACCCCCCTGCGCGAGGACCGCGCTCACCTGACTGGTGGTGGTCATGGACGGGCTCCGTTCTCGGCGACGTTACCGGTGATGTCCGGCGCCGGGTCGTGCTGGTCGACCCGCGCCAGCGTGTGGTCCACCGACGGGTTGATCACGTGCAGCACCGGCTGCGGGAAGAAGCCCATCGCCACGATGATCGCGATGATCGGGGCGACGGCCCACTTCTCCCGGGCGGACAGGTCCTTCATGCCCTCGACCGCGGGGACCTTGGGGCCGCCCATGGTCCGCTGGTACATCCACAGGATGTAGACGGCCGCGAGCACGACGCCGCTGACCGCGAGCGCGCCGGCCCACTCGTACCGGCTGAACGTCCCGACGATGACGAGGAACTCCGAGACGAACGTGGACAGGCCGGGCAGCGACAGCGCGGACAGGCCGGCGATCAGGAACATCCCGGCGAGGACGGGCGCGACCTTCTGCACCCCGCCGAAGTCGGAGATCCGCGCCGACCGCCGCCGGACGATCATGAAGCCGACGACGAGGAACAGCGCGCCGGTGGAGAACCCGTGGTTCACCATGTAGAGCGCCGCGCCGGACTGGCCCTGCGACGTCATCGCGAAGATGCCGAGGACGATGAACCCGAAGTGCGACACCGACGTGTAGGCGATGAGGCGCTTCATGTCGACCTGGCCGATCGCGAGGACCGCGCCGTAGATGATGCTGAGCACCGCGAACCCCAGCACGACCGGGGTCGCCCACTTGGCGGCGCCGGGGAACAGCTCCAGGCAGAACCGGAGCATCCCGTAGGTGCCGACCTTGTCCAGGACGCCGACGATCAGCACCAGCGCGCCGGCCGGGGACTGCTGCGCCGCGTCCGGCAGCCAGGTGTGCACCGGCACCATCGGCGCCTTGATCGCGAACGCGACGAAGAAGCCGAGGAACAGCCACTTGGCCGTCGTCGGGTCGATGTTCATCTTCGACAGCTCGTCGAACATGAACGTGCCGTGCCCGAGGCCGCCCCTCTCGACCGACCGGCTCGACAGCGGGTACAGCCAGATGACGGCGACGAGCATCAGCAGCCCGCCGAACAGCGAGTACAGCAGGAACTTCACCGCGGCGTAGGACCGCTGCGCGCCGCCGTAGTACCCGATGATGAAGTACACCGGGATGAGCATCGCCTCGAAGAAGACGTAGAACAGGAACACGTCCGTCGCGGCGAAGACGCCGATCATGGCCGCTTCCATCGTCAGCAGCAGCGCGAAGTACGTCTTCACCGACCGCTTCGCCGGGACGTCCACGCCGCCGGACCGGTCGGCCTCGCTCCACGACGCCAGCATGACGAGCGGGACGAGGACGACCGACAGCACGATCAGCACCAGCGCGACGCCGTCGACGCCGACCGCCCAGTGGACCCCGAACTCCTTGATCCACCAGTACTTCTCGGTGAACTGGAACCGCGCGCCGCCCGCGTCGAAGCCCGACGCCATGACCCCGGTGAGGGCCGCGACGACGAGGGAGACGCCGAGCGAGAACTGCTTGACCAGCGTCTCCCGCTCGCGCGGGATGGCGCTGAGCAGCACCGCGCCCACCAGCGGCAGCGCGATGAGGACGCTCAGCCAGGGAAAGTCGCTCATGACACGTTCACCACCAGGAGCGCCGCGACCACGAGGGCCGCGCCGCCCAGCATCGAGAGGGCGTAGGAGCGGGCGAAGCCGGTCTGGACGCGCCGGAGCCGGCCGGAGCTGCCGCCGACGCCGGCGGCCGTCCCGTTGACGGCGCCGTCGACGCCGCGCCCGTCGAACCAGACCGCGAGCCGGGTCAGCCACTGGCCGGGGCGCATCAGCAGCGACTCGTTGAGCGCGTCGCCGTAGAGGTCCTTGCGGGCCGCGACGGTGACGAACGAGCCCTTGGGCGCCTCGCGCGGCACCTTGCGGGCGCCGTACTGCATCCAGGCGATCCCGGCGCCGACGATCATCAGGACGAAGGTGGCGGCGCCGGGCGCGGTGAGCCACTTGAACTCGTGCGCGTGCTCGGGCGCCCCGACGACCGGTTCGAGGAACTCGGGGAAGCTGCCGAGGATCAGGAACCCGCCCGCGAAGACGGACCCGACCGCGAGCAGCATCAGCGGCACGGTCATGACCGCCGGCGACTCGTGCGGGTGGACGTCGTCCTCCCAGCGCTTCTCGCCGAAGAACGTCATGAACATGACCCGGGACATGTAGTACGCGGTGATCCCGGCGCCGATCAGCGCGCAGGAGCCGAGGATCATCCCGGACGTGCCGCCCTTGGCGTAGGCGGCCTCGATGATGCCGTCCTTGGTGAACCAGCCCGACAGGCCGGGGAACCCGATGATGGCGAGGTACCCGAGGCCGAACGTCGCGTAGGTGATCACCATGACCGTGCGCAGCGCGCCGTAGTGGCGCATGTTCACGTCGTCCTTCATGCCGTGCATGACCGACCCGGCGCCGAGGAACAGGCCCGCCTTGAAGAAGCCGTGGGCGACGAGGTGCGCGATGGCGAAGACGTAGCCCGCCGGGCCGAGGCCCGCGGCCAGCACCATGTACCCGATCTGCGACATCGTCGATCCGGCGAGGGCCTTCTTGATGTCGTCCTTGCCGCAACCGATGATCGCACCGGCCAGCAGCGTGGCCGCGCCGACGATCGTCACCACCAGCTGCGCGGTCTCGGACATCTCGAAGATCGGGCCGGACCGGACGATCAGGTAGACGCCCGCGGTGACCATCGTGGCGGCGTGGATGAGGGCCGACACCGGGGTCGGGCCCTCCATCGCGTCCAGCAGCCACGACTGCAGCGGGAGCTGCGCCGACTTGCCGCACGCGCCGACCAGGAGCAGCAGCCCGATGGCCGTCGCGGTGCCGGTGCCGAGCTTGGAGGCGAGCCCCACGTGCTCGGCGCCGGTGCCGAGGACCGCGCCGAAGTCGATGCTGCCGAACGAGGCGAAGATCAGCGCGATCGCGATGATCAGCCCCATGTCGCCGACCCGGTTGACGACGAACGCCTTCTTCGCGGCGGTCGCGGCCGTCGGCTTGTGCTGCCAGAACCCGATCAGCAGGTAGGAGGCGAGACCGACGCCCTCCCAGCCCAGGAACAGGATCAGGAAGTTGCCGCCCAGGACCAGCACCAGCATCGACGCCAGGAACAGGTTCAGGTAGGCGAAGAAACGGCGCCGGTCGGGGTCCCCGGCCATGTAGCCGATGGAGTAGATGTGGATGAGCGAGCCCACCCCGGTGATCAGCAGGACGAAGGTGATGGACAGCGGGTCCACCAGCAGGTCCATGCCGACCTTGAACGTGCCGACGTCGATGAAGTCCCACAGGTGCAGGGTGCGGCGCCGGGCCTCGGCGTCGTACCCGAGCATCTGGGCGAACATCGCGGCGCCCACCGCGAACGACGCCAGCGACATCGCCGCGCCGAGCAGGTGGCCCCACTTGTCGGTCCGCCGTCCCCCCAGCAGGAGGATCGCGGCGCCCGCGAGCGGGAGCGCGACGAGGAGCCAGGACGCGGCCTGGATGCCTTCCGCTTTCATCCCTGGCCTCTCAGTACTTCAGCAGGTTCGCGTCGTCGACCGACGAGGACCTGCGGGTCCGGAAGATGGTCATGATGATCGCCAGACCCACCACGACCTCCGCCGCGGCCACCACCATCACGAAGAAGGCGATGATCTGGCCGTCCAGGTTGCCGTGCATTCGGGAGAACGAGACGAACGCCAGGTTCGTCGCGTTCAGCATCAGCTCGACGCACATGAACACCACGATCGCGTTGCGGCGCACGAGGACGCCGAGCGCTCCGATGGTGAACAGGACCGCCGAGAGCGCCAGGTAGTGCCCCGGGCTCATTCTCCTGCCTCGCCTTCACTCGCGCCGCCGCCGGCGGCCGGCGTCCCCGACTTGACCGAGCGCTCCTCGGCGTCCGAGTCGCGGACGTCCTCGGTGACCGCCTTGACCGCGGCCACGTCCCGTTCGAGGGCCTCCTCCTCGGAGCCGCCGTACAGGTCGGCGTGCCGCTCCGCGGTGTCGGTGCGGGCCGCGATGACCGGGTTGACCGACAGCTCCGAGGGCGTCCCGTCGGGCAGCAGCGCCGGCATGTCGACGGCGTTGTGCCGGGCGTAGGTGCCGGGACCCGGCAGCGGGCCCGGGTGGGAGCCGGACAGGAACCGCTGCCGCGACAGGTCCTTCTGCGTCGGCTTCGGCTCGGTGCGCTCCCGGTGCGCCAGCACCATCGCGCCCAGCGCCGCGGTGATCAGCAGGGCGCTGGTCGCCTCGAACGCGAACACGTACTTGGAGAACAGCAGCCGGGCCAGCCCGACGACGTTGCCCTCGGAGTTGGCCTGGGTCAGCCCGGCCGAACCGCCGAGCGCCGCGTTGCCGACCCCGACCGTGAGCAGGACGAGGAAGCCGACCGCGGCGATCACCGCCCAGAACCGCTGGCCCCGGATCGTCTCCACCAGCGAGTCGGTGGAACTGACCCCGACGAGCATCAGCACGAACAGGAACAGCATCAGCACCGCGCCGGTGTAGACGATCACCTGAACGAACGCCAGGAAGGGCGCGTTCTGGATCGCGTACAGCGCGGCCAGGCAGAGCATCACGGTCGCCAGCAGCAGCGCCGAGTGCACCGCCTTCCGCATGAAGATCATGCCGAGCGCGGCGAGCACCGAGACGATCGCCAGCAGCCAGAAGAAGAACGGCTCCCCGGACTGCTTGTCGGCGACCTCGGCGGCGAGCACGTGCGCGCTCGCGACGGAGCCGGTCACTTGCCCTCACCGCCCTTGCGCGCCTTCGCCTTCTCGCGCTCGACGGCCTGGTCGGCGCTCGCGCGCCCGCCGTCCTCGGAAGGGATCTTCGGAGCGGAGGGCGTCCCGGACGACGGCTCGCCCTCCTGGAGGCCGAGGCGGTAGTACTCCTCCTCGGTGTCGCCGAGCCGCATCTCGTGCGGGGGCGCCTCCATGCCCTCGCGCAGCGGCGCCAGCAGCATCTCCTTGGTGTAGATGAGGCTCTCGCGGCTGTCGTCGGCGAGCTCGTACTCGTTGGTCATCGTGAGCGCCCGGGTCGGGCACGCCTCGATGCACAGCCCGCACAGGATGCACCGCAGATAGTTGATCTGGTAGGTGCGGCCGTAGCGCTCGCCCGGCGAGTACCGCTCGTCGGCCGTGTTGTCGGCGCCCTCGACGAAGATGGCGTCCGCGGGGCACGCCCACGCGCACAGCTCGCAGCCGATGCACTTCTCCAGACCGTCCGGCCACCGGTTCAGCTGGTGCCGCCCGTGGAAGCGAGGAGCCGTCGGCTTCTTCACCTCGGGGTACTGAACGGTCTCGCTCTTCATGAACATCTGGTGGAACGAGACCCCGAACCCCTTGACCGGGTTCAGGAAATCAGTGAGTCCCACTGGTGACCTCCTCGGAGGGGGTTTCGATCGTGGCCGGCCGGACCGGCTCGCGGGCGCGGCCGTGGTAGTGGGGCGCGTCCATCGGCGGCACCGGGAACCCGCCCGCCGCCGGGTCGGTGCGCGGCCCCGGCGTCGCCCCCGGGACGATCTCCTTGTCGTCCTCGCGGCCGCGCGCCATCTCCCAGATCACCGTGGCGACCAGCACGATCGCGGCGACCACGGCGGCGGCGATGAACAGCTGCCGCATCTCGTAGCCGTCGTTGCGCAGCGCGCGGATCGTCGCGACCAGCAGGATCCAGCCGAGCGAGAAGGGCATCAGCACCTTCCAGCCGAGCTTCATCAGCTGGTCGTAGCGCACGCGCGGCAGCGAGCCGCGCAGCCAGATGAAGAAGAAGATGAACATGAAGATCTTGATCAGGAACCACAGGACCGGCCACCAGCCGGAGTTGGCGCCCGCCCACACCGTGGAGATCGGAGCGGGGGCGCGCCAGCCACCGAGGAACAAGGTGGTGGCCAGGGCCGACAGCGTCGCGAGGTTGATGTACTCCGCGAGGAAGAACATCGCGAACTTCAGCGACGAGTACTCGGTGTGGAAGCCGCCGACCAGCTCGCCCTCGCCCTCGGGCAGGTCGAACGGGATGCGGTTCGACTCGCCCATCATCGTGATGACGTACACGACGAACGACGGCGCGAGCAGCACCACGAACCACTTGTCGTGCTGCGCCGCGACGATCTCCGAGGTGGACATCGAGCCCGCGAACATGAACACGGCCACGAACGACAGGCCCATCGCGATCTCGTAGGAGATCATCTGCGCGGACGAGCGCAGCCCGCCGAGCAGCGAGTACGGCGACATCGAGGACCAGCCGGCCAGCACGATGCCGTAGATCGCCATCGAGGACATCGCGAGGACGAGCAGCACCGCGACCGGAAGGTCGGTGCCCTGCAGCGCCGTCTGGTGCCCGAAGACCGACACCGTCGGCCCGAACGGGATGACGATGAAGGAGATGAACGCGGGCACCGCGGCCATCACCGGAGCCAGGACGAAGACGATCTTGTCGACCTGGCGGGGGACGATGTCCTCCTTCAGCGCCAGCTTGACGCCGTCGGCGAGGCCCTGGAGCAGGCCGAAGGGCCCGGCCCGGTTGGGGCCGACCCGCAGCTGCATCCGGCCGATGACGCGCCGCTCGATCCACATCGTCATCAGCACGGTGACGACGAGGAACACGAAGATGGCGAGGACCTTGCCGCCGATCAGCCACCACGGGTCCGACCCGAAGTCCTGCAGCTGCGGGTCGGGCGCCGGCGCCGCGGCCAGGGAGCTCATTCGATGCCTCCAGCGTTCTCGGTCGCGGTCGCGGGCACCGCGCCCGCGATCTTGACGACGCCTCCCGCGGCCGCGCCGAGGTCCCGGTGCAGGGCGCAGCCCGCCGAGTTCGTCGGCAGCCACACCACCCGGTCGGGCAGGTCGGGGGTGATCTCCAGCGGGAGCGTGACCTCGCCGCGCGGGCCCGAGACCGTCACCGCGCCGGTCGCGCCGATCTCCGCGGCCGTCGCGGGCGACAGCCGGGCGGCGGCGGGCTTGGCGGTGCCGGCGAGGAACGGCTCGCCGTCCTGCAGCCGGCCCCGGTCGAGGAGCAGCCGCCAGGTCGCCAGCAGCGCCTCGCCCCGCTCGGGGTGCGGCGCCAGGCCCTGAGCGACGCTCGGCGCGTCCGGGCGCTCGCCGCGGTGGGCGCCGAGGCCGGCCATCTCGCGGCGGGCGGCCTCCGGGCCCGGCAGGCCCAGGTGGACGTCCATCTCGTCGGCCAGCGCGTCCAGCACCCGCAGGTCGGACATCCGCCCGGCGGACTTGAGCACGACGTCGAACGGGCGGCCGCGGCCCTCCCAGTCGACGAACGTCCCGGACTTCTCCGCGACCGCCGCGACCGGCAGGACGACGTCGGCGCGGTCGGTGACCGCGCTCGGCCGCTGCTCCAGGCTCACCACGAACGGGGTGGCCTCCAGCGCCCGCAGCATCGCCTCCGGGTCGGGCAGGTCGTCGGGGTCGACGCCGCCGACGAGCAGCGCGCCGCGCCGCCCGGCGGCCGCCGCCGCGATGATGCCGGCCGTGTCCTCGCCGGGGTCGGCGGGCACGTCGGGGACGGAGCAGGTGCGGGCGACCTCGGCGCGGGCGGCGGGGTCGGTGACCGGACGGCCGATCGGCAGCAGCCCGGGCAGCGCCCCGGCCTCGATCGCGCCGCGCTCCCCGGCCCGGCGCGGCACCCAGGCCAGCCGGGCGCCGGTCGCCTGCGCCACCCGCGTCGCCGAGGTCAGCGCCCCCGGGCTGGTGGCGAGCCGCTCGCCGACGAGGATGACGGCGCCGGGCGTCTCCAGCAGCGTGCGGATGTCGGATCTGGCGTCGTCCCCGATGAGGGAGCCGAGGACCTCGGCCTCCGCGCCGGGGAGCGTCGGCAGCAGCGTGCCGCCGACCTTCGCCAGACCGCGCGTCGCGAACGGGGCCGCCGCGAACACCTTCAGGCGGTTCTTGCGGAACGCCTTGCGGAGCCGCAGGAAGACGATCGGCGACTCCTCCTCGGGCTCGAACCCGGCGAGCAGGACGACCGGCGCCTTCTCCAGGTCGGCGTAGGTCACCTCGATGGGGTGGCCCGCGACGGACGAGGCGAGGAACCGCGACTCCTCCTCCGACAGCGGCCGGGCCCGGAAGTCGACGTCGTTGGTGCCGAGCGCGATCCGGGCGAACTTGGCGTAGGCGTAGGCGTCCTCAAGGGTGACGCGGCCGCCGGTCAGGACGCCGGCCGAGCCGCGCGCCGCCGCGAGGCCGCGCGCCGCGATGGTGAGCGCCTCGGGCCAGGACGCCGGCTCCAGCTCGCCGTCCTCGCCGCGGACGAGCGGCTGGGCGAGCCGCTCGGGCTGCGTCCCGTAGGTGAACGCCCAGCGGCCCTTGTCGCAGTTCCACTCCTCGTTGACCTGCGGGTCGTCCCCCGCCAGCCGCCGCGTGATCTTCCCGCGGCGGTGGTCGGTGCGCAGCGCGCAGCCGGACGCGCAGTGCTCGCAGACGCTCGGCTGCGAGACCAGGTCGAACGGGCGGGACCGGAACCGGTACGCGGCGCCGGTCAGCGCGCCCACCGGGCAGATCTGCACGGTGTTGCCGGAGAAGTAGGACTGGAACGGCTTGCCGTCCGCCGCCCCGACCTGCTCCTTCGCGCCGCGCTCGAACAGGTCGATGAACGCGTCGCCGGCGATCTGGTCGGAGAACCGGGTGCAGCGGGCGCACTGGATGCAGCGCTCCCGGTCGAGCAGCACCTGGCTGGACAGCGGGATCGGCTTGGGGAAGGTCCGCTTGGCCTCCACGAACCGGGACTCGCCGCGGCCGTTGGACATCGCCTGGTTCTGCAGCGGGCACTCGCCGCCCTTGTCGCAGATCGGGCAGTCCAGCGGGTGGTTGATCAGCAGCAGCTCCATCACGCCGTGCTGCGCCTTGTCGGCGACCGGCGAGGTGAGCTGGGTCTTGACCACCATCCCGGGCATCACCGTGGTGGTGCACGACGCCTGCGGCTTCGGCATGCCGCGGCCGTTGCCGGCGTCGGGGATCTCCACCAGGCACTGCCGGCAGGCCCCGACCGGGTCCAGCAGCGGATGGTCGCAGAACCGGGGGATCTGGATGCCGAGGAGCTCGGCGGCCCGGATGATCAGCGTGCCCTTGGGCACCTCGATCTCGAAGCCGTCGATGGTGCAGGAGACCATCTCCACCGGCTTCTCCACCGCCGACTTGTCGTCGGTGACGGTCACTTGGCACCTCCCCAGAGGGTCGACTTGGCCGGGTCGAACGGGCAGGCCCCGAGCTCGAAGTGCCGGAGGTACTCGTCCCGGAACAGCTTGATGGACGAGACGACCGGGCTCGTGGCGCCGTCGCCCAGGGCGCAGAACGACCGGCCCAGGATGTTGTCGGACAGGTCCAGCAGGGTCTCCAGGTCCTCCTCGGAGCCCTGGCCCGCCTCCAGCCGCTTCAGCATCTGCTTGTACCAGTAGGTGCCCTCGCGGCACGGCGTGCACTTGCCGCACGACTCGTGCGCGTAGAACTCCGACCAGCGCAGCACGGCGCGGACGACGCAGGTCGTCTCGTCGAAGATCTGCAGGGCCCGGGTGCCGAGCATGGACCCGGCGGCGCCGACGGACTCGAAGTCCAGCGGCACGTCCAGGTGCTCGTCGGTGAAGATCGGGGTGGACGACCCGCCGGGGGTCCAGAACTTCAGCCGGTGCCCCTCGCGGACGCCGCCCGCCATGTCGAGCAGTTCCCGCAGCGTGATGCCGAGCGGAGCCTCGTACTGCCCGGGCCGGGTGACGTGCCCGGACAGCGAGAAGATCCCGAAGCCCTGGGACTTCTCGGTGCCCATCGAGGCGAACCATTCCGGCCCGTTGGCGATGATCGAGGGAACCGAGGAGATCGACTCGACGTTGTTGATGACGGTGGGCCCGCCGTAGAGGCCCGCGACCGCCGGGAAGGGGGGCTTGAGCCTGGGCTGACCGCGGAACCCTTCGAGGGAGTCCAGCAGCGCCGTCTCCTCGCCGCAGATGTAGGCCCCGGCGCCGCTGTGCACGACCACGTCCAGGTCGTAGCCGGAGCCGAGGATGTCCTTGCCGAGGTAGCCGGCCTCGTACGCCTCCGCCACCGCCTGGTGCAGGCGGCGGATGACGTGCAGCACCTCGCCGCGCACGTAGATGAACGCGAGGTTCGACCGGATCGCGTACGAGCTGATGATCACGCCCTCGACGAGCACGTGCGGGTTGGCCATCATCAGCGGGATGTCCTTGCACGTGCCCGGCTCGGACTCGTCGGCGTTGACGACGAGGTAGCGCGGGTTCGGGCTGGACGGCGGCAGGAAGCCCCACTTCATCCCGGTGGGGAAGCCAGCGCCGCCGCGGCCGCGCAGGCCGGAGTCCTTGACCGCCTGGACGATCTCGTCCGGCTCCATCCGGAACGCCGTGCGCAGCGCCTCGTAGCCGCCGTCGCGCTCGTAGCCCGCGCGGGTGAACGAGTCGGCCTGGTCCCAGTTCTTCGTGAGGATGGGGGTCAGCGTGGTCACTTGTTCCGCCCCTCCTGCGATCCCGGCTTGGCCGCGCCGCCCATGGGCTTGCCCGGCTCCTGCGGGGGCGAGCCCATCTCCTCGGGCTTCACCGGCTCCTCCGGACGCTCGCGGTCGACGTCCGCGCGGGGCGCCTCCCAGCCGCGCTCCTGCGCCAGCTTCAGGCCGCGCAGCGACTCGGGCCCGGCCTGGACGCCCTCGCCGGCGCGCCCGTCGGGGAACCCGGCGAGCACGCGGGACGCCTCCTTCCAGGTGGCCAGGCTCTCCGGGCCACGCGAAGGAAGCACTTGCTTACCTGAGCGCAGGTCGTCGACCAGCTGCTTGGCCTTCTCGGGAGTCATGTTGTCGAAGAACTCCCAGTTGACCATCATCACCGGCGCGAAGTCGCAGGCCGCGTTGCACTCGATCCGCTCCAAGCTGACCTTGCCGTCCGGGGTGGCCTCGTCGTGGCCGACCCCGGCGTGCTCGCTCAGCTCGTTCCAGATCTGGTCGCCGCCCATGACCGCGCACAGCGTGTTGATGCAGACGCCGACGTGGTACTCGCCGACCGGTGCGTGCTTGTACTGCGTGTAGAAGGTCGCGACGCCGGTCACCTGGGCCGGGGTGATGCCGAGCTGCTCCGCGCAGAACTCGATCCCGTCCTCGGTGACGTGGCCCTCCACCGACTGCACCAGGTGCAGCATCGGCAGCAGCGCCGAGCGCGGCCGGGGGTACCGGCCGATGATCTCCTTGGCGTCGCGCTCCAGCCGCTCGCGGACCTCAGGTCCGTATGTCATCGGTCCACTCCCCCCATGACCGGGTCGATGCTGGCGACCGCCGCGATGACGTCGGCGACCATGCCGCCCTCCGCCATCGCCGGGGTGGCCTGCAGGTTGACGAAGGACGGCTCGCGGAAGTGGACGCGGTACGGCCGGGTGCCGCCGTCGCTGACCACGTGGGCGCCGAGCTCGCCGCGCGGCGACTCGATGGGCGCGTACGCCTGGCCGGCGGGCACGCGGAAGCCCTCCGTCACCAGCTTGAAGTGATGGATCAGTGCCTCCATCGAGGTGCCCATGATGTGCGCGATGTGCCGGGGCGAGTTGCCCATGCCGTCCGCGCCGATCGCCAGCTGCGCCGGCCAGCCGATCTTCTTGTCCTCGATCATCACCGGGCCCTTGACCGACTGGAGCCGGTCCAGGCACTGCTCGACGATCTTCAGCGACTCCTCCATCTCGTCCATCCGGACGAGGTAGCGGCCGTAGACGTCGCAGGTGTCCTGCGTCGCGACCTCGAAGTCGTAGGTCTCGTACCCGCAGTAGGGCTGCGACTTGCGCAGGTCCCACGGGAGCCCGGTCGCGCGCAGCACCGGGCCGGTGACGCCGAGCGCCATGCAGCCGGTCAGGTCCAGGTACGCGACGTTCTGGGTGCGCGCCAGGTAGACCGGGTTGGCGTCCATCAGCTTGCGCAGCGCCTGGATCCGCTTCGGCATGCGGTCCAGGTAGTCGCGGATC
The DNA here is from genome assembly GCF_039540335.1 of Actinomadura verrucosospora. Classification (NCBI taxonomy): domain Bacteria; kingdom Bacillati; phylum Actinomycetota; class Actinomycetes; order Streptosporangiales; family Thermomonosporaceae; genus Actinomadura; species Actinomadura verrucosospora. Next base: position 14,642 of record NZ_BAABEV010000016.1, on the reverse strand, counting down.
TTGCTGGTGGCGCCGCTCGGCAGGTCCTGCGCGACCCCGCCCGGACGGACGTAGGCCATGTTCATCCGCAGGCCGGTGATCTCCTCGAACAGGTCGAGGGTGTACTCGCGCTCGACGAAGCCGTTCAGCATCACCGTCGTCGCGCCGAGCTCCAGGCCGAACGTGGCGATCGCGACCAGGTGCGAGGAGATCCGGTTGAGCTCCATCATCATCACGCGGATGATCTGGGCCCGCTCCGGGATCTGCTCGGTGACGCCGAGCAGCTTCTCCACGCTCATGCAGTACGCCGTCTCGTTGAAGATCGGCGCGAGGTAGTCCATCCGGGTGCAGAACGTGGTGCCCTGCGTCCAGGTGCGGAACTCCATGTTCTTCTCGATGCCGGTGTGCAGGTAGCCGATGCCCACCCGGGCCTCGTTCACCGTCTCACCGTCGAGCGTCAGGATGAGCCGGAGCACCCCGTGCGTGGACGGGTGCTGGGGGCCCATGTTGACGACGAGCCGCTCGTCGCCGAGGTCCTCCGCGCCGGAGACGACCTGGTCCCAGTCCTGGCCGTTGACGTCGAAGACCTTGCCCTCGGCCGCCTCCTCCGCGGCGTAGGCGTCGTACTCGGTGTACTTCGTGGAACTCATACGTACGACCTCCGCTCGTCGGGCGGGGGGATCTCCGCTCCGCGGTACTCGACGGGAATACCGCCGAGGGGGTAGTCCTTGCGCTGCGGATGGCCGACCCAGTCGTCGGGCATCTCGATGCGCGTGAGCGCCGGGTGGCCGTCGTAGACGATCCCGAAGAAGTCGTAGGTCTCGCGCTCGTGCCAGTCGCTCGTCGGGTAGACCGGCACCAGCGACGGGACGTGCGGGTCGGCGTCCGGGCAGGTCACTTCCAGCCGGACACGCCGGTTGTGCGTGATCGACAGCAGGTGCACGACCGAGTGCAGCTCGGCGCCCTCGTCCTTCGGGTAGTGCACGCCCGACACGCCCGAGCACATCTCGAAGCGCAGGGACGGCTCGTCCCGCATGGTCCGCGCGACCTCCAGCAGGTGCTCGCGCTTCACGAAGAACGTGATCTCGCCGCGGTCGACGACGACGCGCTCGACGGCGTCCCCGAAGTCCGGGTAGGCGCGCTCCAGCTCGTCGGCGACCTCGTCGAACTCGCCCGCCTCCGCCGCGCCGCCGGGCCCGCCGTACGGGCGCTGCGCGGACACCTTCGGGCTCTGCCGGATGACGAGCCCGCCGTAGCCGGAGGTGTCGCCGGTGGTCCGCGCGCCGAACATGCCCTTGCGGACGACCGGCTGCTCGCGGCGCTCCTCCTCGGCCTGCGCGGGAAGCTTGTCGGCGTTCTGCTCGGCCCGCTGCTCAGGATTCTCGGAACTCACGTCACGCTCCTTGACCGAGCAGCGGAAGGCGCCGGCGCTTGGCCTCTTCCAGCTCGGCGATCTGCTTCGCGCGCTGCGGCCCGAGCTTGGTGTTCTGGACCTTGTCGTGCAGCTTGAGGATCGCGTCCAGCAGCATCTCCGGCCGCGGCGGGCAGCCGGGCAGGTAGATGTCCACCGGGACGATGTGGTCCACGCCCTGCACGATCGCGTAGTTGTTGAACATGCCGCCGGAGGAGGCGCACACGCCCATCGCGATGACCCACTTCGGCTCGGTCATCTGGTCGTAGATCTGCCGCAGCACCGGCGCCATCTTCTGACTCACCCGGCCCGCGACGATCATCAGGTCGGCCTGGCGCGGCGTCGCCGAGGCGCGCTCCATCCCCCACCGGGAGAAGTCGTGCCGGGGGTCGCCGGTCGCCATCATCTCGATCGCGCAGCACGCCAGGCCGAACGTCGCCGGCCACATCGAGCTGCTGCGCGCCCACCCCGCGACCTGCTCGACCGTGGTCAGCAGGAAGCCGCTGGGGAGTTTCTCCTCTAGACCCATGTCAGTCCCACTCCAGACCGCCGCGCCGCCAGATGTAGGCGTACGCGACGAGGACGGTGACGATGAAAAGAACCATCTCGACAAGGCCGAAGAGCCCCATCCGGTCGAACGCGACCGCCCAGGGGTAAAGGAAGATGATCTCAATGTCGAAGACGATGAACAGCATCGCCGTCAGGTAGTACTTGATCGGGAAGCGCCCGCCGCCGACCGGCTGCGGGGTCGGCTCGATGCCGCACTCGTAGGCGTCCAGCCGGGCGCGGTTCCAGCGCTTGGGTCCCGTGAGCGCGGCCATCGCCACCGAACCGCCGGCGAAGGCGAAGGCGAGCACCCCCAGCACGATGATCGGAATATAGAGATCCATATCTCTACAGCCTCTCCTCGGGACGTACGACGTTGTACGGGACGGGCCGCCTGCGACCCGCCACCCTAGCCAAGGTGATCAATAGCGCTCCCCTCAGGGGGTCGGGTACTGCACTTTAGTCCGCTCACCTGCGGAAGCCTGAAATCCACGCGCGCGTTCATGCCGCCGGCGCCACCTTCTGCATCGCGTTGATGACGCGGTCCATCGCGTCCCCGCCCTTGGGGTCGGTGAGGTTCGCGAGGAGCTTCAGCGTGAAGCGCATGAGCGTGGGGTGCGGCAGGCCGTGCGCGGTCAGGAACTTCATGACCCGCGGGTCGCCGATCGCCTGGACGAACACGCGGGCGAGGGTGAAGTAGCCGCCGTGCTCGTCCTTGAGGATGCGGGGGTACTCGTACAGGGTCCGCTCGCGCTGCGCGGGAGTGCGGCGGGCGAGCGCCTGCACCATGATGTCGGCGGCCAGCCGGCCGGACTCCAGGGCGTAGTCGATGCCCTCGCCGTTGAACGGGTTGATCATGCCGCCGGCGTCGCCGACGAGCAGCATCCCGCGGGTGTAGTGCGGCTGCCGGTTGAAGCCCATCGGCAGCGCCGCGCCGCGGATCTTGGAGGTCGCGTGCTCCTCGTCGAACTGCCAGTCCTCCGGCATCTGCGCGCACCAGCGCTTGAGCATGCCGCGGTAGTCGACGCTCTGGAACGCCTTGCTGGTGTTGAGCAGGCCGAGGCCGACGTTGGACGTGCCGTCGCCGACGCCGAACACCCAGCCGTAGCCGGGCAGGAGGCGCTGGCCGTCCCACAGCTCCAGCCACGCCTCCATGTAGTCGTCGTCGTGGCGCGGGGTCTGGAAGTAGCGGCGGACCGCGACGCCCATCGGACGGTCCTCGCGGCGCCGCAGCCCCATGGCGAGCGACAGCCGGGTGGAGTTGCCGTCGGCGGCGACGACCAGGGGCGCGTGGAACTCGATCTCCTCGCCCTGGTACTCGGCGGTGACGCCGGTGATGCGGTCGGTGCGGTCGTCGACGATGGGGCCGGTCACGTTGCAGCCCTGCAGCAGCTGGGCGCCGGCCTTGGCGGCGTGCTCGGCGAGGAGCTGGTCGAGGTCGGTGCGCTTGCGGACGAGGCCGAAGTCGGGGAAGGACGCGAGCTCCGGCCAGGGCAGCTCGACCTTGACGCCGCCGCCGTAGATGCGCAGGCCCTTGTTGCGCCCCCAGCCGGGGTCGTTGATGTCGACGCCCATGCCGATGAGGGCGCGGACGGCCCGCGGGGTGAGGCCGTCGCCGCAGATCTTGTCGCGCGGGAAGGTGGCCTTCTCCAGCAGGAAGACGTCCAGGCCGGCCTGCGCGAGCCAATAGGCGGTCGACGATCCGGCGGGGCCCGCCCCGACGACGATGGCATCCGCGTGTCGGGTGGAGTCGGTCACGATGGTCCTCTTCGCTCGTTCGCTTGTGAAGTACTTCACAAGGATCCGGTGGGGAGTCTATTCCTTTATCACGACTGGTGGGTACTTCTGGGCCGGTCCAAGTTTGGACCGGTCCGAACCACCGGCCGCCGTCTGTCAAGCAGCCTTGACGGACGGGTTGACGGCATAGTGCAGGGCGACCACCCCGAAGGTGAGGTCGCGCCAGCGCACCTCGCCCCAGCCCGCGTCCTGGATGAGCCGGGCCAGCCCCGCCTGGTCGGGCCAGGCGAGCGTCGACTCGGCGAGGTAGCGGTAGGAGTCGGGGTTGGAGCTGACCCGCGCCAGCAGCGGCAGGCCGTAGCGCAGGTGGGCCTTGTGGCCGAGCGCCAGCAGCGCGTTCGGGGGGTGGCTCACCTCGCAGATCACCAGCCGCCCGCCGGGCTTGGCGACCCGGCGGAGCTCGCGCAGCGCGAGGCCGGTGTCGGCGACGTTGCGGAGCCCGAAGGAGATGGTGACGGCGTCGAAGGAGGCGTCGGCGAAGGGCAGCCGCAGCGCGTCCCCGGCGACGAAGCGCAGGCCCGTGACGCCCGCCTGGCGCCGCACGCCCACGCGCAGCATGCCGAGCGAGAAGTCGCACGCGACCGTGTCGGCCCCGGCCTCGGCGAAGGGCACCGACGACGTCCCCGTGCCGGCCGCGAGGTCGAGGACCCGCTCACCCGGCCGCGCCCCCAGCGCCCGGACGACCTCCCGCCGCCACCGCCGGTCCTGGCCGCCGGTCATGAGCGAGTTCATGAGGTCGTACCGCTCGGCGGTGCCGTCGAACATCGCCGCGACGTCGGCGGGCTGCTTGTCGAGTGAAGCGCGGGTCATGCTCCCAGCCTAGGCCGCGCAAGCCCCTGCGCGCGGGGGCGGGGGTCACTCCGCGCGGGTGCGCGGAGCGTCCTCCTTGGCGACCGACCTGTCGAACCTCTCGCGCTGCGAGCGCACCCCCCGCACGACGACGGCGGACATGCGATCGCGCTGCGCGGACAGCAGCACGTAGCTGACGACGCCGCTGATCAGCAGCGCCAGCATCAGGAGCAGGAACCCGCGGGCCCCGAAGAGCGCGAGCACCCCCGCGGTGACCGCGAAGATCACGGCCCGGGCCAGGGTGTAGAGGATGACGGAACGCATGGCCTTTCGAGGTTATCCCCGGACCTGACCGCCCTCGCCCCGGGGTCGGCCCAGCACGTCCAGCAGGAGGGCCGGGTCGACGTTGCCCCCGGAGAGGATCGAGACGTAGGCGCGGCCCCCGGGAAGCTCCGCGCGGCGGTAGAGGTAGGCGGCGGTGGCGACGGCGCCCGCCGGCTCGGCGATGAGGCGGGCCTCGCGGGCGAGGCGCCGCATCGCCTGCCGGATCTCGTCCTCGGTGACCGTGACGATCCCGTCGACGTGGGCGCGCATGTGCGCGTACGGCAGGTCGCCGACCCGCTGGACGCGCAACGCGTCGGCGATGGTGCGGCCCGTCTCCTCCGCGGCCCACTCGACGGGGCGCCCCGCCGCCATCGAGTCGCGGGCGTCCGCGGCGAGCTCCGGCTCGACGCCGACGATCTTCGCCTCCGGGCGCAGCGCCTTGACCGCGGCGGACACGCCGGCGATCAGGCCGCCGCCGCTGACCGGGACGAGCACGACGTCCACGTCCGGGCGGTCCTGGACGATCTCCAGCCCGGCGGTGCCCTGGCCGGCGATGATCCGCGCGTCGTCGTAGGGCGGGACCAGGGCGAAGCCGTGCGCGGCGGCGAGCTTGCCGGCGGTCTCGGATCGGGCCTGGGCGGTCGGCTCGACGTGGACGACCTCGGCGCCGAGCGCGATGCACGCCTCGACCTTCACGGCGGGGGTGGTGTGCGGCATGACCAGGACCGCCCGGACGCCGAGCGCGCGGGCCGCGTAGGCGACGGCCTGGGCGTGGTTTCCGCTGGAGTGCGTGACGACGCCGCGCTCGCGCTCCTCGGGGGCGAGGGAGGAGATGGCCGAGTAGGCGCCGCGCAGCTTGAAGGCGCCGATCGGCTGCAGCGACTCGGCCTTCACCAGCAGCGCCGGCGCGCCGGCGGCGGACGGGGCGGGGTCGCGGGAGAACGGGACGAGCGGCGTCCGGACGGCGACGCCCGCGATGCGCTCGGCGGCCCGTTCGATCTCCGGCAGCGTTACGAGGTCGGACATGCCCGGAGACTACTTCTCCGTGCTGGTCGCGGGGGCCTCGACCGCGTGACAGGGCAGGTCAGCGGGGGTCAGGGTGATCACTGTGGCCCATGCCGGAATCACCGTCCGTCATCGCCGCTGTTCGGCGGACTACGGTCGGTGATCTTTTCCGAAAACAAGGGAGAAATCGGTCTTGACCCGCCACACTGTTAAACAGTCCACCCGCGCCGAGAGCGGGACAAAGGGGGAGAGAAAACGTGGAAAGCACGAGCGAGCGCCTGCTGACTCCAGGAGAGGTCGCCGCCCTCTTCCGGGTCGACCCGAAGACGGTCACCCGGTGGGCCGCCGCGGGCCGGATCAGCAGCATCCGCACTCCGGGAGGCCACCGGCGCTTCCGCGAGTCCGAGGTGCACGCGCTGCTGCGCGGCGAGGAGCCCGTCGCCGAGCATTCGGCCCACTGACCTGGGCCCCTCGCCCGGACCCCGGTCCTGAGCCGCCCGGACCGCCCGCCGAAGCAGTCCTTGGCCGAAGGCAGTCCTCGCCGGGCGGCCGGGGCGCTCCCCGCCCCGCCTCCGCTCACTTCTCCAGCACCGCCCTCCAGGGCTTGGACTCGCGCCCGCTCTCCAATGCCCGCCTTTTCGCGCTCACCCCGCGCCGCTCATTGTCGGCGCTCACTCCTCGGCACTCACTCCTCGGTGCCGCCCGCCTTCCATTCCTCGAACCGGCGGAGCAGGTCCGCGTCCTCGTCACGCCAGCGGCGCCGCCGTTCCGCCAGTTCCTCCTCGGTGAGCGACTCGCCCAGCAACCGGTCGTAGTCGGGATCGTCCGGGCCGATCTCGACGTAGGCGTCGGCGATGATCCGTCCCTCGCTCGCCTCGGGCCCGGGCTCGCCGCCGTCGGCGAGAACGCTGTGGGGGACCCGGAGCGTGCCGTCGGGAAGCCGGATCACGTACATCGTCGATCACCTTCGCCGTCTGTCGTCGCGCGGCCTGTCATCTCGGTGTCCTAGATCCCGTACCTGCGGTTGAAGAAGAGCATGACCTCAAGGGCCGTGCGGATGTTGCCGGCGAGCATATCCACCAGGGCGGGACGCTGCCGGGAGGAGATCGCGGCGAACGCGTCGGCGAAGAACTCGCGGCGGCCGAGCGCGTTCGGCTGCTTGTGGAACTCGCTCGCCAGGTACGGCAGGCACTCCTCGTACAGCTGCCGGAAGGCGGGGCTGTCGGAGGTCCACTCGCCGTCGTCGCCGTCGATGTCGTCGAGCGCGTGGCCCACCTCGTGCAGCATCACGTCGGGCGTCGGGGACGGCCGGTCCCCCACCACGATCTTGCGGTCGCCGTACGCGCCGGCGCAGATGTCCCAGGTGGCGCGGCCGGACGGCAGCGGGCGGTCGCGCAGGTGGCCCATGTCGTCGAGCTGCGGGACGCCGCCGGGGCCGACGTAGATGCCGTCGAGGCCGCTCGCCAGCTTCTCCTTGAGCGCCTCCGGCAGCGACGCCAGGCTCTCCACCGCCCCGATGACCGCGTCCGGCGGCGGCCCCTCCCGGACGTCCCACTGGCGGTGCAGGACGGCCTCCAGCACGCCGCAGTCGCGGCGGCCGTCGGCGGCGTGCGGCGTGCCCGGCGGGTGGGGCTCCACGCGCGGCCGGTCGTCCTCCAGCTCGAAGTCGCTCCAGGAGTAGTCGCCCGAACGCGGCCGGCCCTGCCCGCGCCGCCCGAGCCGGCCGGTCATCCCGCGCAGGCCGCCCGCCGTGTCGACGGGATCCGCCTCCGGACGATCGGGCCCGAGCGCGTAGTCGTCGTCGCGGCCCGCCTTGCGGAACCGGCCGAACCGGTCGCGCGGCTGGTTGCTGCGCGGCCGCACCTGCCCCGAGTCGGGCGGGGACGGCGCGTAGGGGACCTCGTCGCCGGCCGCGTCCGCGCGGAACCGTCCGCCGCGGAACGTCTCCCGGGGCTTGCGGTGGACGCCTTTGAAGCGCATCGGGCTCCTCTGTCAGCCGGACCCGCGGGGGTATCGGGCGGCGACCGCCGCCGGACCGGGTCCCTGAGGAAGGGTAAGCCGGAACCCGACTCTCCGTCATCCCGTGGAGTTGCGCGGCCGCGGCGCTCCGCCGGGCGTCAGGCGTAGGAGTGCAGGCCGGAGAACATGTAGTTCACGCCGAAGAAGTTGAACAGCAGCGCGGCGAACGCGACCAGCGACAGGATCGCGGCCTTGCGGCCCTTCCAGCCGGCGGTGGCGCGGGCGTGCAGGTAGGCCGCGTAGATGATCCAGGTGACGAAGGACCAGATCTCCTTGGGGTCCCAGCCCCAGTAGCGGCCCCACGCCTGGTCGGCCCAGATGGCGCCCATGATGATCGCGGCGGTCCAGATCGGGAACGCGAACATCGTGACCCGCATCGAGAGGCGGTCCAGGGCCTCCACCGACGGGATGCGCGACAGCACGCCGCCCGCCGCGGCCCCGCCGCGCGACTCGGCCCGCTCCTTCAGCAGGTACAGGATCGTCGCGGCGCCCGCGACGGTGAACGCGCCGGTCGCGATGATCGCGGCGGTCACGTGGATGGCGATCCAGTAGGAGTTCAGCGCCGGGCTGACCGGCCCCACCGAGTCGTACAGCCAGATGTTGGCGACGCCGAGGGCGACGACCGCGGCGGCCATGACGAACGCGCCGAGGAACCGCGCCTTGTAGCGGAACATCACGACCATGAACGCGGTGACGGCCGCGAACGAGATGGCGGTGAGGAACTCGTACATGTTCCCCCACGGCCAGCGGTTCGCGGCGAGCCCGCGGGTCACGAGGACGCCGAGCTGCGCGCCCCAGCCGAGCACGTTCAGCAGGACGGCGAGCCGGATCCAGTCGACCCGGGAACGCTCGGCCCCCTCGTCCGCCGAGGCGGCGGCCGTGTCCGGGGCGGCGCCCGTTCCCGAGGCGTCGTCCTCGGCACCGGCGGCGCCCACGAGCACCTTCGCCCCGCTCTTCGCCGGGACGGCCGCGACCGCGCGGCGGCGGCCGAAGCCCATGTCGGCGGCGTAGGCGACCAGCGCGATGATGTACATCACCACGGTGGTCAGCATGAGCTTGTCGCTCAGGTTCGCGAGGTCGGCGTTGCTCACCTCGTCACTCCTTCGGTTCGTTCGCCGCACCCGAGGGGCCGTCGGCGGCGGGGGTCTCGCCGGGCTCGGATGCGGGCCCGTCCTGCGGACCGCGCAGGGCGGCCACGATGTCGTCGAACTCCGAGGTCGGGTTCCCCAGCGTGAGACCGCCGACCTCCACCACCGTACGCCCGCCCTCTCCGGCGCTCGCACGGACCCACACCCTGCGCCTGCGGACCATGAACGAGGTCGCCACGCCGAGCACGGCGAGGATGGCGGCGATCAGCGCGGGGATGCGGCCGGGGTCGCGGTTGACCGACAGGCTCGTCCACTCCCTGAGCCCGTCGAAGGTGACCGTGCCGGCGTCGCCGGGCAGCTTGAAGGACTCCCCGGGCTCCAGCAGCTTCTGGCCGCCCTTGATCGGCTGGATCGTCCGGCCGATGCCCTCCAGCTTGTAGACCGACTGCGGGCTGCCGGAGTCCAGGCCGAGGTCGCCCTTGAAGGCGGTGATCGTGACGACGGGGCGCAGCGGGGCCGGGAACGCCGAGACGATCTGCCGGCCGTCCTCGCTCGCCACCGCGGTCGGCCACAGGATGGCGTAGAAGGCGAGCTGGTCGGGCTCGGCGTCGGGGACCTTGACGACGCCCTCGGACGTCAGGTTCCGCGGCTCCATCTCCAGGAACGGCACCGAGTCCTGGAAGGCGACGTTCCCCTTGGCGTCCCGGACGGTGAACACCGGCGCGTACCCGTGGCCGAGCAGGTACACCTTCGCGCCGCCGACCTTGAGCGGATGGTTGATCTGGAGGTCGTAGGGCTTGTTCGGGGCGTCCGGACTCGACCGGTAGCGGATCTTGGCGTTGAACGACGTGGCCTGGCCCCGCTTGGCGCCCTTGGCCTCGTACTCCGCCTTGAAGTCGTCCAGCGTGATCGTGAACGGGGCGAGCTCGCCGCCGCTGAACGCGCGTCCGGGCTGGAACTGGTCGTAGAGACCGAGCGAGTTGGCGAACGTCTTGCCCTCGGTCAGCAGGACGTTGCCGCGGTAGCCGAACAGGTTGCCGAGGCCGAGCGCGAACAGCAGCGCCAGCAGCGCGAGGTGGAAGAGCAGGTTGCCCGTCTCGCCCAGGTAGCCCTTCTCGGCGGCCGCGGCGCCGTCGGACGCGTCCACGCGGAAGCGGCGGGAGCGCAGCGCCGTGCGGGCCTCGGCGAGGACGTCCTCCGGGGAGGCGTCGGTCTCGTACGTCGCCGACTGCGGCAGCCTCGCCAGGTTCCGGGGGGCCGCCGGCGGGCGCGCCCGCATCGACCGGTAGTGCTTGACGGCGCGCGGCACGACGCAGCCGGCGAGCGAGACGAACAGCAGGATGTAGATGGCCGCGAACCAGGGGGCCGCGAACACGTCGAACATGGAGAACCTGTCGAGCCACGGCCCGAGGCTCTCGTGCTTCTCCAGGTAGGCGGCGACCTTCTCGGGCGCCTGGCCCCGCTGCGGCAGGATCGAGCCCGGCACCGCGCCGAGCGCCACCAGGAACAGCAGGATCAGCGCGGTCCGCATGGTGGTGAGCTGCCGCCAGCCCCACCGCAGCCAGCCGAACGGGCCGATGCCGGAGGGGCGCGGCACCTCCTGCGGGGCCTGCCGCGCGGCGGGCGCGTCGGTGCCGGCGTCCCCGGCGGCCTGGTCCTCGGCGGGGCCGGCGCCGGCGTGGTCCGTGTTGGTGTCAGTCATCTCAAATCACCGGTTCGAAGCCGCTGATCCACGACCTCAGCTCGATGGTCAGGTCACCCCACAGGCCGCTCACGAGCAGCACCCCGATGAGGACGAGCATCCCCCCGCCGATCCGCATGACCAGGGGGTAGTGGCGCTTCACGGCGCCGAACGCGCCGAGCGCCCTACGGTAGGCGATCGCGGTGGCCACGAACGGCAGGCCGAGGCCCGCGCAGTACGCCAGCGACAGCAGCGCCCCGCGCCCGGCGCTGGCCTCGGTGATCGCCAGGCCCTGCACCGCGCCGAGCGTCGGGCCGATGCACGGCGTCCAGCCCAGCCCGAACAGGACGCCGAGCAGCGGCGCCCCGGCGAGCCCGGCCGCCGGGAGGCGCCCCGACTTCACCGTCCGCTGGAGCCCGGGGACGAAGCCCATGAACGCCAGGCCGAACACGATCGTGATGACGCCGAGGACGCGGGTGATCGTGTCCTGGTACTCCAGCAGCCACCGTCCGAGCCCGCCGAAGACCGCGCCGTAGCTGACGAAGACGACGCTGAACCCGGCGACGAACAGCAGGACCCCGGCGAGGAGCCGCCCCCGCCGCTGCTCGGCGAGGTCGGCGCCGGTCATGCCCGTCACGTACGACAGGTAGCCGGGGACCAGCGGCAGGACGCACGGGGAGGCGAACGAGACGAGCCCGGCGAGGGCCGCCAGCGGCGCCGCCGCCACCAACGACCCGCTCACGACCGTCTCGTCCAGGGAGCTCACTTCTCCGCGAGGACCTTGCCGACCAGGGGGTCCAGCTTGGTGAACGTGGTCGCGCCGATGATGCGCGCGGCGACGCGGCCCTGCCGGTCCAGGACGAGGGTGCTCGGGATCGCGCTCGGCGGGACCTCGCGGAACGCGAGCGTGACGCGGCCGTCGGCGTCGAAGAGGCTCGGGTAGGTGACCTTGAACTTGCGCTCGAACGCCTGCGCGTTGGGCTTGGAGTCCTTGAAGTTGACGCCGAGGAACTCCACGCCCTGCGCCTTCTTCCCGTCGTAGACGTGCTGGAGGGACGGCGCCTCGCCCCGGCAGGGCGCGCACCACGACGCCCAGAAGTTGACGACGACGACCTTGCCCCTGAGGTCGGCCAGCCTGAAGGATCCGCCGTCGAGCCGTTCCCCGGTGACGCTCGCGAGGCTCTTGCGCTGCGCCGCCTGGTACTCGGTCACGTTGCCGTCGCCCGAGATGAAGCGGTTGTCGCCGCCGTCGGGGCCGCCGTCCGCGGCGCCGGTGCCGGCGCAGCCCGCGAGCAGGCCGCAGAGCGCGACGGCGGCGCCCGCGCGGAAGGGAGCGCGCGAGGGCGAGATGCGGCGGGGGTTCACGTGCCCCTCCTCGGTGGTACTACAAGGCGTTCAGTACAAGACGTGGAGTACTACAGGATGTAGTACGAACTTAGCGGTGCGGTCAGGCGCCCGCGACACTGGGGCCCTTCGCGATCCCGGCGGCGGGCTCGGAGTAGGCGACCTCCACGAGCCGGCTGCCCTCGAACGTCAGGCTGGTGAGGCTGGCGAGCGAGCACTCCCGGCGGGCCGGGTGGTGCCAGAGCCGGCGGCGCTCGGCCGACAGCCGCAGGATCCAGATCGGCAGCTGGTGGCTGACGCAGACGGCCTCGTGGCCGCGCGCCGCCTCCCGGGCCCGGATGACAGCGGCGCGCATCCGGGCGGCGAGCAGCTTGTACGGCTCGCCCCAGGACGGGCGGAACGGGTTGACGAGGTGGCGCCAGTGCTCGGGGCGGCGCAGCGAGCCGGTCCCCACCCCGAACGTGAGCCCCTCGAAGTGGTTGCCGGCCTCGATCAGGCGGTCGTCCACCGTGACGGGCAGGCCGAGCGCGTCGGCGAGCGGCGCGGCCGTCTCCAGCGCCCGCTGCATCGGCGAGGAGAACAGCGCGGTCACGTCCCTGTCGGCGAACCACCGGGAGGCGGCCTTCGCCATGAGGACGCCGTCCTCGCTGAGGCGGTAACCGGGCAGCCGCCCGTAGAGGACGCCCTCGGGGTTGTGCACCTCGCCGTGCCGCAGGAGGTGAACGATCGTCGTGTCAGTCATGGCGTCGTCAGATTACCCGCGCTGACGCCTCCTCCCCGCAACCGGCCGGCACGGCGGCGCGCAGGGCGGTCACGGCGGCGCGGATCGCGGGCCGGCGGGCCGCCTCCTCGCGCCAGACGGCGTAGACGCGGCGCGACAGGGGGGCCGAGAGCGGGACGATCGCGACGCCCGGCGGGACGTCGCAGCGGCCGAGGCGGGGCAGGATGACGTTGCCGAGCCCGGCGGCGACCAGGGACAGCTGGGTGGCGAACTCGTAGGCCTGGTGGTCGATCCGGGGTTCGCTGTCCACGGCGCGCAGCGTGCGCAGGAGCCAGTCGCAGCAGATGCTGTCGGGCGAGGAGCTGATCCACGGGTCCCCGGCGAGCTCCTTGAGGTCGATCGTGTCGCGCCCGGCCAGCTCGTGGCCCGCGGGCAGCGCCACGTCCGCGACGTCGTCGCAGATGACGCCCTTGCACAGGCCCTCGGGGATCGGGAGCGGCTCGTTGTTCCAGTCCTGGACGACGGCCATGTCGAAGTCGCCGCGCAGGACGAGCGGCATGCTGCGCATGGGGTCCTCCTCGCGCAGCAGGACGCGCAGATCGGGGTGGTCGGCGCGCAGGGCGCGCAGCGCGACGGGCATCAGCCCGCGGATCGCGGTCGGGAACGAGGCGACGGTGAGCTGGCCGACGACGGAGCCGCGGTGCGCCTCCAGGTCGGCCTGCGCCTGCTCGACGAGCGACAGGATCCGTTCGGCGTGCGCGACGAGCAGCTCGGCGGCGTCGGTGAGGCGGACGCCGCGGCCGTTGCGCTCCAGCAGCTTCTGCCCGGTCTCGCGCTCCAGCTTCGCGAGCTGCTGGGACACGGCGGACGTGGTGACGTGCAGGACGTCCGCGGCGGCGCTGACCGACCCGTACGTCGCGACCGAGTGCAGGGCGCGCAGCCGTTCCAGATCAAGCATGAAGCAATACTAAAACGAGGTGTCAAGAAGTTCTCGCTTGTCCTAAATCAAGTGTTTCCTCACGATCGAGGGATGAGATCGCGCCACGTCCTGCTGGCCACGCTGATCGCCGCGCTGTGGGGCTTCAACTTCGTGCCCATCAAGGTGGCCCTGGACGACTTCCCGCCCCTGCTGATGGCCGCCCTGCGGTTCACGGCCGCGGCGGTGCCCGCGGTCTTCCTCGTCCGCCGCCCGCCGGTCGCCGCGCGCTGGTTCGTCCTGGTCGGCGTCCCGCTCGGCGTGGGGCAGTTCGGCCTTCTGTTCATCGGCATGAGCATGGGCATGCCGGCCGGCCTGGCGTCGGTCGTGCTCCAGGTGCAGGCCGTCTTCACCGCCCTGTTCGCGGGCCTGCTGCTGGGCGAGCGCGTCGGGGGCCGCCAGGTCGCGGGGATGGTCGTGGCGTTCGCCGGGATCACCGTGCTCGGCGTCGCGCAGGGCGAGGGCGGGAGCCCGCTGGGGGCGTTCCTGGTCTGCCTCGGCGGCGCGGCCGGCTGGGGGCTGGCGAACGTCGCCATGCGGCGGATGAACCAGTCCACCGAGAAGCCGGTCGACCCGTTCGCGTTCATGGTGTGGATGTCGCTGGTGCCGCCGCTCCCCCTGCTCGCCCTGTCGCTGGTCTTCGAAGGGCCCGGGGCCGTGCCGGAGGCGGCGCGCGACCTCTCGGTCGCCGGGGTGGGCTCGCTGGCGTTCATCGCCTACGTCGCGACGCTGTTCTGCTTCGGCGGATGGGCCTGGCTGATCCGCCGGTACGAGGCCGGCACGGTCGCCATGTACTCGCTGCTCGTCCCGCCGTTCGGGCTCGTCTCGGCGGCCCTGCTGCTGGGCGAGCACGTGGACGCGGTCCGGCTCGCCGGCGCCGCTCTGATCATCGCGGGGGTCGCCGCCGGCAGCGTCCGGCCGCGGTCCCGCGCCCGCAGCCTGCCGGCGCCGTCCGCACCACC
>NZ_BAABEV010000015.1:0-156053 GCF_039540335.1 Actinomadura verrucosospora | reverse complement strand
CGCGTGGTCGCCGACCGGACCCGCGGCGGCGGCGCGCCCGGCGCGCTCACGCACGCGGCGCCGGCCGGGCCCTCCACAGAGGAGACGCACTGATGCGCATAGCGGACATGACCTGGCAGGAGTACGACGACCAGATCGGACGGCGGATCGTCGTCCTGCCGATCGGTTCGATCGACGGCCACGGCCCCCACCTGCCGCTCTCCGCCGACACGATCATCTCCGACCACCTCGCCCGGCAGCTGGAGGAGCGGCTCGGCGTCCTGGTCCTGCCGCCCGTGACCTACGGCCTGGCCACCGATCCCGCGGCCAGCGGCGGCCGGTTCCCCGGCGTGACCAACGTGCGGGCCGCGACCTTCACCGCTCTGGTGCTGGACATCCTGCGCGCCTCCTACCGGCACGGCGCCCGCAGGTTCGTGCTGCTCGACTCGCACAAGGTCAACCTGGGCGCGCTCAGGGAGGCGGCCGAGCTGTTCGCCGACACCGCGCCGCAGGCCCGGATCATGGCCGTCACCTGGTGGGACGTGGTGACCGAGGAGAGCCGCAACGCCATCGCGGCCGAGACAGGCGTCGCCCGCCACGACGACCACCACGCGGCCATGGTGGAGACGAGCCTGGTGATGCACGCGGCGCCGCACCTGGTCCGCGAGGAGCTGCTGGCCGACGACGAGATCCCGCGCCGGGCGCGCTACTTCGTCCTCCCCGTGCCGCAGGATCTGCGGACCAAGACCGGCGTGGTCTACCGGGCGGCGGCGGCGAGCCCCGCCATCGGCGCACGGCTGATGACCGAGATCGTCACCAACCTTGTCGCCGCGGTCACCCGCGAGCTCGGCGAATCCCCGCAGGAGGTCCACCCGTAATGCTGATCATGGCGATCAAACCGGGCCATGACGGATCCATCGCCGTAGTCGAGGACGGCCGGCTGCTGTGGTGCCTGGAGTCGGAGAAGGACACGTTCCCCCGGTACGCGCCGCTGACCCCCACGACGCTGCTGGAGGCCGCGCAGCGGCTGGACCGCATGCCGGACGTGGTGGCGCTCGGCGGCTGGGCCAAACCGCGCACGGGCGGAGTGATCGGCGCCGGCTACTCGGGCGTCTCGGCGGTGCGGCGCAGCCGGATCCGCTTCTTCGGCTCCGAGGTCGAGTACTTCACCTCGTCCCATGAGCGCTCGCACCTCATGACCGCCGTCGGCATGGCGCCGCCGGGGGACGAGGAGCTGAGCACCGTCCTGGTGTGGGAAGGCGTCATCGGTTCGTTCTACCTGGTCGACCGGGACTGGCAGGTCGTGCGCACCGTGCCGGTGCTGCCCCACCCGGGCGACCGCTACGCGTTCCTCTTCTCGCTGGCCGACCCGACGTTCCCCGACCACGGGCAGACGCCCCGCACGGACGGCAGCGGCAAGCTGATGGCGCTGGCGGCGTACGCCGACGCGAAGGACGCCGACGCCGACATCGAGTCCGCCGTCGACCGCATCCTGGCCGCACCGGCCGTCAACCCGGCGCCGAAGGCCGACTTCGCCGACACCGTGCTCTACAACGCCGGCGTCCAGTCGAAGGCCGCCAAGACGGCCGCGGCCCTGCTGACCAAGCGGATCTTCGACATGTTCGCCGAGGTCGCGGTCCGCGAGCTGCCGGCCGGCACGCCGTTGCGGATCTCGGGCGGCTGCGGGCTCAACTGCGACTGGAACGCGGCGTGGCGCGATCTCGGGCATTTCAGCTCGGTGTTCGTTCCGCCGTGCACCAGCGACTCCGGGTCGGCGATCGGGACCGCGATCGACGCGCTGGCCCACCGCGGCCGCACCACGCCGATCGACTGGTCGGTGTACGCCGGGCTCGACTTCGTCGACGACACCCGCCCCGATCCGGGACGGTGGCACGAGGGGCCCCTCGACGACCGCGCCCTCGCGGCGGCGCTCGCGTCGGGCCGGATCGTCGCCTGGGTGCAGGGACGCTGGGAGGTCGGTCCGCGCGCGCTGGGCAACCGGTCGCTGCTGGCCGAGCCCTACTCGGCGGCGACCCGGGACCGGCTCAACCAGATCAAGCAGCGGGAGCCGTACCGGCCGATCGCGCCGTGCTGCCGTGAGGAGGACCTCGCGGACGCCTTCGTCGAGGACTTCCCCGACCCGTACATGCTGTACTTCCGGCGCGTCCGGTCGCCGCGGCTGGCGGCGGTGACCCACGTCGACGGCTCGGCCCGCGCCCAGAGCGTCACCGCGGCGGGCAACCCGCCGCTGCACGGCCTGCTGAGCGCGTTCGCCGACCGCACCGGGCTGGGCGTGCTGTGCAACACCTCGCTCAACCACCTGCGGCGAGGGTTCATCAACCGGATGTCGGACCTCGCCGCCTACTGCGAGGACCGCGGCATCGACGACATGGTCGTCGGCGACCGCTGGTACACGAGGACGGCCACGGGAGGCGGACATGCCGGCTGACCCGCGCACACCCCGCTCCCAGCCGCTGGTCAGCGTCATCATCCCCACCCTGAACCGGGCCGCCGCACTGGACGCGGCGCTGGACAGCGTCATGACGGCCGCCCGGAGGCTCTCCGACGACCGGGACGCGGTCGAGGCGATCGTCGTCAACGACGGCGGCCGGTCCGTCGGCGACCTCGTCGACGCCTGGAAGCCGCGGCTGCGCGTCACGCTGATCGAGCTCGACCGGTGCTCGGGCGGGGCGTCCGTGCCGCGCAACGTCGCCATCGACGCCGCCCAGGGCGAGTACATCGCGTTCCTCGACGACGACGACGTCTTCCTGCCCTCGCACCTGGCCGCCGGCTGCGAACCGCTGCGGCGCGGCGAGGCGGACTTCGTCTACTCGGGCGCCGTCGTGTCCGAGCGGCGGCTGGACGCCCTCCCGGACGACCTCGGCGGGTACCGGCTCAAGGCCTACCCCTACGACCCCCGGTTCCTGATGGTGGCGAACTACCTGCACACCGGCTCGGTCATCGTGCGCAACTTCCGGCGCACCGACGTCCGGTTCGATCCGCGGCTGGACGTCTGCGAGGACTGGGACCTGTGGATCGCGCTGACCGCGGAGCTGGACTACCGCGTCGCGTTCGTCGACGAGATCACCTCCGTGTACCACCAGATCCCCGACACCAGCGGGGTGGTGTCCGGAGCCCAGCTGATCTCGCCGTCGAAGTTCGCCCTGGCCCGCGACTACATCAACGCCAAGTGGCCGGTGGCGGACCCGGTCGTGGAGGGGTACCGCGCCTGGCTGGTGGCGCTGGAGCGGTACCGCGACGACCTCATCGCGCGCCGCAGGCGCATGCCGAACCTGCTGTTCGACGAGATCCTCGGCTACCTGCACGAGCGGATCACCCGGGGGCTGCCGCCCGACGACGCCCACATCGCCCGGTTCTTCACCGCGGCCGCGCCGGTGGGGCCGGAGGCGATCGCGTGAGCCCGCGGTCCGACGAGCCGCGCGGCCTGCTGTTCTCGCCGGCGTCGAGCTATCCCGTCCCGACGGCGTACGTCGTCGACCGCGACGGGACGATCCTGCACACCTGGAGCCACACCCACGGCCAGCCCCGCCCGGAGGACGACCCGCCCAGCTACCTGCGCGGCTGGAACCACGTCGAGATGGACGAGGCGGGCCGCCTCTTCGCGATCGTGCCGCTGCACGCGCTGCTGAAGCTCACCCGCGACTCGCGGCTGGAATGGGCGTGCGACGTGGCCGCGCACCACGATCTCGCGATCAACGCCGACGGCACCGTCCTCGTGCTCGGCGAGGCCCCCCGCCGGGTGGACGACGGCCGGACCGGCCACGTCGTGCTCGACAACCTGATCACGACGATCTCCGCCGACGGCGCCGTCACGAGGGAGGCGTCGCTGTACGACCTCCTGCGGACGGACCCCGGCCTGCGGCGGCTGATCGACACGGAGATCCGGCGGCGCGCCGCCGCGTTCCGGAGGCGCGGGTGGCCCGTCCCCGACGACGGCGTCCCGGACGCGGTGGCCGCCGAGACCCGCGCGATCCTGCGGACGGGAGGCCACGCGGGAGAGCGGCGCCGCGCCCTGCGGCTCCTGCGCGCCCTGCCCGGGTCCCCGTGCGACGTCCTGCACACCAACACCCTCGAAGTGCTGCCACCCCATCCGGCCGGCCTCTGGTCGCAGGGCGACCTGCTGGTCTGCATGCGGGAACTCGACGCCATAGCGGTGATCAGCCTCGCCGACGAGCGGGTGGTCTGGTGGTGGGGGCCCGGCGAACTGTCGAGGCCGCACCAGCCCACCCTGCTCCCGGACGGCCGGATCCTCGTCTTCGACAACGGCGTGGAGAGACGGCGCTCGCGCCTGGTCGCGGTGGACCCGGCCACCGGCGGCATCGAGTGGAGCTGGACGGCCTCCCCGCCGGAGTCGTTCTTCTGCCCGCTCGCCGGCGGCGCCGAGCCGCTGCCGGGCGGCGGCGTCCTGGTCACGAACTCCACCGCCGGCGCCGCCTTCGAGGTGACGGACGACGGACGGGTCGGCTGGGAGATGTCCCTGCCCGTCGAGGTGTACGGGGCCGAGCGCGGCCGGGTGTCCATCTACCGGATGTCGGCCGTGCCCGCCGGCGTCCTCTCCCGCGACGCGGCCGGACGCGCGCCGGCGGCGGCCGGGACGGGTGAGCGGGGGACTTCGTGAAGACCTTGATGATCATGAGGAGCCAGAGCGGGGTCCCCGGCCGGTCCGGCGTGCCCGGCGGTCAGATCGGCATGATCCAGATCGCCCGGGCGCTGCCGTCCCTCGGAACCGAGGTGAGCCTGTTCGTCGGCGGGCCGCGGATGGCCTACTTCGCGGGCCTCGACGACCTCGATCCGCACTACCTGCGCTGGCCGACCTGGCTCGACACCGCCATCGCGGCCGCTCCGGGAGGGGTGCGCGCGATCGGCCGCCGCCTGCGGCGGCGCCGGTGGCTGGCCGCGGTCACGGCGCTGCCGGAGTTCGCCGGCGCGGACGTGATCCACGTCCAGGGCCTCGAAGACGCCGAGGCGCTGCTCGACCGGGCCGACGGCCCGATCGTCGTCACCCACTGGGGACGGGTCGGCCGGTGGCTGCCCACCGGAACCGACGCGCGCGCGGACGAGCTGCTGGCCCGGCGCATCAGCCGGATCCGCGCCGGAGCCAGGATCGTGGCCATCGGCCAGGCGCAGGCCCGGGCGCTGACGGACGCGGGCCTGCCGCCTTCCGCCGTCATCCCGCCGGGCATCGATCTGGAGCACTTCGCCAAGGGCGACCGCGACCGCGCACGCGCCGAGCTGGGCCTGCCCGCCGACGCCAAGATCGTGCTCTATGTGGGCCGCCTCGCCGCCGACAAGAACGTCGAGACCGTGCTGTCGGCGTTCGCGGGCATCAGCGGGAAGGTCGAGAACGGCAGGCTGCTCGTCGTCGGCGACGGCCCCTTCCGGCAGGACCTGCAACGCGCCGCCACGGAGCTCGGCATCGACGCGTCGGTGTCGTTCCACTCCTTCGTCCCCCACCAGCAGCTGCCCGCGTACTACCAGGCCGCCGACGTCACCGTCGTGCCGTCGAACCTGCTGGAGACGTTCTGCATGGTCGCCCTGGAGGCCATCGCCTGCGGCTGCCCTCTGGTCGTCACCGACCAGGTGCCGGAGATCCTGAACGACTTCCCCGACGTCCCCTCCGTGTCCCCGTACGACGTCGCGGGCTTCCAGGAGCACATGGCCGCGGCTCTGCACGGTGAGCTGCGCCCGGCCGCCGACGCGCGCGTCGGCGAGTACGCCTGGAGCCGGATAGCCCGTCAGTACGCTGACCTCTACCAGACCGCCGACCGCCGCAGCAGCGGTGAGACCTCAAGCCGATAGGCACTCGCGAGGAGCCGACGAATGCACTCTGCCCTGAACGAAGGGACGCACCCCGACGTCGCGCGGGAGCGGTTGCGGCACGTCTACTGGATCGGCGGCGGCAGCGGGGCGGGCAAGTCCACCATCGCCCGGCGCATCGCGGACCGGTACGGGATGCACCTGTACGACACCGACGCGGTGATGCCCGACCACGCCCGGCGCATGCCCGCGGAGGAGGCCCCCTACCTGCGCGAGTTCGCGGCCATGGACATGGACCAGCGGTGGGTGGCCAGGAGCCCGCGCGAGATGCTCGACACCTTCCACTGGTACCGGGGCGAGGGGTTCGGCCTGATCGTCGACGACCTTCTCGCCCTTCCCGCCGACCGCCCGGTGCTGGCCGAGGGCTTCCGGCTGCTGCCCGACCTCGTCCGGCCCCTGCTCACCGAGATGAGCCACGCCGTGTGGCTGCTTCCCACCCCCGCGTTCCGCGAGGCGGTGTTCGACGGCCGCGGCGGCCCGGCGTGGGGGTTCGTCGCCAAGACGGGCGATCCGCGGCACGCCCTGCGGAACCTGCTCCAGCGCGACGCCATGTTCACCGACCGGCTCGCCGAGCAGACCCGGGACCTGGACCTGACGGGCCTCAGGGTCGACCCCGAGGTCACCGAGGACGACCTCGTCCGGCGAGTCTCCGCGGCGTTCGGCCTTGAGCAGTAGGCGGTCGCGACGTGGCCGCCCCGGGCGCGGCCCCGGCGGCCGCGACCGCCGGGAACGGCCTCCGGCGCCCCCGCGCCGGTCAGGCGTGCCCGTCCAGCAGGCGTTCCAGGTAGACGCCGACCCCGTCCTGGACGTTGGCGAGCGTCACGTCCGTGGCCGCGGCCAGGACCTCCGCGTGCGCGTTGGCCACGGCGACCGACCGCCCGGCCCACCGCATCATCGGAACGTCGTTGGGCATGTCGCCGAACACCAGGACGTCTTCCGCCGGAACCGCCAGCTCACCGGCGACGGCGGCGAGGGCGCTGCCCTTCGTCACCCCCCGCCGGCTCATCTCGACCAGGCCGAGGTATCCCTGCCGGGTCACCTCGACCAGATCACCGACGGTCGCGGCCACCAGCGCCACGAACGACTCCGGCTCGCGCCCGGGAGCGCGCGCCTGCAGCTTCACCACCGGCCCGCCGGTCAGGTCGGGCGGCACGGCCGGCGCGGGGGCGGCCGCGGCCCCGCGTCTCCGGGGCCAGCCGGGCTCGTGCAGAACCCGGCCGCCGCACTCCACGTGCGCGGCGAAGACCACCTCGGGCACCCGCTCGCGGAGCAGCGCGCACACCCGCCGGACGTGCGCGGGAGCCATCGGCCGGCAGGCGAGCACCCGCTCCGCCGCCGGGTCGTACACCACGCCGCCGTTGGCGCAGACCGCCAGGTACCGCGCGCCGAGCTGGGAGTAGACCTCCGCGAGCCGGTGCTGCGACCGCCCGGTCACCAGCACCACCCGGGCGCCGGCGCCCGCCGCCCGGCGCAGTGCGGCGGCGTTGCGGGCGCTGACGGCGCCGCCCTCCCCCAGCAGCGTGCCGTCGAGGTCGGTCGCGATCAGTCTCGGACGCGCGGCCGGGCGGACCGGAGGCGGGGGCGAAGGCGTCACGCCGCGACGATAGCCCCGGCCGCGGCGCGCGTGACGGCCCGGCGCGCGACGAGCGCAGGCGACCCCCGGAGAGCATCGTGACCGAGACGTTCGACCGCCCCCGGGAGCTCACCGGCGACGCGTCCCTGAACCACGTGGTCCTCGGGCCCGCCGGGTCGATCGGCGTCGAAGGACGGCTCGCGCAGGACGCGTGCTCCCGGGACGCTCTGCACGCCCTGGCCGCCGACCTCGGCCTGCCGGGCCTGCGGAGGGACCGCCTGGCCGACGATCTCGCCCGCGCCGCGGCGTCGTCCGACGCGGAGGCGGCGCGCTCGGCCGCCGCCGTCCTGCACGCCTTCGGGATGCGCCTCGGTGCGCTGGTCGCGACACTGCGCGATCCCGCCACCCCCGAACGCCAGGGGAGCACGCCGCACCGCCGGGCCTTCCTCGCCCGGTGGACGGCCGTCGAGCGCGTGTGGTTCGGGGGCGGTCTGCTGGCGGGCGGGTGCGGACCGCTCGTCCTGGAGGGGGCGCGGGCGACGGCCGGTCTCGCACCGCACCCGTGCCCCGTGGCCGTGTCGCCCCGGCCGGAGCTCGCCCCGCTCATCGGCGCGGCCCGGCACGTGCCCGCGGGCTCCGGCGCCGAGGCCGCGGTGGTGGCCGACCTCGGGCACACCCGCATCAGGACCGCGGTCGCCGAGCGGCACGACGGCACCCTGCGGCGCCTGCGCCACCTGCGCGCCGGGCCCGTGCCCCGGCGGCCCGGCGCCGACGCCGTCGAGGCGGCGGTGGCCGCCGCGCTGGCCGCGGCGGTCCGGGACGCCGCGGGCCCGGCGTCGAAGCGGGTCCGCGTCGTCGTCAGCGTCGCCTCGTTCGTGCGGGACGGGCTGCCCGCCGACGACGGGCAGGGGATCTACGGGTGCCTCGCGGCGCGTGCTCCCGCGCTCCTGCGCGCGGTGCGCGACGCGGCCGGCGTCAGCGCCGACCTGCGGTTCCTGCACGACGGGACCGCCGCGGCCTCGGCCGGGGGCGGCCCCGGCGACGCCGCGATCACGGCGGGAACGTGGCTGGGCGTGGGCTTCGCGCCCTCGGGAGGGCCGCCGCCCCTCGCCGTGCCGCGGCGCGGGCTGCCCGTCGCCTGGGCGGACGAGGCCGGCCCGCCGCCGGGCGCGCTCGGCTGAGGACCGAAGGAATGGCCGACGAAGTGGGACACGGTGACCGCCGCGCCGCCACGGACGGGGATCCGGCAGGAGCCCCGGCCGGGACGTCCGCCGCGCCGGCCGGCGGCGCGCACCGTCCGACCCTCGTCATCGTGAGCGGGCCTCCCGGCTCGGGCAAGACGACCATGGCGGGCCTGCTCGCCCGGGCGCTGCCGTGCCCCCTCGTGTCGCGCGACGCCATCAACGAGGGCATCTTCCACACCTTCGGTCACGACCTCGGCGTCGCCGCCAAGGACTCCGTCGCGCGCATGGCCTTCGACGCCTTCTTCCAGACGGTCGATCTGCTGCTGTCCGCGAAGGTGTCGGTCGTGGCCGAGGCGGCGTTCCAGCACCGGAGATGGCGCCTGGGGCTGGACTCGCTCAAGACCGAAGCGGACATCAGGCTCGTGCACTGCGTCATCGATCCCGGGCTGGCGCGCCGGCGCGTGGCCGCGCGGCTCCGCGAGCAGCCCGACGGCCCCGGGGCGCGGCGTGCGGCGCTGGCCCGGCGAGGGAGGACGGGCGGCGGGGCCGCGAGCGGATTCGAGGAGGTGTCGCTCGCGGTCCCCTCGCTCCGCGTCGCCACCGCGAGGGGCTACGACCCGGACATCGACGTGATCATCGACTTCATCCGTGCACAGCGTGGATCCGGCACTCAGTAGAGGGTGGCATAGGTGAACTCATTATCGTCCGTCGCAGTAATCGGAGGAAGCGGCTTCATCGGCTCACATCTGTGTGAACTGCTGTTGGACATGGAGTGCCGGGTGTACTGCGTGGACAACTTCGCCACGAGTGGACCCCACAACGTGGCACATCTCGCGGACCGGCCCGGCTTCGCACTCATCGAACACGACATCAACGAGCCCCTCGACCTGACGGGCGCGATCGGGACCGTGGTGCATCTCGCCTCGCTGCCCAGCCCGGTCGACTATCTGGCGCGCCCGGTGGAGACCCTCCGTGTCGGTTCTCTTGGAACTCTCAACACTCTGGACTTCGCCCGGGCGAAAGGCGCCCGATATGTGTACGCGTCGAGCAGCGAGGTCTACGGAGACCCGTCCGTACATCCGCAGACCGAGTCCTACCACGGCAATGTGAACCCCATGGGGCCGCGCTCCTGCTATGACGAGGGAAAACGGTTCGGAGAGGCCGCCTGCGAGGCGTACCGGACCGTTTATGACGTCGACACCACGGTCCTGCGCATCTTCAACACCTACGGCCGCCGCATGCGGGCGGAGGACGGCCGGCTCGTGCCCACCTTCATCCGTCAGGCGCTGGCCGGCCGGCCCCTCACCGTGCACGGCACCGGGCGGCAGACGCGCTCCCTGTGCCATGTGGACGACACCGCGCAGGCGCTGGTCAAAGCCGCTCTGACCGGGCATCCGGGGCCGATGAACGTCGGGAATCCCGACGAGCTGACGGTCGTCGCCATCGCCGAGCTCATCCGGGAGCTGTGCGACTCGCCGTCGCCGATCCACCATGTCGGCGCCCGCGACGAGGACCCCACCAGGCGGCGCCCCGACATCGCCCTGGCCCGCCGGGCACTCGACTGGGAACCGCGAGTGAGCCTGAGAACCGGCCTGACCGACACCATCGCCTGGTTCGCCAGCCATTCGTCACTGGCCGCAGTGAACCCCTGACGCTCCATTACCCGATGCGGGCGCGGCTCGCCGTGCCCGCATCACTCCCCCACGTCATTCATCCGGGAGAGGCCCGCGACCGAATCCGGTCACGGGGGCCGGGTTGCGCATCTGCGCTTTCCCCGGAGGCGCCCATTCCCGCGCAACTCGAAGGATATTTTCCTACTCATCAGTTGAACTGGGAAAACGACGGCCCGGCCCTGCCTCACAAAGGGTTTCTCAACCACAGAGCCGGGTCGCCGCCTCCCATGCGCCCCTGCCGACGGGTGAAGAGGCCGCCGCGTGAATCGAGGGGCTTGCACGCCGACCAGAATACCAGCCGACACGGTCGGCCTCTTGTGTTACGTTCGGCCTTACGCAACTCAACAAAATAGGACCGATCCCGGTCTTCGAGTTGCGCCCGTCAATCGGGTGCAGCGAGGAGGACCGGGATTGAAGACCCCGGACCTCCTCGTGAGCACCGCTCACAAAGGAGGGGGTCCCCTTGAGGAACCTCGAAAACCGCGAACGCGGTCGCGCGCTCGCGCTCGTCCTCACCATCTGCGGCTTCGTGCCGCGGCGGGTGAGGCTCGCCCGCGAGTGGCTGACCAACGAGGTGACCGGACCCGCCAAGAGGCGGCGCCCGGCCATCGCGTGGACGGTCGCCGTGGTGGCGATGGTCGTCGGAACGGGCAACAACGTCCTGCTCCTGAAGTCGGGAGCGACGGGCATGCCCGCCTTCGTGACCGCCTTCCTGACCGACGTCGCGGCGTGCACCGCCCTCTGGCTCGTCGTCCGCCCCAAGTGGCGGCAGGTCGACCGGCGGGTGAAGCGCTCGGCGCTCATCTTCGGATGCACCTCACCGGTCAGCATCTGGAGCGGGCAGGAAGCGCTGCACCACATGCCCTACGCGATGGTCGCGGTGCTGGCCCTCATGGTGGGGCCGATGGTCGCGGCCCTGGTGTCGGGGCGCAAGAACTGGCAGATAGTCGGGTGGGTGCTCGTCTCGGGCACCGGCGCCACGCTCCTGTACGGCATGGCGGCCTGGCAGCTCTCGCCCATCGGGATCCTGAGCGTCGTCCTCAACGGGATGATGTACTGGGCCATGGCGCGGATCTTCACCGGTCTGGGCCGCCTGGAGGAGGAGTTCGCCAACGAGGCCGAG
This sequence comes from Actinomadura verrucosospora, assembly GCF_039540335.1. Taxonomy (NCBI): domain Bacteria; kingdom Bacillati; phylum Actinomycetota; class Actinomycetes; order Streptosporangiales; family Thermomonosporaceae; genus Actinomadura; species Actinomadura verrucosospora. The sequence continues at coordinate 144,683 of NZ_BAABEV010000015.1, read as the reverse complement.
CAGGCGGTCAACGCCGCCAAGCAGGCCGCGCTGGCGGCGACCACTCCCCGGGAGGCCGAGCTGGCGGCCATCGCCGTCAAGGAGGCCGAGCTGAAGGCCGGCACCCGCAAGGAGGCCGTGCTGACGGCCAGTGCCCTGAAGGGGCTGGTCTCGGTTCCGGTGCTGTTCGTGCTCTTCCTGAGCGCGCACGGCCCGACGGTCGTGAGCCAGCACAGCGCGTGGGCCACGATCGGCGCCCTGGGCGTCGGCACGCTGGCCACCATCAGCGCGCTGTGTTCGAGCGCCGCCTGGAAGCGGGGCTTGACCATCTCCGCACACGCTCAGCTGCAGCCGGCCAAGCCGCTGCTGGGCCTCTTCTGGGGGACTCTGGTCGCAGGCCAGAAGCCCCCGAAGTTCACGCAGGACACGATCGCCGGGTACCTCCTGGTCTGCCTGGGAGCACTGGCGGTCGGCCTCATCTTCGTCGAGGAGAAGACGAGGGAGCAGATCAGGAAGGCCCGCGCCAAGAAGGCGCGGGCCCTGGGTGAGCCTGACACCGCCTGACGGCGCAAGCCGCCGGGCATGCAGTAACGGGCACGGTGCCCTAACACCGTGACCGCTCAGTCGAACGGCGGGGGGTGCCCGCCCCCCGCCGTTCTTCTTCGCTCGCCGTTGATCGTAGCGCCTGGATACATCGTTCCAGAGCTGTCCCCGAGGGGAGTACCGCGTGTCGCGGCGCGGCCTCGGGCGGCGCTCCGCGTCATGAGTGAACCTAGAGGCGATGAACCCTGCAGACGAGAACGGCGAGGAGGACGGCGACCGGGACGGAGGCCGGTCGCGGCTGGCGCCGATACTGGCGGCGCCGATGTTCCGCTCGCTGCGCAACCGCAACTTCCGCCTGTTCACGGCCGGTTCGCTGGTGTCCAACACCGGCACCTGGATGCAGCGGGTGGCCCAGGACTGGCTGATCCTCGAACTGAGCCACGGCGACGGGACCGCGCTGGGCATCACCACCGGCCTGCAGTTCCTGCCGATGCTGCTGTTCGGGCTGTGGGGCGGCGTGATCGCCGACCGTTACTCCAAGCGCCGGGTCCTGGCGCTCGCCCAGGTGGCGATGGGCCTGCTCGCGCTGGTCCTCGGAGTGCTGGCCGTCACCGGAAGCGCCCGGCTGTGGCACGTGTACCTGCTGGCACTCGGCCTGGGGATCGCCACCGTCGTGGAGAACCCCGCCCGGCAGACCTTCGTGGTGGAGATCGTCGGCAGGACCGACCTGCCCAACGCCATCGCGCTGGGCGGCGCCTGCTTCAACATCGCCCGCGTCCTCGGCCCGGCGGTGGCGGGCCTGCTGATCGCGGCGATCGGCACCGGCCCGGTCTTCCTGGTCAACGCGGCGTCCTACGTCGCCGTGCTGGCCTCCCTGGCGGCGATGCGGGCCGGCGAGCTGAGCTCGGCCGAACCGGTGCCCCGGGGCAGGGGGCAGCTGCGGGAGGGCCTGGCGTACGTGCGGGCCCGGCGGGACCTGGTCACGGTCCTGCTGCTGCTGGGGCTCGTGGCCACGTTCGGGATGAACTTCGCGGTCACCATCCCGCTGATCGCCAAGGAGGTCTTCCACACCGGGGCGTCCTCCTTCGGGCTGGCCTCCACGATGCTGGCCGCCGGCTCCCTGGCCGGGGCCCTGGTGGCGGCCCGGCGGGTGCGCCCGACCCGCCGGCTGCTGCTCGGCGCGGCGGCGCTGTTCGGGGTGCTGGAGATGGCGGTGTCGCTGATGCCGTGGTACTGGCTGTTCCTGGCGCTGCTCGTCCCCACCGGCGCCGCGGTGCTGACGTTCACCACCACCGCCAACTCCACCATGCAGCTCGACGTCGCCCCGGCCATGCGCGGCCGGGTGATGGCGCTGTACACGCTGGTCTTCCTCGGCACCAACCCCCTCGGCGCGCCCCTCATCGGCCGGCTGTCCGAGCTGGTCGGCCCGCGCCTGGCGATGACGCTCGGCGGCGCGGTGTCCGCCCTCGCCCCCCTGCTGGTGGCGGCCCTGATGCTCCCCAGCCGGGCCCCCGGCCCCGCCGCCACGAGCCCGGCCACCCCCCTCCCCCCACCCGGCCGCGGCAGGTCCCGCCGGTAGCGGGACCCCGGAGCTGGTTCGCGACATTGTGTTGCTATCTTGTCGACATGATGTCGATAAGTGCGCGGGGGTGGGGCTGATGTTCCTCGCGCTTCGTGAGCTGCGGTTCGCCAAGGTCCGGTTCGGGCTGATGGGCGCCGTCGTGGGCCTGATCGCGGTTCTCATGGTCATGCTGTCCGGGCTGTCGGTGGGGCTGGTCAGGGACGGGGTGTCGGGCCTGCAGAACCTGCCGGTCACCTCCTTCGCGTTCGAGCGCGACGTCCAGCACGACTCGGCCTTCTCCCGGAGCGTGGTGGACATGTCCGCCGTGGACGCCTGGCGGAGCCGTCCGGGCGTGCAGCAGGCGGCCCCCTACGGGAACACGCTCGTCAACACCAAGAGCGACCGGGGCGTGGACGTCGACCTCGCGCTGTTCGGAGTGGCGCCGGACTCGTTCCTGTCGCCCGAGGTCGGCGAGGGCTCGCGCCTGAGGGACGCGGACGGCGTCGTCGTCAGCGCCACGGCCCTGGACGCCGGCCTTCGCATCGGCGACACGATCACGGTCGCCCGCCTCGGGACGAGGCTCCGCGTCGTCGGCGCCACCCCGCGGCAGGACACCTTCGGGCATGTCGACGTCGGCTACGTGCCGCTGCGGACCTGGCAGCTGATCAAGGCGGGCGCGGCCCCGGGCGACCCGGTGCCCGCGCACGCCACGCGGGAGATCACCGCCGTGGCGGTGCGCGCGAAGCCCGGAGCGTCGGTCGACCTCGCCGCCGGGGACGCCGCCGCCGGGACCGAGAGCCTCACCCTGGAGGACTCCTACGGCGCCTCGCCCGGCTACTCCGCCGAGACCTCCACCCTCCAGCTCATCCAGGTGTTCCTGTACGCCATCTCCGCCCTGGTCGTCGGAGCGTTCTTCGCCGTCTGGGCGATCCAGCGCAAGCACGAGGTCGCCGTGCTGCGCGCCATGGGGGCGTCGAGAGGCTGGCTGCTGCGCGACGCGCTCACCCAGGCGTTCCTCCTGCTCGTCGCCGCCGTCGCGATCGGCGCCGGGATCGGCGTCGGCCTCGGCTCGCTCATCACCGGCGGCGGGATGCCGTTCGCGCTCAGCGCCCCGAGCGTCACGGCCGCCGCCGCGGGGCTCGTCCTCCTCGGGCTCGCCGGAGCCGGCGCCGCCGTCGCCCGGATCGCGTCCATCGACCCCGCCACCGCGCTTGGAGGCAACCGATGACAGGGAAGACCACGCCGGACGCCGGACCGCGCGAACCCGGCGCGGACGACCGCCCGGGGCTCGTTATGGAGGGCGTCAGCCTCAGGCACGGCGACGGCTTCGAGACCGTCCAGGCGCTCGACGACGTCGACCTCGCGGTGCGCCCCGGCGAGCTGGCCGCCATCGTCGGCCCGTCCGGCGCCGGCAAGTCGAGCCTGCTCGCGGTCGCGGGCGGTCTCGCCCGCCCGGACCGGGGCACCGTCACGGTCGCGGGGCTCGACATCACCGCCGCCGGCGCGAGGGCCAGGGCGAGACTGCGGCGCGAGCACGTCGGGTTCGTCTTCCAGTCGGGCAACCTGGTCCCGGCGCTCACCGCCGTCGACCAGCTCCGGCTGCCGCTGCGGTTCCGTCCGCGCCGCGCCCGCTCCGGCCGCGATCCTCTCGCGCTGCTGGAGGACGTGGGAATGGCGGACCGGGCCGACCGGCACCCCCACCAGCTCTCCGGTGGGGAGCGGCAGCGGGTCGGCATCGCCCGGGCGCTGGTGACCGGGCCGAGCGTGCTGCTCGTGGACGAGCCCACCGCCGCCCTGGACCGGGCGCGCAGCCACGAGATCGTCCGCCTGCTCGCCCGCGAGGCGCGGCAGCGCGGCGTGGCGGCCATCATGGTGACCCACGACCACGATGTCCTCGAACACTGTGACACCGTGTACGAGATGATCGACGGACGCCTGGCCGCGCTCGCCTGACGCCCCGGCCGGGCCGCCCGCCGAGGACGACCGGACCGGAGGGGCCCGTGCCGAAGATCCAGGCGCCGACCGTGGCGGAGCACCGGGCCGCGCAGCGGGCGGCCCTGCTCGACGCCGCCCGCACCCTGCTGTCCGAGGACCCCGAGCGGGCCCCCGGCCTCGCGGACGTCGCCCGCCGGGCCGGGCTCGCCCGCTCCAGCGTGTACGCCTACTTCAGGTCCCGCGACGACCTGCTCGACGCCCTCATCGTCGACACCTTCCCGCGCTGGTCGGCCTACGTCGAGGCGCGGATGGCGAAGGCGAGGACGCCCGGCGACCGGATCCTGGCCTACGTCTACGCCAACCTCCGCCTCGTCGCCCGCGGAGACCACGCGCTGGCCCGCGCCCTCGCGGCCACCGGGCGCACCGACACGCTGGCCAACTCCAGCCGGCTGCTCCACGACGAGCTCCAGACGCCGCTCCGCGCGGCCCTGGCCGACCACGGCGCCTCCGACCCCGACCGCACGGCCGAACTCGTCCAGTCGATCGTCTACGCCCTGACGCGGATGATCGAGGACGGCCTCGCCGAACGCGCGGCCCGCCGCCTCGCCCACGAACTCCTCGCCCCCTACCTGGACCCCGCGGCACCGTAGAAGGGACGCGCGGCGCGGCGGGCAGGGCGTCCCCCTGGGTAGAGATCTCTGCATGAGCAAGGACAAGCGGCTGTCCCGGCGCGTGTACGAGCCGGAGCTCGCCCGCCTCCAGTCGGAACTGGTGAACCTCCAGGAGTGGGTGCGCAGCGAGGGCGCCCGCGTCGTGGTGGTGTTCGAGGGACGGGACGCGGCCGGCAAGGGCAGCACGATCAAGCGGGTCACCGAGTACCTCAATCCCCGCGTCGCACGGATCGCCGCGCTGCCCGTCCCGACCGACCGCGAGCGCACCCAGTGGTACTTCCAGCGCTACGTCGAGCATCTGCCGGCCGCCGGGGAGATCGTCCTGTTCGACCGCTCCTGGTACAACCGGGCGGGCGTCGAGCGCGTCATGGGCTTCTGCTCCAAGCAGGAGTACACGCGCTTCCTCCACCAGTGCCCCATCTTCGAGCGGCTGCTGGTCGAGGACGGGCTCTTGCTGCGCAAGTACTGGTTCTCCGTGAGCGACGCCGAGCAGGAGCGCCGTTTCCGCAGCCGCCTGGCCGACCCGACGCGGCGGTGGAAGCTGTCGCCGATGGACCTGGAGTCCATCACCCGCTGGGAGGACTACTCCCGCGCCAAGGACGAGATGTTCGTGCACACCGACATCCCCGAGGCGCCCTGGTACGTCGTGGAGAGCGACGACAAGCGCCGCGCGCGGATCAACATGATCGCCCACCTGCTGTCGACGATCCCCTACCGCACGGTGGAGCCGCCGCGGCTGGCGCTCCCCGAACGGCCGCCCCCCAGGGGATACGAGCGGCCGCCGCGCGACATGCAGACCTACGTCCCCGACCACTCCGCGTCCCTGAAATGAGACCCGGCGGCGCGGGGGACGGTGCCGTTACTGCTTGGCCGGGTCGGATCCGGCGCGCTTGACGATCCGGTCGCCCTCGCTCACCGAGTTCCAGAGGGAGCCGTCGACGCGGATCTTCTTGCTGCCGCCGCCGGTGAAGGTGACCTTGAGGTAGTGGTAGAGGTTCGACCCGTCCGGCATGTTCCGGGACTTGCCGTCGACGACGCCCTCCCACTCTTCGTCCTCATGCACCCGTCGTGACCTGAACATCCGCGCACCGCCCTTGGTGATGGTCCTCTTACTTCCTGTGATCAGGTTAGGCCCGCCGCGGATGCGGGGGCCTCGGCCGCGCGAGGGGTCCTGCGGATGCGACTTCAGGCTGAGGGGCGGGGCCGGACGATACCGAGGTCGTAGGCCATCACGACGGCGTGCACGCGGTCGCGGGCGCCGAGCTTGCGCAGGACCGACGAGACGTGGGTCTTCACGGTCGCCTCGGCGAGGGACAGATACCCGGCGATCTCCGCGTTGGAGGCGGCCCGGGCGACCAGCGTGAGCACCTCCACCTCGCGGTCCGTCAGCTCGGCCAGCCGTGCGGGCCGGACGGGTTCGGCCGGCTGGACGGCCACGAACCGGTCGAGGAGCCGGCGCGTCACGGTCGGGGCCAGCAGCGCCTCGCCCCTGGCGACGACCCGGACGGCGTCGGCCAGTTCCGGCGGGCGCACGTCCTTGAGCAGGAAGCCGCTCGCCCCCGCCCGCAGCGCGGCGTAGAGCGGCTCGTCCAGGTCGAACGTGGTCAGGATGATGACCTTGGGAGGGTCGGCGGCGGCGGTGATCCGCCGGGTGGCGTCGATGCCGTCGGCGCCGGGCATCCGCACGTCCATCAGGACGACGTCGGGGCGCAGCCGGGCGGCCTCCCGGACGGCCTGGTCGCCGTCGCCCGCCTCGCCGACGACCTCCAGGTCCTCCCGGGCGTCGATGATCATGCAGAATCCGGCCCGGACCAGGTCCTGGTCGTCGGCGACGAGCACCTTGATCGTCATGGCGGCTCCCTCGGGGCGGCCGGGCGCGGCCCCGGACCCCCGGCCGGGTCGGGTCCCGCCGCCGGCGGCCCGCCCATCATCGCAGCGCGCCGCGCCGGCGGCGTCCCGTTGCCGGGAGCCCCGCCGCGGTCACCGGGCGACCGTCTCCCAGAACCCGCAGCCGTGCTCCGCCCTGGCGTCGACGGTGCGGATCGCGCCGGGCGCGAGGCTCAGCGGCGCGGTGCCGGGCCGCCAGCGCGGCGCGCCCCGGTGGTTCGGGTCGCCCGAGCGGGCGAAGGCGCTCCAGTAGCCGACCATGGTCCGGGCCAGCCCCTTGCGCTCGCGGTTCACCAGCAGGTCTCTGCCGCCCAGGTCGAAGAGGTAGGGCAGGTCGGTGGCGTGGGCGGCGCCCTGCGGGACGTCGGGGACGTGCAGGCCGTTGACGTTGGGCGCGTTCTCGTCGGCGAACTCGTAGGAGTAGACGGTCGTGCGCGCGGCGAGGTCCCGGGCGCCGGCCAGTGCCGAGCACGCCCAGGACGCGTCGGTCAGGACCGTCGCCCAGGCCAGCCCGGCGGACGGGTACCGCGACAGCGGGTACCGGGCGGCGACCCTGCCCGCGGCGGGCCCGAACGCCTCCTCCAGCAGCCGGGGATAGGTCTCCGCCGTGATCAGTTTCGGGTCGTACCGGATCGCGCCCGCGACGAACGACCGGGCCTCGTCGCGCGTGCCGCCGATGATCACCGGTACGCGGGTGAACGCGCCCGCGCGCAGCGCCGCCGCCGGGTCCCGCGGCAGCAGTCCGGTGCCGTAGGCGAGGTGGTCGGCGAAGGACGGCGAGTGCGGGAGGAGTTCGGCGGTGGTCTTGCCCCGCAGGCACGCCAGCGCGTCCGTGCCCGCGCACTCCAGTTCCCGGGCGGCGGCCAGGCCGTCCTCCCGGCCCTGGGCGACGGGGACGTAGGGCCGGTCGGCGGGCGCTCCGGGGAACAGGCCGCCGGCGGGCCAGCGCAGCCCGCACGCACCCGACGAGATGATCGCCTTGTCGAAGTGTCCCCGGGCCGCGGGCGAGGTGAGCAGCGCGCAGGCCGACATCGCCCCCGCCGACTGGCCGAAGACGGTGATGTTGCGCGGGTCGCCGCCGAACGCCGAGGCGTTGCGCCGCGCCCACCGCAGCGCCGCGATCTGGTCGGCGAAGCCGAAGTCGCCCGACCCTTTCAGCCCGGGCAGCCCCAGGTAGCCGAATATGCCGAGCCGGTAGTTCACCGTGATGACGACGGCCTTGCCCTCGGTCGCCAGCCGGACGGCGTCGTAGTCCTTCCCGCTCCCCTGGGTGAAGCCGCCGCCGTGCCACCACACCATCACGGGCAACGCACCGTGGCGTCCGCGCGGAGTGGTGACGTTGACGTAAAGGCAGTCCTCGCCGGACGGGTTCTCGGGCCCCGGCGAGCCCTGCGCGCAGTCCTTCCCCGGCCGTCCGGCGTCCCTTACGCCGCGCCACGGAGCCGGCTCGCGCGGCAGCGTCCAACGCCGGGCTCCGGTGGGCGGCGCGGCGTAGGGGATGCCGAGGAACTGCCGGGATCTCCCCTTCGCGATGCCCCGCACGCTTCCGGAATCCACGCGCACGGTCAGCGGCGCTCGCGCGGGCTCATGCGGCGAACGGCACGCCATCAGCGCCCCGGCGACCGAGACCGCCGCGAGCGCGGTGGACACGCTTCTGACTCCAGGGGACACGCTGCTGAGACCCGCCACGATGACGACCGCCCGTCTGATCACGTCCGCCGTCCGGCGGCACTCGTTCGAGAGCAAGGACGGGATGACCCGCCGGTTCGACGCTAGGGAACCCGGCGCCCCGTGGCCTCAGCCCGGCGTCCCGTCTTGGACCTGCGACTCCGGACGGAGCGGCGGCCCCGCGCCCGCCCACGGATGTAGGCGCGGGGTCAGATCCAGCCCTGCTGCCAGGCTCGGTGGGCGGCGGCGTGGCGGGTGGGGGCCCGGAGCTTGGTCATGGCGGTGGAGAGGTAGTTGCGGACGGTGCCGGGGGCCAGGTGGACCTGGGCGGCGATCTCGTTGACCGAGGCTCCGGTGCGGGCGGCGCGCAGGACCTCCAGCTCGCGGTCGGTGAGGGGGCACTCGTCCTCGGTGAGGGCGGCCGCGGCGATGTCGGCGTCGACGTAGCGGCGGCCGGCGGCGACGTCGCGGATGATCTCGGCGAGCCGGGACGCGGAGGTCGTCTTCGGGACGAAGCCGCGGACGCCGGCGGCCAGGGCGCGGCGCAGGACGGCGGGCCGGGCGTGCCGGGTGACCAGGACGATCCGGGTCGGCAGCTCGGCCGTGATCTCCTCGGCGGCGCGCAGGCCGTCGGCGGGCGGCATCTCCAGGTCCAGGACCGCGACGTCCGGGCGGTGCTCGCGGGCCAGCCGGACCGCGTCGGTGGAGGTGGCCGCCTCGGCGACCACCTCCAGATCGTCCTCCAGCGCGAGCAGGGAGGCCAGGGCGCTGCGGAGGAGGTCCTCGTCGTCGGCGATCAGGAGTCGGATCATCGGTCGTCGCCGTTCGCGGCGGGCAGCGACGCGGTGAGTTCGAACCGGTCGGCGTCGCGGGTCCAGGTCAGGTCGCCGCCCGCGGACCGCAGCCGGCCGGCGAGGGCGGTCAGGCCGGTGCCGGGGTCGGCGCCGGGGCCGGACGCGCCGTCGTTGCCCACCCGGAGGCGGGCGACGCCGCCGGTGACGCGGTAGTCGACGGACGCGTGGCGCGCCCGGCTGTGGCGGAGGAGGTTGGTGGTCGCCTCCCGCATCACCAGGCCGAGGAGATGGCGGGCGGTGTCGCCGATGGCGGCGGGCTCCGCGGTGGTGCGGGCGTCGATGCCCGCGGAGGCGAGAATCCGGGTGGCGTTGGCGATCTCGTCGTCCAGGCTGGTGCGGCGGTAGCCGAGCACCACGGCGCGGGTGTCGCCGAGCGCGTCGGCGGCCAGCCGCCGGACCTCGCGCATCTCGGCGGCGGCGCGCGGCGGGTCGGTCTCGGCGAGCCGGGCGGCCAGCTCGCTCTTCAGGGCGATGACCTGCAGGTGGTGGCCCTGGATGTCGTGCAGGTCGGCGGCGAACCGGAGGCGCTCGTCCTTCACGGCGAGTTCGGCCGACAGGCGGCGCGCCTCGTCCAGCCGCCCCGCGATGTCCCAGGCCCACAGGGGGCCGAGCATGGCCCAGGCGACGAAGGCGGTGACCCCGGGCGGGAACAGCGCGGCGTACGGCAGTTCGCCGTCCCCGCTCAGGAGGCTGACGGCGCCGCCGGGCAGCGCCGCGGCGAGCACCGCGGCGGCGATCAGCCGGAGCCGGCGGCCGCGGTCCAGGTAGGTCGCGGCGACCGCCGTCATGATCGCGGGCGCGATCGGCCACAGCCCGTAGTCGCGCACGGCCAGGGGGCAGACGGCGAGCACGAGCGCGGCCAGCGCTCCGGCGACCGGCCAGCCCGCGGGCGGGCGGGGCCGCGCACCGGCCGACAGCCGCGCGTTCAGCAGGGCCACCACCGCCGCGACCTCGACCGCCAGCGCGGCGGCGCTGAGGGCGCGCGGCTGGACCGGCACGTCGCCGTCCAGGATCCATTCGCCGGTGAGGAGGATGAGGACGGCCACGTTGGTGCCCGGCACCGCCCACCAGGTGTAGCGGCGGAACCCCGCCAGCCCTGCCTCGTCGGCCCCTGTGCGCACGCCGCCATTGTTCCAGCGGAAGGCGTCCCGGGCGGGTGTCATTTGTCCGGTATCCGCATGACAGATGTCATCCGCGCACGTGGTGGTCCGCCACTACCCGGGACCGTCGCGCCGCCCGAGGGTGGAGGCGTCGCCCACCCGAGGAGGAGCACCGTGCGAGCACAGGAAGCCACGCGCCATGGCCGGGGTCACGCGCTGATGCGTCGCTGGCCCACGGCGGCGGCCCTCGCCGCCGCGGCGCTCATCTGGGGCGGCGGCCTCGGCGACCCGGACGAGGCGGTCTCCGGGTTCGGCGAGCTGCTGCTCCTGCTGGCCCTGGAGTACCTGATCCTCGCCCGGATCGGCCGGCGCGGGGCGTCCTGGCCCGTCGTCGGGTCCATGGTCGTGGCCATGGCCGCGATCGGCATGCTGGACGTCGTCCCGCTGTCCGCCGTCATCACGGCCGCCGCGCTGGTCCTGCTCGTCTGGGAAGCGTTCGCCGAGGCGCCGGACGGGCGGGCCGTCTTCGGAGCGCAGGCGGCCGGGATGGTCGGGTTCGGCGCCCTCGCGTTCGCGAGCCTTGCGGTCGACCCCGACCTCGGCCGCTACCTCGTCGCGGCCGGCTGGTTCCTGCACGGGGTGTGGGACGCCGTCCACCTCAAGCTCGACAAGGTCGTCTCCCGCTCCTACGCCGAAGCCTGCGGCGTGATCGACGTGGTGGTCGCCGCCATGCTCGTCTTCCTGCTGTGACCGGCCGCGGCGGGCCGGGAGAAGGCGCCGCCGCCCGGGAACATCGCGGCGAGTTCCGGCCTGGGGTGGTTGCGGCTGATGTTGCGTTCGAGGAGGGCCAGCGACTCCCGGACGCCGACGCTCCCCGCGGTGGGTTCGGGCAGGCGGCCGTCGTCGCGCTTGAGCCGGACGATCGCCTCCTCCATGGCGCTCTGGGCGGCGAACAGGCACGGGGTGCTGTAGATCGCGACCTCCACCCCGAGCTCGGTCAGCTCCGGCAGCGAGATGCGGGGCGACCTCCCGCCCGCGATCTGGTTGAACAGCAGCGGCTTGTCGCCGATCACCGTCCGGACCCGGCGGATCTGCTCGACGCTCCGGACGCCGTCGACCAGGACGACGTCCGCGTCGGTCCGCGCCAGCGCCTCGGCGCGGGCCAGCACCTCGTCCTCCTCGCCGGCGTCGGTGCGGGCGACCACCACGAGGTCGCGCCGGGTCCGCAGCACCATGTCGAGCTTGTCGAGGTACTCCTGCAGCGGCAGGATCCGCTTGCCGTCCACGTGCCCGCAGCGCCGCGGCCGCTGCTGGTCCTCGAGGATCACACCGGACGCGCCGATCAGCTCCAGCTGCTCGACCACGTGGCAGGCGACCTCGGGGTCCACGTAGCCGTCGTCGATGTCCACGAGCAGGTGCCGCCCGGGGAAGGCGAGCCGCAGCCGCTGCACGAACGCGACGATGTCGGGCCAGGCGATGAAGCCGATGTCGGGAAGGCCGTAGTGCGACGCCGCGAAGCCGAAGCCGGACACGAAGAGTCCGTTGTAGTGCTGCGCGGCGACGGAGGCGGAGAACATGTCGAAAACCCCGATCAGCGGGGTGGTGCCTTCCGACCTGATCTCGCGTCGGAGTTCTTCTCCGTAGTTCACCTTTTCTCCTTTCGTTGCATGGGGCGCGGGCGACTTGTCCGACCAATACGGAACGCCACGGCTTGTGGCGACCACACGGCAGTCGGTATTCCGTGTCGTGAATAGTTACCCATGCGCAAAGCAAAACGCGGGTCAAGGAAGGGGAGCGAGGCGGCAAAAAGGCAAAGAAAACGGTCCGCTTTGAGGGGTGATGTTCAGAATTGTTCTTTTATTCGTCGCGACCGTTGCGAGAGCTGCGCTTGACCGCCCCGACCCGGCCTGGCCCGGCCTCCGGCTACCGGCGGACGCGCCCGGCGAACGCCGGGTGAACGCGCTGGAACCGGCGGGTTTCTATGCCCCTCGAAATACACATTGAACATCTAGTGCTTTTCACCTTCTGGAGGGAGCTCGTTTTCCTCGGCTACTCTCCCGTAGCTGTGGTCCCCGCGAGAAGACGAATTCGCCGTCGCATGCGCAGGAGCATGCGGGTCCGGCCCGTGCCGGCCGCCGTCATCTTTATCGCGAACGCGTTTTCCCGCAAGCCCGCCGAGAATGGCGGGCGGTGCTCCGCGACGGAGCCGAGGACGAGCAGCGAACCCGCCGTTCCGGGCCGCGCCCCCCGCTCCGCGCGCGAGCAGGACGGCCCCGGCGGCACGACCCCCCGATTGGAGAACCGTCATGCGCAAACTGCTGAAGGCGACGCTGGTCGCGTGCGCCTTCGCGCTCGCGATGTGCGGTGTGACGTCCGCGAACGCCGCCGAGCCCGCCGGTGAGGGCGGTGTGCCGATCATCGGCGGCCACAACGCCACCGAGACCTATTCCTGGATGGTGTCGCTGAGCAACGGCTGCGGCGGCAGCCTGGTCGCGGCCCAGTGGATCGTCACGGCGAACCACTGCGGCTCGGCGTCGCAGGCCCGGATCGGCTCGACCTACAAGAACTCCGGCGGCGAGGTCCGCCAGATCGACCGGCGCACCACCCGGTCGGGCACCGACCTCACGCTGATGCACCTCTCCACCCCCGCCCAGTCCGCCCCGGTGAAGATGGCGCAGTCCAACCCCGCCGCGGGCACCCCCGTGCGGCTGCTCGGCTTCGGCTGCATGAGCTGGCCGAGCTGCAGGACCGCCACCGTCCTCCAGGAGATCGACCTGACGATCCTGCCCAGCAGCCGGTGCGCGGCCGGCGGCGGCACCGCCAACGACGTGTGCGTCTCCGGCGACCGGACGCACTCGGCCTGCCACGGCGACTCCGGCGGCCCGGCGGTCGTCGGCACCCGCGGCGACTGGACGCTCGTCGGCGAGACCCACGGCCCCGGCGACAACCTGGGCGAGTGCGCCACCACCACGCTCTACACCGGCATCGCGCCGTACCTGTCCTGGATCAACCAGCAGATCGGCCGCTGACCCCCCGCCCCCACCCCCGAGGAGCTCCCATGTCACTTCGCAGGATCATGGCGGCGCTGGCCGTCACGCTCGGACTGTCCTTCCTGGTGCCCGCCCTCGCCGTCGAGCCGGCGTCGGCCGCGGCCCCGGTCGCGGTCCGCACCATCTACTACGACGCCAGTGCCGCGCAGGAGTTCAGGGCGGCCGTCGACCAGGGCGCCGCGGCGTGGAACGCGGCCGTGCCGGCGATCCAGCTCAGGGCCGCGACCGGTGCGCAGGCCACCGTGAAGGTGTACGCCGACAACGGCTGGCCCCGCACCTACATGAACGGCTTCGGCCGCGCCACCATCTACATGGGGCGCGAGGCGGTCAACGACGGCTTCTACCCGCCGAGGATCGCCGCGCACGAGCTCGGTCACGCCCTCGGCCTGCCCGACAACCGCAACGGGCGCTGCGACTACCTGATGTCCGGCCACAGCTCGCCGACGTCCTGCCAGAGCACCACCCCGCACTCGACCGAGGCGGCCCAGGTCACCCGCAACGCGGGCGGTCTCGTGCCCGCCGCGCTCAGCCGGGAGACCCGGTACGCGGACTGCTTCGTCTTCTGACCGTCCGCTCCTTCTCCGACCGCGTCGCACCGCGGGCACGACACGTGCCCGCGGTGCCGCGCGTCCGGCCCCGTTCGCGCTGGTGCGCGCGGGTCTCATCGGGTAGGGAGGAAGTAAAGGGGGGTTCGTACCTGGCCGAATCCCGGGGCGGGCTCCCGGTCGCCGCGGCGGCGAGTCGATGCGAGGTGGTGGCGATGTGCAGGTGGATGGCCTACTCCGGGGACCCGGCCCTGGCGGAGGCCCTGCTCTTCCGGCCGGCCCATTCCCTGATCAACCAGAGCCTGCACGCCCGGCTGGGGGCGGAGACCACGAACGGGGACGGCTTCGGCGTCGGCTGGTTCGGGGACCGGCCGATCCCGGGCGTGTACAAGAGCGTCCTTCCCGCCTGGAACGACCCGAACCTGCGCGAGATCAGCCGGGAGATCCGCACCCCGCTGCTGTTCGCCCACGTCAGGGCCTCGACCGGCGCCGCGGTGCAGCGCAGCAACTGCCACCCGTTCCGGTACCGGCGGTGGCTGTGGATGCACAACGGGGCCATCGCCGACTACCCCCGGCTGAAGCGGGACGTCATGCTCGCGGTCGATCCCTCGCTCTACCCCGAGATCGAGGGCACGACCGACTCCGAGGCCCTGTTCTACCTGGCCCTCACCTTCGGCCTGCGGGAGGACCCGCCGGGCGCCGTCGCCCGCACCATCGGCCTCGTCGAGGACCTCGGGCGTCGCCACGGAGTGCCCGATCCGCTGCAGATGACGGTGGCCACCAGCGAGGGCGAGTCGATCTGGGTGTTCCGCTACTCCAGTCAGGGACGCACGAGGTCGCTCTTCTACTCCACCGACATCGCCGAGCTGCGCTCGCTCTACCCGGGGCTGGACGTCCTCCAGCGGCTCGGGACGGACGCACGGTTCGTCGTGTCCGAGCCGATCCACGCTCTCGAGGGCGCGTGGACGGAGGTTCCGGAAAGCTCGTACGCGGTCGTGCGGCCCGGCACCCACGAGCTGCATCCCCTCGTCCCCGTCCGGAAGCCCGAGGAGAGCACCGCCTGACGTTCCGGCGGCGGCCCGTCCTCAGGCGGGCCGGGGCGGGGCGATCAGCCGCCAGGCGCCGGGGTGCAGGGTCCAGGTGCGGCTGGTGTAGGGACCGGACACCTCGCCGTCGCTGTTGCTCCGGAACTCCTCGCCGCTGATCGTGACCTTGCGGGCCGTGACGTGCAGGACGTCGTCCCGGTGGCGGTGGCTGCCGTCGCGCAGGCGCAGGGCGTAGGCGATCCGCGCGAAGGGCCCGGTGGCGGCGGAGACGACCAGCTCCATCTTCCCGTCACCCGGATGCGCGTCCAGGGCCAGCTGGGCGGAGCCGCCGGCGATGCCGGGCGCGTTGCTGAGCGCGGCCATCAGGAACTTGCCCTCGGCGACGAGTTCGCCGTCCGCCTCGGCCCGCAGCCGCCACCCGGAGTGGCGCAGGCCCGCGATGACCGCGCCGAGCGGGAACGCCGCGACCTTGAGCGTGCGCTTGAACCGCGTGGCGCTCTCGGCGGCCGAGGCGCCGATGCCCACGTGCACGGCGTTGAGGGTGACGCGGCCGTCCTCGTCGACGACCATGTCCAGCTCGCGGTGCCCGCCGTCCAGCAGGAGGCGGACGGCCTCGTCGGGGTCGAGCGGGATGCCGAGGTTGCGGGCGAGGTCGTTCCCGGTGCCCATCGGCAGCAGCCCGACCGTCCGGTCGAGCTCGCCGCGCCGGTGCAGGGTGCTGACGAGGCGGTTGATGGAGCCGTCGCCGCCGGCGGCCACGACGACCGCCTTGCGGTCCCTGTCCAGCGCCTCGTCGAGGTCGTCGGGCGCGACGCACGGGCAGACGGTGACGTCCCGTCCGGCGTCCCTGAGCAGCGCGGCCACCCGGTCCAAGGTCTGGGCGTCATGCGTGCCGGCCTTGGCGTTGGTGAAGAGAATCATGGTCCTCAGATCGGCCGTGCGGAGCCTCCGGGGGCGTTGCTCGGCGACGGAGGCCTGGGGGGATCCCACACCGCTTCTGCTTTCCCTCCCCCGCCCGGATGATGCAGGTGGCGGGTGTAGGACGGGTCACGGTGCCACGGGACGGGAGCCGCGGCCCCCGGACCGCCTCACCGGGTGACGCGGATCTTGGACTGGCCGTGCGGGAGGTCCTCCCAGTCGTCCATGAAGCGTGCGGTGAAGCCGTGGCGCTCGGCCAGGGAGGTCAGGGTCTCGGTGCGGTAGTAGAAGTCCTCGCGCAGGACGTGGTGCTCGGTTCCCTCGGTGCGGTCGAAGGTGAAGTCGAAGAAGCCGCCGGGGGCGAGGACGCGCCCCACGTTCGCGAGGCATTCGTCGATGACCTCCAGCGGCGAGTGGCTGAAGACGCTGTGCGCGTGGACGACCGTGAAGTGCTCCGAGGGCAGGAACCGCAGTTTCAGGTCGCCGACCAGCGTCAGGTGCGGCAGCTTCTCGCGGAGGTCGTTGCGGACGAGGGTGTGCTGCGCGGCGAGCAGGATGTCGGGCGAGATGTCGATGCCGTAGTAGTTGCCGGCGTCGAGGTAGTCGATGAACCGCCAGCCGGCGCGCAGGTTGCCGCAGCCGATCTCCAGGAGCCGGTCGTCCGGCTTGAGGCCGTGCCTGAGCAGGTAGTCGAACTGCATCTGGCCGAGGGCGAGCCAGCGTTCGCGGGTGGGGCTTCCGACGGCGGCCTCCGGGCTCCGGGCCGCGTCGGCCCTCATGACGGCCCGGTAGTAGGCGACGTGGTCGCGGCTGGAGACCCGGAATTTCAGGTCGCGCGCCATGCGTGACAGATATGTACCGATCTTGTCTGGATTCTGGGCGGCGTAGCGCAGCCGGTACGCGAGGCTCGCGCGATTCCGGCTGGTGGGCGGCAGTGCTTTCGTCATCGGGCTCGTCCCCCAAGGAGCACCTGCGGTTCGCCTCGTGACCTACCCTTCCGCCGCGCCCCGTAAAAGCGGCGGCGCGGCGGAAGCGATCATTCGCGCACCCGGGGAAGGCCGAAGTCGTCGAAAAGGGAAGGGGCCATAAAACTCGAAATGCGGGCGATTCCGGAGCGGGTGGGAGTGACCACCATCAGGGAATGCGCGTGCAGGATCCCGTCCTCGCCGCGCAGGTACGCGCCGAAGGCCGGCTGGCCGTTCGCGCGGACGGGCACGAGCAGGTGGGGATCGCGGCCTGAGGGCAGCCGCGCGGCGAGCAGCCGGCCGATGGCCTCCCGGCCTCTGAACCAGTGCGGAACGGGCGGCATCTCCCAGGCCGCCTGCTCGGTGAGCAGCCGGGTGAGCCCGGCGATGTCGACCGTCTCGAAGGCCTTGGCGAACCGGTCGAGCAGCTCGCGGCGCGCCGGCTCGTCCGGCTCGGCGATCTCGTCGCCGGCGGGGACCAGCCGCTCCAGGCGGGACCGGGCGCGCAGCAGCGTGCTGTTGACCCCCGCGCCGGTCATCCCGAGCATTCCGGCGACCTCCGCGGCGGACCAGCCCAGCACGTCCCGCAGGACCAGGACGGCCCGCTGCCGGGCGGGCAGGTACTGCAAGGCGGCGATCAACGCCAGCCGCAGGCTCGCCCGCTCGGCGACGACCGCCGCCGGGTCCTCCGGGGCGCCGCCGACGAGCCGGTCGGGCAGGGGCTCCAGCCAGGGCACCTCCGGGGCGCGCGACCCGGGCGGCGGCACGTCGCCGGACGGCGAGGCCAGGCCCGAAGGCAGCACGCGCCGGCTGCTGTGCTCCAGAGCGTTCAGGCAGGCGTTCGTGGCGATCCGGTACAGCCACGTGCGCAGCGACGCCCGTCCGTCGAAGGACGCATACGCTCGCCACGCTCGCAGGTACACCTCCTGGACCAGGTCCTCGGCGTCGTGGACGGAACCCAGCATCCGGTAGCAGTAGGCCAGCAGCTCCCGCCTGAACGGATCCGTCAACCGTCCGAACTCCTCGGGACCGGCATCTCTCTCATCGGTCTTCATAGGACGCACCTCCCCCTGTACTGACCGGAGAGCGGGGCCGGATTCGTCGGCCTCCAGCCGCTGAGTACCGCCCGCGCGGGCGGTTTGTACAGGCGACGGCGAGCCACCGGCCGGCTCGCCCGATCACCTGGAGGGAACGCGCATGGCGCAGAGGACAAGCGGCGGGCTGCTCGGCCTGACCGCGACGGCGTCGCTGATGGTGGCGCTGGACGCGACGGTGGTGACGACCGCGCTGGCCAGGATCCGGCTCGACCTGTCCGCCACCATGGAACAGCTCGAATGGACCGTGAACGCCTACGGCCTCAGTTTCGCCGTCCTGCTGATGACCGGCGCCGCGCTGGGCGACCGGTTCGGGCGCAGGCGGATGTTCGTGAGCGGGCTCGGCCTGTTCACGGCGGCCTCGGCGGCCTGCGCGGCGGCCCCCGGCATCGGCTGGCTGATCGCCGCCCGCGCCGTCCAGGGGTGCGGGTCCGCGCTGGTGATGCCGCTGGCGATGGCGCTGCTGAGCCATGGCGTCCCGCCCGAGCGGCGCGCCCGGGCCCTCGGCGCCTTCGCCGGGGTCACCGGCCTGGCGGTGGTGGCCGGGCCCGTGGTGGGCGGGATCGTCACCGAGGGGCTCGCCTGGCAATGGATCTTCTGGCTCAACGTGCCGATCGGGCTGGCGGTCATCCCGCTGGTGCTCCGGTACGTCCCTGAGAGCCGCGGCGGCGGGGCCTCCTTCGACCTCGGCGGCGTCCTGCTGGTGACGGGCGGCGCGCTCGGCCTGGTCTGGGGCCTGGTCCGCGCGGACGGCTCGGGCTGGGACGCCGCCGAGGTGGACGGCGCGCTGGCGGCCGGGGTCCTGCTGCTCGCCGCCTTCGTCGCCTGGGAGCTGCGCACCCGCGAGCCGATGGTGCCGATGCGGCTGCTGCGCTCGCGCGGCTTCTCCGCGGGGAACGCCGCCGGGCTCCTCATGTACGCGGCGCTGTACGGCTCGCTGTTCTTCATGGCCCAGTTCCTCCAGACCGTCCTCGGGGCCGGGCCGATGGCCGCCGGGCTCCAGCTCGTCCCGTGGACGGCGACCGTGACCGTGATCGCGCCTGCCGCGGGGGCGCTGGTGAACCGGGTCGGGGCCCGTCCCCTCACCGCGGCCGGACTGACCCTGCAGGCGATCGGGATGGGGTGGATCGGCCTCACCGCCGGGCCCTCGACCGCCTATCCGGAGCTGATCGCGCCCATGGTCGTCGCGGGGGCCGGGATCAGCATGGCGATGCCCGCCGCGCAGACCGCGGTCATCAACTCCGTCGCCGCGCGGGAGATCGGCAAGGCGTCCGGCGTGTTCAACGCCCTGCGGCAGCTCGCCGCGGTGCTGGGCGTGGCGGTCGCCGCCGCGGTGTTCACCGCCGAGGGCGGCTACGGGACCGCGGGGACCTTCTCCGACGGCTTCGGGCCCGCCCTCACCCTCACGGGCGCGCTGTCGCTGGCAGGTGCGGTCGCCGCCCTGTTCCTGCCCGGACCCGACCGGACGGCCCGGCCCCTTCCGGCGCCGCCGGTTCCGCGACGCGCGCCCGAGCCGACCCGCTGAGGCGTGGAGAAGCCGTGCCGTCAGCGGGTCGGCGGATCACCGGAGTCCGGCGGCGTAGTCGGCGAAGCGCTCGTCGACCTGCTCCGGGGTGAGGCCGAAGTCCGCGAGCGAGTACCGGTGGGCGGGTTTCGCGGCGCCGGTGGAGCTCTCGCCGTGGAGCCTCGTCATGGCGGCGCGGGCGTCGCCGGTGAACGGCAGCCCGAACCGCGCGTAGACGGACTCGACCGTGCCGATCGGGTCGCGGACGAAGTCGTCGTAGTGGACGTCCGCGAACCGCGCGGGGTCGTGGCGCGCCCGTTCGGCGCGGAACAGGTCGAGGCCCCGGCCCCACAGGTCGAGCTGGTCGCGGCCGATCACGGGGCCGGTGAACACGTCCGACCATCCGGCGGTGGCGTGCGCGGCCAGGCTGCACATCGACGCCATCGCGGTGCGCGGCGTGCGGTGCGTCTGGACGATCAGCGCGTCGGGATAGACCTCCAGCAGCGCGTCCAGCGCGAACAGGTGGCTGGGGTTCTTCAGCACCCAGCGCCGTCCGGGGTCGTTCAGGCCGATGAGCTGGAGGTTGCGCCGGTGCCTGCGGTAGGCGTCCGTCCAGTCCTGCCCGGCGAGCCAGGACGAGTAGCCCGGGAGGTGCGCCAGGCACTCGAACGAGATCGACAGCATGCTCTGGCGGAGCAGCTGCCAGCACTCCTCGACGGAGTCCGCCGAGATGTAGTGGACGCCCATGAACTCGGGGTTCTCCACGTGGTGCCGCCGGTACCCGGCGTCGATCGCCTGGAAGACCGGGTCGCCGGCCCAGGTCTCGCGCGGCGGACGCGGCTGCGGCACCTCGGCCAGCCACAGGTCGAGGCCCTGGTGCGCGGGGTCGGCGGTGAGGAGCCGGTGCAGTGCCGTGGTCCCGGTGCGGGGCAGGCCGGTCACGAAGATCGGCCGTTCGACGGGGACGTCCGCGTGGCCGGGGTGCCGCCGCCAGGCCGCCTCGGAGTACTGCCGGGCGACCAGGGCGCCGCGCAGCATCGCGCGCTGCGCCCTGTTGCCGAGCGGGGTGAGCCCGGCCTCCCCGGCCAGCGACTCCAGCAGCACCTTCAGCCCGTCGAGGTACTCGTCGCCGCCGAAGTCGTCCGAGCCGGTGATCCTGGCGGCCGAGGCGTGCAGGTCCTCGACGGTCCCCACGCTGTCGCGACCGTTCGTCATCGGTCCGTCCCTTCCTAGTGGTGCCACTCGCCGGAGTTGACGTCCAGGCACTGGCCGGTGACGGCGCGGGCCAGCGGCGACAGCATGAACACGGCGGCGTCGGCGACCTCGTCGGGCTCGGGCAGCTTGCGCAGGTCGGTCGTCGCGGCGTTCTCGTCGTAGACCTGCTGCGCCGTCACGCCGCGCTTCTCCGCGAGGTGGTGGAAGTACCACTTGAGGTTGGGCGCCCAGATGTAGCCGGGCGCGATCGTGTTGACGCGGATCCCGCGCGGCCCGAGCTCGGTGGCCAGGTTCTGCGCCATCGCCAGCAGCGCCGCCTTGGCCATCTTGTAGGCGCCGAACGTCCGGC
Organism: Actinomadura verrucosospora; assembly: GCF_039540335.1. Classification (NCBI taxonomy): domain Bacteria; kingdom Bacillati; phylum Actinomycetota; class Actinomycetes; order Streptosporangiales; family Thermomonosporaceae; genus Actinomadura; species Actinomadura verrucosospora. The sequence goes on along the minus strand of NZ_BAABEV010000015.1, from coordinate 123,799 downwards.
GGGAGTGCCGCAGCACCGCCGAGTTGATCACGACGACGGAGCCGCGGGAGTCCTCCAGCGCCGGGACGAACAGCCGGGTCAGGTGGAGCGCGGCGAGGACGTTGGTCTCGAAGCCCGCCCGCACCGCGTCGAGGTCGACCTTCGTCAGGTCGGTCAGCGGCGGGGTGGCGAAGGCGTTGTTGACCAGGCCGTCCACCCGGCCGAACGCCTCCCGCGCGGTCGCGGCCAGCCGCTCGCAGGCCGCCGCGTCCCGGATGTCGGTCGGGACGGTCGCGGTCCGCCGCCCGAGGTCCTCGACCTCCTTGGCGACCTCGGCGAGCCGCTCCTCGTTGCGCGCGGCGAGCACGACGTCGGCCCCGGCCCTCGCGCACTGGAGCGCGAGCCCCCGGCCGAGCCCCGGGCCCACGCCGGAGACGACGACGACCTTGCCCTCCAGCAGTCCGGCGCCCATCAGCCCAGCATCCTCTTCGCCACGGCGGTCTGGCGGGCGGCGATCCGCTCCGCCCACTCCCGCCTCCCGACGCGCTGGCTCTCGTGGAAGGGCAGGGCGCGCGGGAGGTCCGCGAAGGGGACGACCTCGACGCGCGGCCCGTCCTCGGGTGTGAGGTCGCGGGCGAGCCTCTGCCAGCGGAACTGCAGGTAGCCGCGGCGGTGCCCGGTCCGCTCGATCCAGTTGGCGAGCCCCGGATCGCGCTCGCTGACGACGTACCGGATCATGCCGTCCTCGTCCACGCGGGCCTGGTCCGCGGTGAGGCTCGTCTGGTGGTTGATGTAGTCGAGCGAGACGTACCACATGCTGCCGAGCTGGAAGCCCTGGTAGGGCGCCACCTCACGAGCGGCGGCAGGGCAGGTGACGACCATCACCTCGTCGTCGTCCAGGTCGTAGTGGCCGACGGACGAGAACTGCGTCGCCAGGCCGCCGGGCGTGGGCCGCGGCTCGGTCAGCGTGTTGACCGGCAACTGCAGGTAGTGCCATTCCGGGAAGGCCAGGAAGGTACGGATCCGCGACACCAGCATCTTGCCCGCGATCTCGTACCGCCGGGCCATCCGGTCGGACGGGACCGGCAGCGGGGAGGTCCCGAGCGTGTCGGCCCGGTGGATGCGGATCTCGCCCGGCCTCTCGTTCTCCCAGTCGCTGAAGACCTCCCGCACGATGAGCATCGCGGAGCCGGGGGCGAGCGCGACGTAGCCGGGCCCGGCGTCCTCCCTCGGAGGGCCGAATCGCAGCCGGAACGTCCCGTCCTCGGCGATGTCCAGCTCGCGGTCGTCGAAGGCGGTGAGACTGTCGGGCGACTTGGCCGGCGAGTAGTCGCCGTTCATGACCTGGAAACTGAGGTCGGCGGTCGTCCCCCGGCGCCCGGTCACGACGTATTCGGCGTCGTCCCGGATGTAGGCGTGGAAGTACAGCGTGTCGGGATTGTCGAGCCCGAGCTTGGTGTACGGCCCGGTCGACGACGCGAAGAACGGATAGTCCCGCTGGTAGGCGCCCACCATGTGCAGTGACGCCTTGATGCTGCCGGCCAGGTAGTCGAGGCCCTCGGCCAGGTCCTGGTCGGTCTTGACGTGCGGCGCGGCGCGGATGATCCGCTCCGCCTCCACGACCGCGTCGGCGAACGAGCGCGTCGCGGCGTCCGGGCGGTCGGTGCTGCCTTCGGCTGGATCGGTGGCCACCGGGCTCTCCTCGGGTCGCGGGCGCGAGGCCGTGCTCTGGCGGGAGGGAGACTAGAACGCGTTCTAAGCAGCGGGCAAAGGCCGGGTCCCGCTCAATGGGAGGTCGTGAACTTCAGGCTCGGCGCGTCGTCCAGCGACACCATGTACTCGTAGGTCCGCCGGTGCCCGGTCTTCTCGACCCGCCATGCGCCGCCGTCCCGCCGGTAGACGTCGTGGTAGAAGGCGGCGCCCCGGATGAGCAGCCGGTCCCCCGGGAGGATGATCGTGTCGTCCAGCGACCAGATCCCGGTCGCCCGGTCCCCGTCGAGGTCGATCTCCGGGCAGCCGGCCGTGTGAGTGCTGATCTTGTCCGGCCCGAGGTTGGACCGCATGTACTCGACGATCGCGTCCCGCCCCTCCAGCCTGAGCGTCACGCCCAGCACCGGCGTGTCGTACTCCGCCACCGCGTCCTCGGTGAACACCCCGGCGAACTCGTCCCACAGCTTGAGGTCGACGCACCGCAGGTACCGGTACTTGAGCCGCCGAATCTCTTCCAGCGCAACCAGATCCATGCGCCCCAGCCTCCTAGCTCCTCCGGCAAAACACAAGAACACGTTCTACCCATCGGGCCGGGCCCGCGGAAGGAGGTGCGCCGCTCCGGCCGGACCAAAGATCCGGCAAAAGGTCGGCATCGGCTGATCGGTGCCCGCCGCGCCGAGGCCAAGGGGACATGCGAGATCCACCAACTCCGCCGCGCCCGGATTCCGGTGCCCGGCAAGGGAAGCGCGCGATGGCGGCCGTGGAAACGCCTCCGCGCTCTTGAGAAGATCGGCCGTCCGCGGTCGCCGTTCCGGCCCGCCGGCCGGGATTACGCTGGTAGAGGTGATGGCACCGGTCATACTCGTGGTAGATCACGACGCGGGCTCGCGGCGGGTCCTCCTCGCCGACCTCACGCGACGGCTGGGCGAGGCGTTCACCGTGAAGGGCGCGAGTTCGCCCGGCGAGGGGTGCGACGCGCTGCGGGAGATGGCGCGGGCCGGGGAACCCGTCGCGCTGCTGATGGTGGACGACGCCTGCGCCGACGTCCTTCCGCCGGCGCACGAGCTGTATCCGAACGCCAGGCGCGTGCTGATGGTGGACCGCGACTACACCTCGACCAGTCCGGCCGTCCAGGCGATCGCGCTCGGGTCCGCCGACTACCACCTCGTCCGGCCGTGGACGAACGACGAGACGATGCACCGGGCGGTGAGCGAGTTCCTGTCCTCGTGGACGGAGGAGCAGGAACCGGCGTTCGAGCTGTTCCGCGTCGTCGCCGAGATGGACGACCCCCGGATGCTGCGGCTGCGCGACGTGATGGCGCGCTTCAACCTGCCCTTCGTCGTCCACCCGCCCGGCGGGGAGACCGGGCGGCGGCTGCTGGAGGAGGCCGGCGCCGACGCGTCGCGGCTGCCGGTGGTGGTCCGCTACGACGGCCGGGCGTACGTGGACCCGCAGGTCTCCGACCTCGCGTGCGCGATGGGCGTCAGCGTCGAGAACGACCTGGAGGTCTGCGACGTCGCCATCGTCGGCGCCGGGTCGGCCGGGCTCACGGCGGCCGTGTACGCGGCGTCCGAGGGGCTCGACACCGTGCTGCTGGAACGGGCCTTCTCGGGCGGCCAGGCCGGGACCAGCCCGATGATCAGGAACTACCCCGGGTTCCCGCACGGCATCGCCGGGGGCTACCTGATGGAGCGCACCTGCGAGCAGGCGTGGCTGATGGGCGCGCACATCGTCTTCGCCCAGCAGGTCGTCGGCCTGGAGAGCCGCGGCGACCGGCGGGTGGTCCGCATGGCGGACGGCTCCGAGGTCAGCGCACGCGCGGTGCTGATCGCCACGGGCGTCGACTGGCGGCGGCTCGGCGTCCCCGGCCTGGAGGCCCTCGTCGGCTCCGGCGTGTTCTACGGCATGGCCGTGGGCGAGAGCCGCGCGATGCGGGGCCAGGACGTCTTCATCGTCGGCGCCGGGAACTCGGCGTGCCAGGGCGCGCTGCACCTGGCCAAGCACGCCCGCACGGTCACGCTCGTCGTCCGGGGCGACGGCCTGGCGAAGTCGGCGTCGACCTACCTGCTGCGCGCCATCGAGTCGACGCCGAACATCGTCGTCCGCCGGCGGACCGAGGTGACCGGATGCGGCGGAGGCGACCGTCTGCGGTCCCTCACGCTCGCCGACCGGGCGGCGGGCGCCACCGAGCACGTCCCGGCCGCCGCGCTCTTCATCATGATCGGCGGCGAGCCGCACACGCGGTGGCTCCCGGACGGCATCGCCTGCGACGAGCAGGGCTACCTGCTCACGGGCCGCGAGATCGACGACGGGGCCCCGCCGCGCCGGGCCCTCGACCGGGACCCGATGCCGCTGGAGACGAGCATGCCCGGGGTCTTCGCCGCGGGAGACGTGCGCAAGGGCTCGATCAAGCGGGTCGCCTCGGCGGTGGGCGAGGGCGCCACGGCCGTCCGCTCGATCCACGAGTACCTGTCCCTCTGAGCCGCTATGCCGGTTATCGACGGTTTTCGGGGACGGTTGGCGAATTCCGGGGACGGGAGCACTTCGGGCGCGGCACTCTGAGGCCGTCGAGATGGAAGCGCCTGTCCTGGAGAGTGGTCCTGTGGTCGACGGCTCGCTTGAGAACGTCCCGTCCGAAACGGCTGAGATCGCCGAGACGCCGGAAGGGGAGGCGTCCTGGCTCGGGCGCGGCGTCGCGTTGTTCACGCCCGTGTTCGCCGTGGCGGCGGGGTGGCTCGCCGGTGCCGTGGCGCAGCTCGTGCCCGGAGCCCACCTCGACGAGACGCAGGTGACCACGTTCATGGTGGCCGCGTCGACCGCGGCGCTCGGATCCGGGTGGAAGTGGCTCCAGGGATGGCAGCAGCACGAGCGCCTCGTCGCCGACGGAAAGGCCGCGCCCGTGAAGAGCAGCCGGGAGCGGCGGCGTCGCCCGGCCAAATGAAACGGGCGCGCCGCGAGGCGAAGTGAAACGGGCGCCCGGAAGGTAGGCATAGCTCTACCGCGAAGCGGGAGGCACGCCCACGGACAGGCCGTGGCGCGCCCGGCAAAGTGTTCCGCAGATGCAGATTCCTCCTCGCCCCTGAGAAAGGCAGTCTCGTGGACACAGTTCTCGCCCGGCGCTTCACCGGATGGACCGGCCTCGCCTCCGCCGCCGCCCTCATCGTCGGGGTCCCGCTGTACTTCGTCTACTCGGGCTCGCCGCCGGACTCCAACGTCCTGTCCCGCCTCCTCCTGCAGATCCTGGCCCTCGGATTCCTGCTCCTCTTCGTGACGGGTTTCCGGGAACTGGTGAAGAGCGTCGACCCGCGTTACGAATGGGCGGGGAACTTCGCCTTCGCCGCCGGGATCGCCTACGTCGTCGTCACCCTCGTCTCCAGCGGGCTGGAGGGCGGAGCCGTCATCGCCGCGGACCGTCCGATCGACCCGACCATCTCCGTCAGCGGGACGTACATCCTGTACGGGTCCATCGGGCGCATGCTGCTGGCGTTCTTCCTGGTCGCGCTGGGATACGCGGTGCGGAAGACCGGCGCGCTGCCGGGCTGGACCGGCATGTCCGCCTACGTGCTGGCCGCGATCAACATCGCCTTCATCCCCTCGCTCTTCTTCGGCAACGAGCCGGCGTTCTTCTACGCCGCCAACGGCTGGGGCACCACCGCTTCGCTGGGCGCCATCCTCAGCTACTGGCTCCTGATGATGGGCGTCGTCGCCCTCCGCAGTGAGCGAGGCGCCGCCGGGCGCCTGGCGCCGGGGACGCACAGAGTCCGCGGCTGAATTCCGCGAGCAGGCCCGATGGCCGCCGAAGGCACACCGCCTCGGCGGCCGTCGGGCTGTCGGCGACTTCTGCGCGCTGCCGGCCACTTCTTCGCAATCGGCGCCCGGGTCTGGCCGCCACAGGTTCATCCGCCGGCATTGCACGGTCGTCCCGCGTTCATCCGGCGGCCTTTTCCTGTCGCTAGTCATGGTCCGTGCGCGCCATTCTCGTGCTTCTGACTCTCGCACTCGCGCTCGTGGGATGCGCGACCGCCAGGGCCTCGATCCACCGCCAGGACGTCATCGTGATCGGGGTCAAGGCGGACCAGCCCGGGCTCGGGCTGAGGAAAAACGGGGTGTTCCAGGGGTTCGAGGTCGACGTGGGCGCCGACATCGCCCGCCGCCTCGGGGCGTCCCGGGTGACGTTCCGCGAGGTCAGGTCCGACGACCGGGAGCGGCTGCTGAACCGGCGCGCCGTCGACCTGGTGCTCGCGTCCTACTCGATCACGCCGGACCGGGCCAGGCTCGTCGCCTTCGGCGGCCCCTACTACGTCGCCCACCAGGACGTCATGGTCCGGCGGGGCGAGACCCGCGTCCGCAGCGTGCGCGATCTGGCCGGGCGGAGGATGTGCCAGGCCAGCGGCTCGGTCTCGACCGAGCGGGTGGTGGTCGGTCTGAGCATCCCCGCCCGGCTCGTCCCGGGCTCGTCCTACAGCGACTGCGTGGCGAAGCTGCGGTCCGGGGCCGTGGACGCCATCTCCACCGGCGACCTGGTGCTCGCCGGGTTCGCGGCCCCGGACCTGAGGATCGTCAACGCCCCTTTCACCGACGAGCGGTACGGGGTCGGGATGCGCAAGGACGACGCGGACGGCTGCGAGGCGGTGAACCGGGCCATCACGACGATGTACCAGGACGGGACGGCGGGCCGCCTGCTGGACAAGTGGTTCGGCAGGAGCGGGCTCACGCTCGTCCGCGAGGTCCCCGAGTTCGAGGGCTGCTCGTAATGTCGGCGCCCCTGGCTATGGTCGAGACGTGGCTGAGGACAGGGACGCTTGGGACGAGCTCTTGGCGGCGGGCTTCCTGCACGCCCTGCGGGAGGCCCACCGCGAGGCGACGCTGGCCGTCTTCGGCGGGCTGAGCCGGGCGGCCGGGTTCACGGAGCGGACGTACGGGGTCGGCGCCTTCGACGCGCTGGCGTCGCAGATCGACCGGGTCTTCGAGGCCGAGCCGCAGGTCGTCCGCGACGATCTGAACGGCTCGCCCGGCTGGCGGTACGGGCCGTACCGCGTGCTGCTCAAGCGGCACGAGTTCGGGAACGTCAGGGGCATCCGGTGGGACCGCGACAGCCCCACCAAGCAGGCCGTGGCGCGGCAGACCTACGTCGAGGACCCGCAGCTCGCCCTCCCGCTGGGCGTCGGGCCGCGCGACACGCCCGGGGTCGTGACGCTGGTGCTCGCGCACAGCGCCACCGAGGCGCCGCTGGAGATGGAGCTCTTCCTGGGCCGCCCCCGGTGGAACGCCGACGGCGGCACCGCCTGGCACTGGGTCAGGCCCCTGGACGACACCATCGGGGCCGATCCACGTCGTAAGCTCGTCGAGCGGACGATGCCGCTGTGGGACGACCGGGAAGAGGACGTCCCGATGCGGCTCCGCGGGGAGACGAAGACGGCCTAGCAGAAGGTGGCGCGGGGTGCTGTTCGACTGCGAGCGGCTGACGCTCGCCCGGCGGCTCAGGGGCCTGCGCAAGAACCAGCTCGCGCAGGCCGTGGGGACGACGCCGAAGGCGATCGGGCAGTACGAGGCGGGCGTGCAGAGGCCCGAGGAGACGACGGTGCGGCGGCTGGCGATCGCGCTGGGCGTGCCCGTCGAGTTCTTCCAGAGCGGCCGCAGCCCGGTCTCCATGGACGGGGCCCACTTCCGGTCGCTCCGGTCGACGACGCAGATCGAGCGCGACCAGGCGCTCGCCTACGGGCGGATCGCCACCGACGTCGTCGCCGTCCTCGAAAGGCTCGTCGACCTTCCCGAGGTCGACCTTCCCGAGTACCCGGTCTCGCCGGAGGAGATCGCCGGCCCGGGGCCCGCCGAGGCCGCCAGGCTGACCAGGAAGGCGCTGGTCGAGCGGGCCGGGCCGGTGCCGCACGTCGTCCGGCTGCTGGAGTCCCACGGCGTGATCGTCCTCGTGCTGCCGCGGGCGGCCGAGCGCGTGGACGCGTTCAGCGTCGGCGTCCACCCGAGGCCGATGGTGTTCTTCAACCCGGCCAAGGGCGACTACTGGCGCAACCGGTTCGACGCGGCCCACGAGCTGGGCCACCTGGTGATGCACGCCGACGCCGAGCCCGGCGAGAAGATCGTCGAGGACCAGGCGCACCGGTTCGCGGCGGAGTTCCTCATGCCGGAGGCCGACATCGCCGGCGACCTGCCCGCGGGCCCCGACTGGGACCGGCTCGCGCGGCTGAAGGCGTCCTGGGGCGTCAGCATGGCGGCGCTGCTCTACCGGGCCCGCACGCTCGGGATCATGAAGGAGCCGGTGTACCGCGACGCGATGAGCACGCTGAGCTCGCGCGGCTGGCGGCGCCAGGAGCCCGGCCCGGCCCGCCCGCTGGAGCAGCCGACGATGCTGACCCGCGCGCTGGAGGTCGTGGAGGGCGCCGGCACGGATCGTGACCGGATCGCCGGGGACGCCCGGGTCACCCGCGCCGATCTGGACCTGCTCGTCCCGCGCCGGTGACCCCTTCTGGAACGCTCCGGCCCGCGCTCAACACAATGGCGTGATTGGTAAAGCGGCTGCGCCGGATACGTATCTCTGTCGAGAGGTCTCCTGCGCGTTCACGATTGCCTGTGAGACCCTCCGAGAGTGTTGCCGGACCAACGTACGGAACGCTGGAGACCTGGTGCTTGACAATCGGCTGGCGAGTCCCACCGCGCTGCGCATGCAGCTCGGGGCGCGGTTACGGCGGATGCGCGAGGAGCGCGGTCTCAGCCGGGTGGAGGCGGGCGAGGCGATCCGCGGCTCGGCGTCCAAGATGAGCAGGCTGGAGCTCGGACGGCACGGCTTCAAGATCCGCGACGTGCTCGACCTGCTCACCCTCTACGGCGTCGAGGACGAGGACGAGCGGAATGGCTTCGTGCAACTCGTCCGGGAGGCCAGGAAGCCCGGCTGGTGGCAGGGCTACGGCGATATCGTGCCGAGCTGGTTCGAGCAGTATCTCGGCCTGGAACAGTCGGCGGCGACGATTCGCACTTACGAGGTGCAATACGTTCCCGGCCTTCTCCAAACGCGCGACTACGCGCGGGCCGTCATCGGCCTGGAGCACCATGACGCGGCCTACGGGGGCCTCGAACGGCGCCTGTCCCTCCGGATGCGGCGGCAGGAGATCCTGCACCGTCCGACCGGCGCGACCACGCTCTGGGCGGTGATCGACGAGGCGGCGCTGCGGAGGCCGATCGGCGGGCCGCGGACGATGCGCGGCCAGATCGAGCACCTGATCGCGGTGTCGGAGGGCATGCCCAACGTGAAGGTGCAGGTCCTGCCGTTCGCGGCGGGCGGGCACCTGGCGCTGGGCGGCCCGATCACCATCGTGCGGTTCGCCGAGTACGACCTGGACGACGTGGTCTACCTGGAGCAGCTGACCGGCGCCCGCTACCCGGAGGGCCAGGAGGCCGTCCGCTACCAGAAGATCATCGATCTGCTGGGCATCCGCGCCGCCCGCCCCGCCCGCACCACGACCTTCCTCAGGGACCTGCTCGACGAGCTCTGATCCCCCGTCGGGACGAGCGGCTCCCCCTCCGGCGGGAGGGGCGCCGCCCCCGCGCTCACTAGCGTCCCCCGTGACGTGGAAGACGATCCGGCGGGCGGCGGGAATGGACAGTTCAGCGACGATCATCGCGTTCCTCATCGGAACGGCGATCAACACCTGGGTCATGGCGTACGGGGCGAGGAGCCTGCTCGACACCCGGTTCCCCCTGTTCCGGACGCTCGTGGCGGGCGCGGTCGGGCAGGCGGTCGCCAGCCCGATCATCAGCGCGCTGATCGGCGACCTGCGCGCGGACCGGGAGCCCGCGGCCCTGACCTGGCTCGCCTGCCTCGGCTTCGCGTGCGCGCTCCTCGTCTCGATGACGATCCTGGTCCTGTGGGAGGCGTTCGTCCCGACCGGGACGGTGCCGTCGCCGCTCCACTGGTTCGGCGCCGTCCGGTCGCGGATCGCGCGGACCCGCCGGTACCGGCGCATCTCGTTCATCTTCCTGCGCCACGGCCTCGGTCCGTACCTGCGCGGACGCGCGCGCCCGAGCGCCCGCACCGCGCGCTCGTTCACGCACGCCCTCGAACAGGGCGGCGTCGTGTTCGTCAAGCTCGGCCAGGTCCTGTCGACCCGGCGGGACGTGCTGCCGCCGGAGTTCGTCCGGGAACTGGGGCGGCTGCAGGACTGCGCCACACCGGTCCCGTGGCCGCAGATCGAACGCGTCCTCCACGAGGAGCTCGGCGACACGCGCGACGTCTTCGCCTCCTTCGACCGGACCCCGCTCGCCGCCGCGTCCATCGCGCAGGTGCACCGGGCCACGCTCCGGTCCGGCGAGGAGGTCGTCGTCAAGATCCAGCGGCCGGGCGTCCGCGCGGTGGTCGAACGCGACCTCGACATCGTCGGACGCCTCGCCCGGACGCTCCACGAGCGCGCCGGATGGGCCAGGTCGTTCGGCGTCGTCGACCTCGCGGACGGCTTCGCGACCGCGCTGCGCGAGGAACTCGACTTCCGCGTCGAGGCCCGCAACATGGCCTCGGTCGCGGCGACCGCCCGCAGCGGCGACGTCGTCGTCCCCCGTCCCCACGACGATTTCTGCACGGGCCGCGTCCTCGTCATGCAGCGCCTGGACGGGGTCGCGCTCAGCAAGGCCGGCCCGCGCGTCGACTCCGCCGGGCTCGACCGGACCGCCCTCGCGCGCACCCTCCTCGACACGGTGCTGCGCCAGATCGTCCTGGACGGCGTCTTCCACGCCGACCCGCACCCCGGCAACATCCTGCTGCTCGACGACGGCCGCCTCGGCCTGATCGACTTCGGCTCGGTCGGACGGCTCGACACCGAGCTGCGCGGCTGCCTCCAGCGCATGCTCATCGCCCTGAACCGGGGCGACGCGGTCGCGGTGACGGACGCGTTCCTGGAGGTCGTGGCCCGTCCGGACGAGCTGGACGAGCAGGCCCTCGCCCGCGCGCTCGGCGCCTTCATGGCCCGCCACCTCGGCCCGGGGACCAGCCCGGACATGGCCATGTTCACCGACCTGTTCCGGCTGGTCGCACGGTTCGACCTCGCGGTCCCGGCCGAGATCGCGGCGGTCTTCCGGGCGCTCGCGACGCTGGAGGGCGGTCTGAGCGAGCTCGCCCCCGGGTTCGCGATCGTCACCGAGGCCCACACGTTCGGCGAGTCCTACCTGCGGGAACGGCTCCGGCCCGGCTCGCTGCGCGAGGCCGCGAACGACGAACTGCTCAGCCTGCTGCCGATGCTGCGCCGCCTCCCCCGCCGTCTGGACCGCATCACCGCCGCGGCGGAGGCGGGCCGCCTGAGCGTGAACGTCCGCCTGTTCTCCGACGAGTCCGACCGCCGCACGGTCACCGGCCTCCTCCAGCAGGTGCTGCTCACCATCCTGGCGTCGACCGCCGGCGTGATGGCGGTGATGCTGCTGGGCCTGCGCGACGGCCCCGCGATGACCCGCAGCGTGACCCTCTTCCAGTTCTTCGGCTACTGCGGCCTGGTCATCTGCTCGGTCCTCTCCCTGCGCGTCCTGGCGGTGATCTTCCGCCGCTGATCGAACATGTGTTTGACCAGGACGGGTACAGTGGAGGAATGTTCCAAGGGTCGTTGCTGGACAGCACGGACGAGAGCGGTCCGCGGTCTCTGGACGCCGTGCGGCGGACGCCGCTGGAGCACGGCGCCTGGGTCGACGTCCTGCCCGGATGGATCCCCAACGCCGACGCGCTGTTCGAGCGGTTGCTCACGTCCGTCCCGTGGCGGGCCGAGCGGCGGCGCATGTACGACAGGGTGGTGGACGTCCCGCGCCTCCTGGCGTTCTACGACGAGAACGCGGAACTGCCCGATCCCGTCCTGGACGAGGCGAAGGCGGCGCTCGACGAGCATTACGCCGGGGAACTCGGCGAGCCGTTCCGGACGGCCGGTCTCTGCCTCTACCGCGACGGGCGCGACAGCGTGGCCTGGCACGGCGACACCATCGGGCGCGGCGCCACGCACGACACGATGGTGGCGATCCTGTCGGTCGGCACCCCGAGGAGCCTGCTGCTCCGTCCGCGCGGCGGCGGGCCGGCGATCCGCCGCGACCTGGGCCACGGCGACCTCATCGTCATGGGCGGGAGCTGCCAGCGGACGTGGGAGCACGCGATCCCGAAGAGCGCCCGCGTGACGGGCCCCCGGATCAGCGTCCAGTTCCGTCCGCGCGGGGTCCGCTGAGCGAGGCGAGCACGGATCGCCTCATGGCACCATGAACGGTGATTCGTGAGGAGGCCCGTTGCAGCGTCTGGTCGTGTCACACTCCTCCCCCCGGGCGTATCGGACAGTGCTGGAGGCGTTGCAGGCGCCGCTGCCGTACGGCGCCGGACGGCACATCCTGATCGAGCCGGGGGCCTATCCCAACACCGGGTTCCACTGTCCCGACGATTTCGTCATGACGGCCGTGGGCGGCCCGGGCTCGGTCACGCTGGACGGCGCCACGAACGCGACGGTCGAGGTCACCGGAAGGGTGACCCTCCAGGGGCTGACCGTCCGCAACTGGAGCGACGACGGCCTCGCGCTGGACGCCGCGGAAGGCAGCGTCCTGGCGGAGCACTGCGAGTTCATGACCCGCTCCGACGTGGCCGTGCGCGCGGCCAGCGGCGCGCAGATGGCGCTGATGGGGTGCCGGGTGCTGGACGGCGCGGTCGTGTACGCCGCCGCGTCCGGGGTCATGGAGAGCACCAGCGTCAGCGGGACCGAGGGCAACGCGGTGGCGATCCGCAGCGGCAGCACGGTGACCCTGCGGTCGTGCCAGGTCAACGAGGCGGGCGGGCACGGCATCTGGGTGACCGAGGGGTCGCGCCCGCTGATCGAGCAGTGCACGATCAGCGGGCCGGAGGGCGCCGGGATCCGGGTGGACGACCACGCGGACGCGGCGGTCCGCAACTGCGCGTTCCACGGCTCGCGCGGGTCGTCCCTGATCGTCCTGGAGAAGGGCAAGGCGGTCGCGGAGGACTGCCTGATCGAGGACCCGCACCTGGACGGGCTGTGGGTGGCGACCGGCGGCTCGCTCACCGCGCGGCGGATCAAGATGGAGTCGCCGCGGCGGACCGGCGTGGTCGTCGAGAAGGGCGTCGCGCTGCTGGAGGACTGCGAGGTCACGGGGGCGAGCACCAACGGCCTGTCGTTCGTCGCGCACGCGGACGTCACGGTCGTCCGGGGCCGGATCACCGGCGCGGGGAAGGTCGGCGCGGGGCTCGGCTCCGGCGCGCGCGCCGTACTGGACGGGATGACGATCAGCGGCAGCGGGCTCGCCGGCGTGAGCGTGGACTCGGGCGGCCGGCTCACCCTCCGCGACTGCACGGTGGTGGACACCCGCGGCGCGGGCGTGGTCGCCGACCGGGGCGCGCACCTGGACGTGAGCGGCCTCACCAGCGAGCGCAACCAGAAGCCGGACAGGCTCGACCCGAACGCGAACGGCACGACGACCGCGCAGGTCGTCGAGCCGGCGGTGGCCGACGAGCCCCAGCCGAAGCAGGAACCCGCGACCGCGCCGACGACCGGAGAAGGAGCCGGCGGGCCGTCCGCCGACGTGCTGTTGGGCCGGTTGGAGGCGATGGTGGGTCTGGCGGGGGTGAAGCGTGAGATCCGGAAGGTGACGAATCTTCAGAAGGTGGCCGAGCAGCGGCGGCTTGCGGGCTTGCCGCCCGGTCCGGCGATCGGTCGGCACATGGTGTTCGCGGGTCCGCCGGGGACGGGCAAGACGACGGTTGCGCGGCTTTACGGCGGGATTCTCGCGGCGCTGGGTGTGGTGGAGAAGGGCCAGGTGGTGGAGGTCAGCCGGGCCGATCTGGTGTCGGAGAACGTCGGCGGGACGGCGTTGCAGACGTCGGAGGTGTTCCAGCGGGCGCTGGGCGGGGTGTTGTTCATCGATGAGGCCTACACGCTGTCGCGTAAGGCGACGGGGACCGATTTCGGGCAGGAGGCCATCGACACCCTGGTCAAGCTGATGGAGGACCACCGCGACGAGGTCGTGGTGATCGCCGCCGGATACTCGGCGGAGATGCGCGACTTCCTGGCCGCCAACCCAGGGCTGAAGTCGCGGTTCTCCCGCACGGTGGAGTTCGAGAACTACAGCCCCGCCGAACTCGTCCAGATCGCCGAATCGCACGCGACCAGGGACGGGTACCGGCTGGCCGACGACGCGCGCGCGGCGATCCTGGCGCACTTCGCGGGGCAGCGCCGCGACGCGACCTTCGGGAACGGGCGAGCGGCACGGCAGGTGTTCGAGGCCGCGGTCGAACGCCAGGCGCAACGCCTCGCCGACCTGCCCGAACTCCCCTCAGGTGAGGAGTTGAGCCTGCTCGTCGCCGAAGATCTCGACGTCGACACAGGTCTGGCCGCCCGGTTCGGCGAAGCGCGCGACGCCGGTCAGGTGACCGATGTCCTCGCCCGGTTGGCGGCGATGACCGGCCTGGAGGAGGTCAAGCGGGAGATCAAGGACCTGCTCGACCTGCTGGCCTCGGCGCGGCGACGCCGCGCCGCTGGACTGGAGGCCGAACCGTTCACCGGGCATCTGATCTTCGCGGGTCCGCCGGGCACGGGCAAGACGACCGTCGCACGCCTGTACGGAGAACTCCTCACCGCTCTGGGCGTCCTTGCCCAAGGCCAGGTGGTGGAGGCGGCACGCGTCGACCTGGTCGGGCAGTACGTGGGGCACACCGCCCAAAAGACCACCGAGGTGTTCCAGCGCGCCCGCGGCGGGGTCCTGTTCATCGACGAGGCGTACACCCTGTCCCGCCCGGGAGGATCAGGCCACGACTTCGGGCAGGAGGCCATCGACACGCTGGTCAAGCTGATGGAGGACCACCGCGACGAGGTCATCGTGATCGCCGCCGGATACACCAACGAAATGGAAGGGTTCCTGGCCACCAACCCCGGCCTGGCGTCCCGGTTCGCGCGCACGCTGACCTTCCAGCCCTACCCCGTCGACGGCCTCGCCTCCATCTTCGTCAAGAAGGCCGAAGGCGCCGACTACCGCGTCCCCGAACCCACCCGCCAAGCACTCACCGTCTACCTGAACACCCACCGGGACCGGTTCCGCGAAGGAAACGGCCGCGAAGTCGACAAACTCGTCCGGTCGGCCATCACCGCGCACGCCCGCCGCACCGAACAACTCGCCAACAACGGGATCGAACTCACCACCGAACAACTCGCCACCCTCCTCCCCGAGGACATCACCCTGTAGCGTCCCGCCCCGGCCCTTCCGCCGATGGGCCGAGGCGCACGCCACCGCCTTCGCCTGATCCCGGCCTCTACTGCGCCGGGCAGGTGGTGCCGGGCGGGGGGAGGGTGAGGGTGGTCAGGTAGGCGTCGATCGTGTTCTGCATGCAGGGGCCGCGGCCGTAGCTGCCGTGGCCCGCGCCCGCGTAGGTGAGCAGGCGTCCTGCGGGGCCGAGCTGCCGCGCGACGTTCTGGGCCCAGGAGTAGGGCGTGGCGGGGTCGTGGACGGCGTTGGCCAGCAGGATCGGCGCGCTGCCGCGGACGCGCAGGCGGTGCTGAGGGTTGCGGACGGGCTGCGGCCAGCCGAGGCAGGCGGAGATCGCCATGACGGGACGCGCGAACGTCATGTCGGGGGCGACCTTCTCCGTGCGCCGCATGAGCCTCGCGTACTCGCCGTAGTCGCGGACGGGCAGGCTCCAGTCGGAGCAGAACTGCGCGGTGAAGGGGTCGGTGGCGGTCTCCTCCGCCTTCGGCGCGGCCGCCGGACGGGAACCGGCCCTGAGGGGCGGGGCCGCGTCCAGCGCGGCCAGCTTCGACGCCAGTTCCGCCCAGTCGGGGCCGTAGAAGCTCTTGTAGGCCATCAGCACGAGGCCGAACTCCGGCAGCGCGGCGCCCGGGGACGAGGGGTCGGGCAGTTCCCCGCGGGCGGCGCGGGCGCGCAGGTCACGCCAGACGGCCCGGACGTCCTTGCCGTGCAGGGCGCAGTCCTGGCTGCGCTCGCACCAGGCGACGAACTGGTCGAAGGAGTCTTGGGCGGCGGCCAGTTCGGACGTCAGGAAGCGCCGGGCGTCGGGGACGCTGTGGTCGTCCACGCTCTCCAGCACCATCGCCCGGACGCGCCGCGGGAACGTCTCGGCGTACATCTCGCCCAGCAGCGTGCCGTAGGAGCTGCCGTGGAAGGTCAGCTTCGGCTCGCCCAGGGCGGCGCGGATCGCGTCCACGTCCCGGACGGTGCTGAGCGTGTCGGCGTGGTCGTACAGCGGGCCGGTGCGGGCGCGGCAGTCGGCACGCAGGCGCGCGTTGTGGTCGAGGGTCGCCCGGAACTGCGCCGCGTTTTCGATGACCGGAGAGGGGGCGGCCCGGAGCAGGTCGGCCGAGCACGTCACCGGATGGCTGGCGCCGATGCCGCGCGGGTCGAAGCTGACGATGTCGAAGCGCCGGCGCAGTTCGTCGCTGAACCGGTCGATCCCGCCCGCGAGCCTGGTGACGCGCTGGACGCCGGAGTCGCCGGGACCGCCGGGACCGAACACGAGCGTGCCGACGCGCGCGTCCGGGTCGAGGGCCTTCCGGCGCGCGATGGCGAGGCCGAACGCGGGGCCGTCCGGCCGGGACCAGTCGATCGGCAGGCGCAGGGTCGCGCACTCGGCCTTGCCGTCGTCGCCGCAGGCGCGCCAGTCGGGGGCCGACGGCGAGCGCGGCGCGGCCGGCGCGGGCGAGGCGGGCGAGGCGGTGGCGGGCGCCGCGACGCCGGTCAGCGCCACGGCTCCTGCCGCGGCCGCGCCCAGGAGGGCGAGCCTGTTTCCGCGCAGCATGAAGGTCCTTCCGGTGGGGGACGTCAGAGGCCCGCGTCCTCGGAGGCGGGCGACGGTCCCCGGCCCGGCCGTGACCGGGGACCGCTGACGATCAAGTTAGGGCGGTCCCCCGCACCGGAACAGGGTGATCAGGGGCGATTCAGGGTGGTTTCAGGGTCCACTCAGGGTCCGGGCCGGTCCGGCGCAAGCGCTCCGCTCGTTGTCAGAAATCGCCCTTAAATACCAACAGAAACCGCACTAATCGACAATTCAAGAGGCAGAAAACGAGTCGTGTGACTCAGCGCCCTTCGAGCTCTCCGTTCCGGATGGCGGCCAGGAGGGCTTTCCACTGGGCGGGGTGGAGCGTGAGGAAGCCTGCGGAGGTGTCTCGCGAATCTCGGACCAGCACGGCGGGGCCGGCCGCCGCCACCTCGACGCATTCCTGACCGCCGCCGCTGGCGCTGCTCTTCCGCCAGCTCACCGCCGCTCCCCGATCCGACCGGTACACCATCCAGCAACCCTCCATCCATTGCCGGCGGGTGCCGTCTCGCCAACCGATCGGACAAGAACACCCGCCAGGCGAGCGCCAGCAGGGCACGACAAACCACGACCTTGTGGAAAATTTCCCGATCACGAGTGTAAACGGTTCTAGTTATCCCGCCTACAAGGGAACACAAGATCACCCTGCGTGTTATGACGGCCACTCGCCTTGTCGGTGTCCGATGCGGCTGTCACCTCCGTCGCGTGGTTCGGGTTGCGGTCGGGGAATCAGGCCATGAGGTCTTCGGCGGCCTGCCGCAGCAGCGCGATCGACTCGTCCGCCGACAGCGCCTGCTCCAGCAGGAGCTCGAAGGTGTCGCGGTACTCGGTGATCCGTTCGTCCTCGCCGGTGATCATCACGCTGGCGCCCGGCCGCGCCTCCAGCCAGAGGACGTCGTCGAGGTCGCCGTCGAACTCCAGGAGGCTGAACGGCCCGTCGAGCCCGAGGTGCGCGCCCGCCTTGAACGGGATGATCCGCACGGTGAGCAGGTCGTCGCGCTCGCACGCGTCCGCGATGTGGTTGAGCTGGGCGGGCATGATCGCCGGGTCGCTCTTGATGCCGACGTGCCGGCGGATGACGGCCTCGTCGATGATGTAGTGCTGGCGCGGCGGGTTCTGCCGCTTGGCGAACTCCTGCTGGCGCTGGATGCGCAACTTCGCCGCCAGCACCCGCGCCTGCTCGGAGATCTTGCCGGTGGACAGCACCTCGGCGTACTCGGCCGTCTGGATCAGCCCCGGGATGACGGTCCCGTGGAACTGCCGGATGAACGCGGCGCCGGCGGAGTACCCGACATAGGAGAGGAAGCTCGGGTCCAGATCTCCGCGGTAGGCGTTCCACCAGGCGGGTTCCCGCGCGCCGCGGGCGAGCGCCTGCAACCGCTCCTGGCGCCCCTCCGAGGTGACGTCGTAAACCGCGAGCAATGCCTGCAGATCGGTGCGGGTGATGGCGTTCTTGCCGCCCTCCACCCGGATGAGCTTGGACGGAGACCACTCCAGCTGCCGCGCCACCTGCTCCTGCGTCAGCTTCTTCTCTTTGCGCAGGCGGACGAGCTCGGTGCGCAGCAGCGCACTCTGGACTACGGGGCCCTGGTCACTGACCATTGGTTCGCTCACTCTGAGTAGTGCATGCCACCCAACTGGATGCTACATGGCAATCGGGGACCTGGCATCCCACTCCCCGACACGACGCTACATGTCCCAGACATCTGATCTTCGCTCCGCCCACCAGACCCCGCCATATCGCCCAAAACTCGCGTCGGTAGCTTCCAGAGTGCTGCATACCGTCGGACTCTGTTGTAATGTGCTACATAGCAGATTAGCAGACGACGTCATGCAACAAGACGGGATGCCGCATCCGAGCGCGGATGAGGTTGAACACAGGGTGAGGTCCCGGCGGGGAACGGCGCAGCCGGGCCGGGACCGACCGCAGGCGGAGACGGGCCGGCCGCGAGCGGGGTACGACGAAGAGGGCCGAACGCGCCACACGGGGAGGCCGCAAGGGGACAGGAGACTCCGGCGACGCCTGAGGGCGGCACCGGGCGAGGAACACGAGAAGGCACTGCCAGCGAAGGCAACAGAGTCGCCCGCCGCTTCCCGCCGATCAACGGTTTGGCAGCCACGACGATCGGAGGGAGAGCGGAGAGCGACTCCCGGGGCCGCACGAGACGATCGGCCGACCGCGCCCATCCTCTGCGAAGACGCAGAAAGATCCGCGCTGACCTGCCAAAACGTCTCTGCGGACTCATCTAGTCTAACCGCGACCACGCGGTGCGGACCATAGGTGATGTGACTCCGGTCACCCGCGGGCCATACCGGACCTACCCGGCGCCCGCGCGGATTCCGGAGCCGCGATTCGAGGCATGGGGTCCCTGACATGTCCAGACAGCACGTACCGTCCCCCACCTCCGCCGTCCACCCCACGAGTCCGGCGGGCTCGTCGCCGCCCGCCCGGCCGGGCGTCGGGCGGGTGAGCCGATGAACGAGCACGCCCGCCACCACGACCCGGACAAGCTCGTCCCCGACGAGCTTGTCCCCAACGAGCTCGTCCCGCGGCAGCGGACCGTCCAGCGGCGGGCCGAGACCGTCCGGCGGCCCGGGTTCTGGCACGGGCTCACCACCGCCGAGCGCGCCGCGTTCCTGGCGCAGGCGCGGGAGGTCGTCCACCCGGTCGGCGCCGTCCTGTGGACCGAGGGCCAGGACGCCGACCACACCCTCGTGATCAAGTCCGGCTCGGTGCGGATCTCCGTGGAGCGGGACGGCCGCGAGCGCTTCGTCGCCTTCCGCGGGCCCGGCGACATCATCGGCGAGCGCGCCGCCCTCCTGCTGCGCCGCCGCTCGGCGACCGTCGTCGCCATGGACGCGCTCCACGTCCTGTGCCTGACCACGCAGGAGTTCGTCGCCTACCTGAGCGACCACCCGCACGTGGTCGCCGTCCTCGAACGCGAGATGTACGACCGGATGACCGAGCAGGGCCCGGGCCGGCCGCCGCGGCGGGCCCACCACCCCGGCGGCGCGGCCCACCCGTACGGACCCGCGGCGCAGTACGGGGCGCCGCAGCCGTACGCCGTGGCGCAGATGCCGGTGGTCCCGAACTACCCGTACGCGATGGCCGGGCCGTTCGTGGTGACGGCCCCCTACGCCGCGCCCGACCCGCGGGCGGGCGGCGCGACCTGCGTCGTGGAGCCCGCAGCCGCGATCAACGGCGCGGGCGCCGCGTCCGGGGCGGCCCCGACCGTCCCGTGCCGCACCGTCCCCGCCAACTCCCTGCCCGGGAACTCCCTGCCGCCCGCCAACTCGCTGCCGCCCGCCCGCTCCGTCCAGCCGGTCCTGGAGGCCGCCGTCGAGACGTCCTGGGAACGGCCGACGCAGCCCATGGTCCTCCCGGATGTCGGCGCCCCGTCCTGGGCCGGCCAGAACTGCACCATCGTGTACACCGACGTGGCCGGGTTCAGCTCGCCCGACCGCAACGACGCCGACCGGATCGGCGTGCGCCGCGCCATGTACCGGGCCCTCCGCGAGGCGTTCGAGGAGTCGGGCGTCCCCTGGGACGCCTGCCACGTCGAGGACCGCGGCGACGGCGCGCTCATCGTCATCCCGCCGCAGGTCCCGACGGCCACCGTGATCGACCCCATGCTGGTCTCGCTCGGCCGGCGGCTGCGCCGCCACAACCACCGCGCGACCGGGGCCGTCCGCGTCCAGCTCAGGGTCGCCGTGAACGTCGGCCCCGTGATGCCCGACCCGCCCGGCGTGTCCGGCTCGTCCATCATCACGACGGCCCGGCTCCTCGACGCCGGCCCGCTCAAGGACCGGCTCGCCGCGACCGGCGCCGACCTCGGCGTCATCGCGTCCCGCTTCGTCTACGACTCCGTGATCGTCCCGAGCCCCGGCCACGTGACCGCCGCCGAGTACGAGCGGATCACCTGCCGGGTGAAGGAGTCGCACCTCGAAGGCTGGATCCACCTGCGCGGCCTGGCCGCCCATCCGGCGGCCTGACCTGCCGCCCGCCGGCCCGTCCCCCGCACGGGCCGCCCCGGCCCGCCACGACCCCGCGCGCACCGCGCCGCGGGGTTCTCCGCTTCCCGCCCCCCGCTAGCCGGCCGGCCTCCCGTCGTGGTTGCGCGGTAACCGCAGGACGAACCGGGCGCCGCGCTCGCTGTCCTCGATGGTGAGGGTGCCGCCGTGCAACTGCGCGATCTCCCGGGCGATCGGCAGGCCGAGACCGGTGCCCCCGGGGTCGCGGGCCTTGCTGTCCTCCAGGCGGGCGAAGCGCTGGAACACGAGGTCCCGGTCCTTCTCGGCGACGCCCGCGCCGTCGTCGACGACCTCCAGCACGGCCGTGCCGTCCTCCCGCGCCACCGTGATGTCGACGCGCGACTCGGCGTGCCGCTCGGCGTTGTCCAGCAGGTTCGTCAGCAGGCGGACGAGCCGGAGCCGGTCCCCGCGCACCGTCACGCCCTCCTGGAGGTGCGGGACGATCCGCTTCGTCCGCTCCGACCTCGCCACCTCGATGGTGACCAGCGCGCCGAGGTCGATCGTCTCGACCTCCTGCCAGGCGGCGGCGTCCAGCCGGGCGAGCTGCAGCAGGTCCGTCACGATCGCCTGGAGCCGCTCCAGGCTCTGCAGGACGCCGCGCGCCGTCCGCGGCCAGTCGACGTCGTCGGGGAACAGCAGCGCCTCCTCGATCTGGGTGCGCGCGGCCGCGATGGGGCTGCGCAGGTCGTGGGACGCGTCGGAGGTGAAGCTGCGCTGCCGTTCGAGGGCGCTGTCCAGCCGGTCCAGGGTCGCGTTCGCGGCCTCCGCGAGCCGCCTGATCTCGTCCCGGCCCTCCGGCACCGTCACCCGGCGGCCCGACCGGTGCGCGGTGATCTCCGCCAGCTCGGCCCGGATCGCCTCCACCGGCGCGAGGGTCTGGTCCACCGTCGCCCAGGCGCGCAGGCAGCCCAGCAGGATCACCAGCAGCGAGACGCTGGCCAGGAACATGATCAGGCCGGGGCTCACGTACCAGGGGACGATCGGGACGGCGGCGTAGATCAGCCAGTCGCCGCCGGGCTTGAAGACGCGGAAGCCGATCACCCACAGGCACCGGTGCCGCCGCACCGGCGAGCACACCTTCCGCGAGGTGTAGACGCGCTCCTGCGACGGGACGAAGCGGGCGAGCGGCCGGCGGGCCAGCGCCCGGCCCGGCGACCCCGCGATCACCGTCCGCCTCTCGTCCATGACCTGCAGCAGGACGCCCGGCACCCCGTCGATCCGCCCCTCCACGGGCTCGCGCCGCAACGCGTACGACAGCCGGAGCGCGGCCGCGGTCGCCTCGCCGCGGGCGGAGTCGGTCTCCGATCCCCGCGCCTCCACGAGGATCAGCGTCGTCACGATGGCGCAGATCACGGCGGTGACCGTCCCGGCAATAACGGTCATCCGCACCCGTATGGACCATGTGCGCCGTTCGAACACCCGACCTCCCGCAGGTGAGGTAATCACCGCACACGCCCGGATCAGTCCTCTGAACAGCAGCGATGCGGCCAAGACCGGCAAAAGAAATGGTTGCCGGACCGACCGGTCACCCAGAAGCCCGGGCACTGGGAAGCGCCGCGACTAGCATGTCCGGTTATGGAGCTGCGCCAGCTTGAGTACTTTGTGGCGGTCACGGAAGAGGCCGGCTTCACCAAGGCCGCGGCAAGGCTGCACGTGGCCCAGCCGGGCGTGAGCGCCCAGATCCGGCAGCTGGAGCGGGAGCTGGGGCAGCCGCTGTTCGACCGCTCCGGCCGCACGGTCCGCCTGACCGAGGTCGGCGCCGCCGTCCTGCCCTACGCGCGGGCCGCGCTCGCGGCGGTCGAGGGCGCCCGGCTGGCCGTGGACGAGCTGACGGGCCTGCTCCGCGGGCACGTCACGATCGGCACGATCGACTGGATCCGGTCGCTGGACCTTCCGGGCATGCTGGCCGAATTCCACCGCGACCACCCGGACATCGAGATCACCGTCGTCCAGGAGGACTCCGCCGCGCTGACCGAGGGGCTCCGCACCGGACGGATCGACCTGGCGTACCTCAGCCTCGGCGCCGGCCCGCCCGAGGGCGTCGCGACGCGGGTCGTCATCGAGCAGGACCTCGTCGCCGCCGTCGCCCGCACCCACCCGCTGGCGCGCAGGTCCACGATCACCCTGCGGGCGCTCGCCGAGGAGAGCCTGATCTGCCTGCCGAAGGGCACCGGGCTGCGGTCCGTCCTGGACGCGGCCTTCGCGGACGCCGGACTGCGCCCCCGCGTGGCGTTCGAGGCGGGCGAGCCGCCGGTGCTCGCGGAGATCGCCGCGCACGGCCTCGGCGTCGCCGTGCTGCCCGAGTCCGCCGCCCTCGGCCGCCCGGACGACCTGCGCGCGCTCCCGGTCGTCCGGCCGCGGCTGACCGGGCGGATCGCCCTGGCCTGGCGCGCCGAGGGACCGCGCGGCCCGGCGGCGCGGGCGCTGATCGCCCGCGCGCGCCGGTGGCCCGCCTGATCAGGCCGCCCGCTCGCCGGAGTCGTCCACCACGCCGCGCAGGACGTCCGGCCGGTTGGTGATGATCCCGTCCGCGTCGAGGTCGATCGCCCGCTCCATGGCGCCGGGGTCGTCGACCGTCCAGGTGAGCACGTCCATCCCGGCGTCGTGCACCGCGTCGACGTAGGACCCGGTCAGGCCTCCGAAGGGCGGATTGACCTGGTCCGCGCACTTCGCGAGCTTCGGCAGGTCCGCGGCCTTCGGAGTGCCCAGCAGGCCGGTCGGCACCTTCGGCAGGACGGCGTGGAACCGGCGCACCGAAGCCCAGTCGAACGACTGGACGACGAGGCGCCGCCCCCGCGGGTCGTACCGCAGCCAGGACGGGGACCGCTTCAGCTCCGCCGCGATGCGCCGCTCGACGCCCGGGTAGAGCTCCGGGCTCTTGATCTCCAGCAGCAGGCCGAGGCCCTGCCCGCGCATCGCGGCCAGCACCTGGCCGAGCGTCGGGACGCGCTCGCCCGCGTACCTCCTCGCGAACCAGCCGCCGGCGTCCAGCCTCCCGATCTCGGCGAGGGTGAAGTCGGCGACCTTCCACGGCCCGCGGCCCGGGTAGACCTCCTCGGCGTTCGTCGTCCGGGCGAGGGTCGTGTCGTGCATGATCACGAGCTGGTGGTCCTTCGTCTCCTGGACGTCCAGCTCGAACATGTCCGCCTTCCTCGCCCGGGCGAGCCGGAACGCCGCCAGCGTGTTCTCCGGCGCGTACGCGGACGCGCCGCGGTGCGCGACGTCCAGGACGCCGGAGTCCGGATCCGGAGCCCGGACCGGGGCGGTGCGCGGCCGCGGTTCCGGGGCGCCCGGCAGCACGGACAGGAGCGGGTCGGGGCCTGGCCGGGCGCCGGCGGGCGCCGCCGGGACGGCGACGGCCGCGGTGGCCAGGACGGCGATGAGCGCGAGACGATTCCGCCGGTGCATCAGTCACCTCTCGGGAGCCGGGGCTGTCCGCCCCAACCCTCGGACCGTCCGGTGACGCCGGAGTTACGGATCGGTAGCAGACTGTGTACCGAAGGTGACGATACGCAGCGGGTCCCGTCAGGACGAGTCAGACACGGCCGGACCGCCGGAATCCCCTCCGGGCTCCTCCGCGCCGCCCGGCCCCGCGGCCCGCGCGCTCTTGGCCGCCTTCGCCAGCACCAGCGCCCCGAACAGCAGCCTCCTGCTGCGCCTGAGCGGGCGCGGGAACCTCGCCCGTCCCGTCTCCGGCCCGGGCCGCCGCGGCGCGGGGACGAGGGGACGCGCGGGGCGCCGGGGCGTGCCCAGCCGCGTCGGACGGCTCCGCCCCCGCAGCGTCACCGACCGCCCGAGGTCCCACTCGTCGGACTCGGCGAGGTGCGCGAGCTCCAGCACGGTCGCCGAGGCGAGCACCCGCCCCTCCTCGTCCTTCGCGAGGTCGCTGAGCCGGGCCGCCTCGTTCACCGGATCGCCGATCACCGTGTACTCGAACCGCTCCTCCGCCCCGATGTACCCCGCGACGACCGGGCCCGCGGACACGCCGATCCCCGCGTCCAGCATCGGCACCTCGGCGCGCAGCCGCACCGCCAGCTCCCGGGCCGCGCCGAGCGCCCCGCCGGCCGAGTCCTCCACCTGCGTCGGCGCCCCGAAGATCGCCAGCGCCGCGTCCCCCTCGAACTTGTTGATCCAGCCGCCGTGCTTCGCCACCGCCGACACCACCACGCCGAAGAACCGGTTGAGCAGCCCCACCACCTCGTCCGGGCTGCGCGTGTCGGCCAGCCGGGTCGACCCGGTCAGGTCCACGAACAGCACGGCCACCTCGCGCGTCTCGCCGCCGAGCGTGACGACGCCGCGCTCCAGCGCCAGGTCGGCGACCTCCTCGCCGACATGCCGCCCGAACAGGTCGCGCAGCCACTCGATCTCGCGCAGCCCCGCGACCATGTGGTTGAAACCGGCCTGCAGCTGCCCGACCTCGCTCGCGTCGTACACGTCCACCTCGGCGCCGAGGTCCCCCCGCTCGACCTGCGCCATCCCGCTGCGCACCGCCTTGATCGGGTCGGCGATCGCCCGCGTCGCCATGTAGATCACGCAAACCCCCGCGAGCAGCGCGGCGCCGCCGAGGCCGAGGATCGTGATCGCGAGCTGGGTGACGTTGATGTCCGGCGAGGCCAGCGCGGCGATCGCGACGCAGATCAGCCCGAACACCGGGATCGCCGTCCCGAGCGCCCAGGCGAGCATCACCCGCGTCGTCACCCCGGGCAGCCGGAGCCTCTTCGGACGTTCCGCTCCCAGCACCAGCGCCGCCGCCGGACGCAGCAGCCGCTCCGACAGCAGGTAGACGATCGTGCAGGTCGTGCCCGCGCCCAGCAGGCACGTCAGCCCCGTCTTCACCGCCAGCCGCCCGGTGAACAGCATCAGGTCGAGCGCCGCCCAGCCGAGCGCGCCGACCGCCCACAGCGCCCCGACGAGCAGCGTCAGCCGCAGCGGCCCGAGCAGCACGGCCCGGCGCTGCCGCCGGTCGGGCTCTCCCCCGTCCCGGACGAACGTGACCACGGGCCGCCACAGCCACAGACCGCACAGGAGCGCCGCCGGCGCCGCGACCACCGGATAGCTGAAGAACGCCACCGCGTTGACCAGATGCACGTAGTCGCGGTCGTCCAACGGAGGATCGGGCACCACGAACGTCGCGAACAGCAGCACCACCAGCGAACCGATGACGTTCGCCACGCCCACCACGACCAGCAGGACCCACCGCACCCGGATCTCAAGCATGCTGGTCACGCGCGCCTCCGGAGGAAGGAACCGCCATGAGGGATCATCCCACGGCGGGCGCCTCCCCGCCGTGGGATGCCCTTATCAGGCGCTCGTGCTCTCCTCCGCGAGCGGGACGGGGACCCGCGCCTCCTGCGAGCCGCGCCGGACGAACGGCCAGCCGATCACGACCAGCGCCGCCCAGGCGGCCATCACGTACAGCGCGATCCGCGTGTCGGCCTCCCACGCGATCGTCACGGTGACGAAGGCGAAGAACGCCAGCACGGCCCAGTTCGTGTACGGCGCCCACGGCATCCGGTACGGCGCCTTGGGCAGCTCCCCGGCCGCCGACCGCCGCCGGTAGGCCATGTGCGCGAGCAGGATGACCGTCCACACCAGCAGGGCCCCACCGGTGGAGACCGAAGTGATGTACTCGAACGCCTTCTCCGGCACGACCGCGTTGACCACCACGCCGATCCCCATGACCAGCGCGGAGATGACGACGGTCAGCACGGGCACACCGCGCCCGTTGAGCCGTCCGAGCACCTTCGGCCCGTCCCCGTTCACACCGGCCGTCCGCAGCATCCGGGACGTCGAGTAGAGCCCGCCCGCGTTGCACGACGACAGCGCCGCCGTCAGCACCACGAAGTTGACGATGTCCGCCCCGCCCGGAATGCCGATCCGGTCGAACGCCAGCACGAACGGGCTCGCCCCGCCCTTGAACGCCGTCCACGGCACCACCGCGAGGATCACCAGCAGCGACCCCAGGTAGAACAGCGCGAACCGCACCGGCAGCGCGTTGATCGCCCGCGGGATGTTCTTCTCCGGGTCCTTGGCCTCGCTCGCCGTCACGCCCACCAGCTCGACGCCCAGGTAGGCGAACATCACCATCTGCAGCGTCATGATCGTGGCCCCGGCCCCCTCGGGGAACACGCCCCCGTGGTCCCACAGGTTCCCGACCCGCGCGGTGTCCCCGGCGTCGCTGAACCCGAACACCAGCACCCCGAGCCCGACCAGGATCATCATCACGATCGCCGCGACCTTGATCATCGCGAACCAGAACTCCAGCTCGCCGAAGAGCTTCACCGAGATCAGGTTCACCGTGAACAGCACCACCAGCGCCACCAGCGCCGTCTGCCACTGCTCGACGCCCGGCCACCACTTCTGGATGTACTTGCCGGCCGCGGTCAGCTCCGCCATCCCGGTCGTCACCCAGATGATCCAGTAGGTCCAGGTCGTGGCGTAACCCCAGAACGGCCCAAGGAACTCCCGGGCATACCCGGCGAACCCGCCCTCCGCCCGCCGGTACGTCAGCAGCTCGCCGAGCGCCCGCATGACGAAGAACAGCGCCAGCCCCGCCACCGCGTACGTCAGGATCAGGCTGGGCCCGGCCTTGGCGATGTTCTCCCCGGCGCCCAGGAACAGCCCGGTGCCGATCGTCCCGCCGATGGCCAGCATCTGGATCTGGCGGGTCCCAAGCCCGCGTTGGTAGTCCTCCGCGCTCTGGTCTGGGAGCTTCGCGACCACGCGGCCTCCTCTCTACAGCCGCCCCCGCAAGGGGGAACAGCGCCACCCTCCGATCACGCACCGTTGCGCAACTCGGACAGAGTAGGAGCCCCAAGCACAAACACGAAACACTCTTGTCCGCCCGGTTTCTCCCCGCCCGGATCGTCCCCTCACCCGCCCGGCGTAACCGAGTTGGCGACCCCCTCGGCCATCGCGTATGCTCTCGGACGTCGCCAAGCGCCGGGAACACCGGCCAAGACACCCCTCCAGAGCCGATAGGCTCGGAGACGCAAGGTCCTGTGGAGCAGTTAGGAGTGCTCGCCACCCTGTCAAGGTGGAGGCCGCGGGTTCAAATCCCGTCAGGACCGCCAGACGCACGCAACACGCGTCCTGGGCAGGTAGCTCAGTCGGTACGAGCGTCCGCCTGAAAAGCGGAAGGTCGGCGGTTCGACCCCGCCCCTGCCCACACTCACAAGCAGCAAAGAACGGCCCCTGATCAGCGCATACGCGGTCAGGGGCCGTTCTCGTCTGTCCGGCCGCGTCCGGCTGCCACCGGTGGCTTGCGACTGGTCGTGCGGAATACGTGCGGAACTCAGCCCCCGCAACACCGGCTCACTTCCCCCGGTCGCGTCACCTAGCCGGAAAACTTGGCGCCCCGCGCGTCGTGCACGGGGCGCCATCGTCGCCCTGCCGACTTGCCCAACCGTTGCTAGGGCTCAGCCGGGCCGCTGCCCTTCGGCTCCTGGCCCTCCTTGCCCTGGAGTACCTCCGCGCCGACGCCGACGAGCCATCGCCGGAGCCTCCCCGCAATGCGCTTGCAGCCGCGCGCTGCGTGAGGAGCGAAGGTTAGGGTGACCGCTGCCCAACCAAGCGGGGCTGGGACGGGCGGGACCGCTTCCAGGGCGAAGGCTGGCCCGACCTGGGCGGCTATAAGCGCGAACACGTGCACCTCCTATGGCATGACGTCGCCAGGTGCAGTTGCCGTCTCGCACTAAGTACCTGTACGTTGTAACTAGTTTAGTCAAGGTACATTCTGGGACTCGCGCGTTCGTTAGCGCATGTGCGAGGTCCTGCGACGAACGACTAGCCCGGGTGCGCGAACACCTGGGCTAGTCGTCGTTCTCATGCCGATCCGCGCCAGCATACATGGCCGATCCCGACTTCGCCCCTGACTAGCCGTTTCCAGCCCCTTGTCGATCATTCGCGCCGGGATCCACCTCTTCCTCGCCGCCTAGTCCTAACCAATCGCCTACGGGCTATGCAGTCCCCTCACACTGCCTCCGTCCTCCCTCGCAGAGGCGTTCCAACTGTCAGGAACGACTCTGGCTGTCAGAAGCAGTGGCTAGGTTGATCGGGAGGCAGTGCCATCGACAGAGAGGCAGGTCATGAGGGCCTGGTTGATGATCGCGGTGGACGAGCGCAAGCGCGCGGGTGACGGGTACGACGACGACCCTTCTCGCCACTACAGCTGGGACGAGCGGGTGCCGAACGCCACTGCGGTCGCGGTTGGTGACGTGATCGCTCTGTGGGACACCCACACTCTCCTCGGCCTGTCGGTCATCGAGGCCATCGAGGAGGGCCTGGGAAGAAAGGAACTGCGGGCCTGTCCAGCTTGTGGCAGAGCCGACGTTGCCCCACGCAAGACGATGTCCCCCGAATACAAATGCTGGAAGTGTGGAGACGATTTCGACCAGCCACTCATACGCGAAGTGGAGGTGAAGACCTACCGCAGCCGTCACGAAGCTGGCTGGATCGATCTGCGCGGCACTGTCTCCGCCGCTGAGCTTCGCCAGCTGTGCGAGAAGCCAAAATCACAATTGAGCTTGCGCCCGCTGCGATGGGAAGACTTTCGTGACCGGATAGAGACGGGCAAGAACCGCACTCCTCTAAAGATTCTAGATGAGACGCGGGAGGTCATCGCCGGCGGACATCGCAAGGCCTCAGTGCGGGTGCGGGTTGGGCAGCCCGCCTTTCGGGAGGCAATGCTCGCAACCTTTGGAGAAACTTGCGCTTTCACGGGTCCCGCTCCCGCCCAAGCTCTGGAAGCCGCCCACTTGTACAGCTACGCAGCCACTGGCAAGCACCACAAAGGTGGTGGATTCCTACTGCGCCGCGACATCCACCGTCTCTTTGATCTGGGACTAATCGCCTTCGATCCCGACGCTGAAACCATCGTCGTAGCACCCGACCTGACCAGCTACCCCTTCTACACTCAACTTAACGGCAGACCTCTCGCGATTACTGCTAACAACGAGCACCTGAAGTGGCTAACCAAACATTGGAACATGCATCGCGCTCTATATCGACATCACTCCTAACGGCGCTGCTGAAGAGAGCGGCTCTTGACCACGGATCCGTGGTCAAGAGCCGCTCTCAGCCGTGGAGGCTATGGACGGTCATCGTCAGCGTCCTGTAGTGCCTTTTCAATGCGCCGTTTTGCAGCCTCGTTCTGTCCTTCGATGCACTTGGCGTAGACGCGTAGCAGCACCTCGACACTGTGGCCGGCCCACTCAGCGATGTCGGCCGGCGGCACTCCCCCATTGAGCCAGGTGGACACGCAGGCGTGCCGAAGGTCGTAAACCCTCTTGGCGAGCGGTGAGGCGTACTCCGCGTCACTGAGTGCCGCTTGGCGGGCCGCGTCCCACGCGCGGCGGTAGGTGATGCTGGCCAGCTCGCCGCCGCGGATCCCCCAGAACAGGCGCCCGCCGGGGCCGGGACCAATTTCCCGCAGGTGGGCGCGCAGGATGCGGGTAAGCGGCGGTGGGGTCGGCACGCGGCGCCATGCGCCCTCGGCACGGCCCTTGAGCTGGCGCCGTTCCCGGTTGGCGCCATCGTCGGTCCAGTCGGTTCCGACTTCGGGACTGGCGGTGTTGAAGTGCAGTTCTCCCCAGCCGTCGGCGGGTTCCTGCCACTTCCGTGCGTCGTCGTCCCAGACCAGGGCGGGAAGCGTGACGTTCTCGACTCGGAGGTTCACGGCCTCTTCGGGGCGAAGCGCAGCGTAGTAGATGACGGCGAAGAACGCCATGAGGCGTTCCCCGCTTGGCCTCTGCCGGCGGACCGCTTCGAAGAGTCGACGCGCTTGAGCGTGATTGACCACAGAACGGCGGTCGACCTCGGCGGAACTCTTGCTCCGTGCCTTCCATTTCGTCGTCTTGATCGGATTGTTGGGCAGCACGCCGATTTCAACGGCGTACTCGCAGGCGTGGTGCAGGATCGCGCGGTTTCGCTGAACGGTGGACGGCGCGGCCGGCTTGCCGTCCAGGAGCGTGGCGGCGGCGTTGAGGAGTTCCCGGACGGCGGCGGGGTCGTTCAGCACGGACATGGGCTTGGTGTTGTTCTCGACCCAGCGCAGGACATCGGCTGCGTCCGGCGGGCACGAGGGGCGGTTCTTGGTGTTGAACGCCCACCGGCGAAGCGCGGTCCGGATGTGCTGGTCTTTCGGCTTGCCGCGGTCGGTGGCGAGCATCACGGGTGTGACGGTGACGAGTGCCCATGCCGTGTTTGCGCGGTGCTTGGCGGAGATGCCCTTCCATTTCATGTCCACGTAGGCGAGGCAGAACGCGTACCAGGACATATCTTTCCTGGCGCGTCCCCAACTCACCGGGTGGCCGGTGGCGAGGTCGAACGCCTCACCCTTGCGGGCGGCGGAGCGTAGTTCCGCCCGGAAGCTGTCGACCTGAGCCTTGACGCGGAAGGATTCGCGCCAGACCTGGGGACCGACCTTCCACCGGGCGGTGTAGGTGGTGACGTTCTTCCCCTTGTAGACCTCGGTCTTGTAGATACGGACGTCGTAGGTGATGTTCTGCATCAGGCGGCCACCTTCCTAGCTTCCCACCACGCGTTGAGGTCCTCACGACTGACTCGCAGTTCGCCATTCGGGATTTTGGAGCAATCCGGCGCGAGCCCCTTGGCGCGCCAGTCGTAGAAGGTGGATCGTGAAATCTTGATCTCAGCGCACACCTCGGCGAGGGTGAGCATCTCCTTTGGACGGATTGCCGTTTTCACAGGCGACCTCGCTACTTGGGTTGATCGGTCGGGTGGTCAGCGGGTTTCCGGCGGCGTGCTTGGTGGCTGTGCGGCGGTCCCACAGAGGTCGGGGTGTACGAGGTAGGTGGGTGAGGGTCGGCGGCCGGGGCCGGTGCGTTCGGGGTCGGGTAGGCGGCGGATCCAGCCGTGTTGCTCCAACAGGTCTAGGGGCGTCTCCAGGTCGGCGACTTTGGGGAACTTGGTGCGCGGCAGTTTGCTGAACAGTTGGCGGACGGTGAACCGGTCGGGCTTAGTGCGTTCGATCCACGCGTAAATGGCACGGGCGGCGTGCTGGTCGGGGTCGCTGCCCATGGCGTCGAATGTGGCGACAGCATGGGCGGTGAAGTACTCCCCCAGCCGAATGGCGGCGCGCATGGTGTCGGCCTCGATCGGGATGCGCCATCCGTCGTCAACGTGTGCGGCGAGGTGGAGCAGTCCGGCGATGCGGGCTACCGCGCCGACGTACTTGCCGGCCCAGTCGCCGAGGTGGCCGAGGTCGCCAGTTTCGGGATGCAGTCGGGGTTCAGTGCGGGTTTCGAGGGCGAGGAACTCGGCGTGCGCGTCCGGGGTGAGTTGTAGCCGGGCGGGGTCGTCCCAGTCGTACAGGGCGTTAACGAGGTTCTGTAGCTCGGTGTCGTAGCGGGAGACGACTTCGGCGGCCGGGGCCGGCGGATTGATGCGGCGGCGGCCGATGTTGCTTTCCGGGAGGGCGTACAGCAGTCGTCCGAGCAACCCCTTGCCGCGGAATCCCGGCATCTTGGCGATGTCGGTGATGACCTCGGGCTGGATGGCCAGTCCGAGGGTGAGGGCGGCGTGTTCGACGTGTTCGGTAGGGCGGCCTTGCCGGTCAACACGCAGCATGTCGCCGGCGTGGCCTTTGAGGAACACCTCCATGTTGGGGGTTGAGGAGTAGCGGCCGGCGACGGTAGCGAAGATGCCGCCCTCGGCGGACAGCACGGCCAGCCGTCCGCCTTGTTCAGCCAGCAGGGATGCGGCCTTCTCTGGGGTGATGTCGTCGGCGACCAGTCGCGGCAGGACCGGCACCTTGATGGCCTCTACTGCCATGGCAGCGTCGGTGGCGTCGGCGAGCTTGTCAGGGTCGCCGCCGGGCGTGCCGGATCCGGCGGCGATGCCGGCGGCCTTCTCGGCGGCGGCCTTGGCCACGCGCCGCGCCAACTCGGCCTCGACGATGCGGGGTTGAGTGCGTTCGGCCAGGTGGCGTTCGGCGTTGAGCAGGGGTTGGGTCATGGCGCGGAACACCGCAGATTTACGGGATCCGGGCGGCATCGCCACCACGGTGAAGATGTTCACCGGCTCGACCCATGTGCCGCGGACGTTGACGATGGCGCGGCCACCGGCGGCGGTCGACAGCGCGGCCAGCGCGAGACAGCCGGCGAGGTCGAGGGGGGTTTGGGTGAACTCGGCGACCGCGGTCACCTGCGCACCGACCCAGCCGGGAAGCGCGTCAGCGGGGAAGGCGGGCAAGCGTTGCCGGGCGCCGAGGGGCACCGGCGGCTCCCACGTGGGCGCGGCGGGCTGGCCGTGAAGTTCGGCCAGCCGGGCGCCGGCGCCCACAGCGGCGAGGATGTTGTCAGCAGCGGTCACGCGGCCCTCCCGCGGGGTGTGCGGGCGCCGGCGCGCATCCCGCTGGCGATCGTCGCCTCGCATTCGCGCGGGGTGAGTCCGATTGTGAGACCGGCGGCGGTGAGGCAGTCGACCACGAGCGCGGCGGGCAGCATCCCGCCGGCGGCGAGCTGGCCGAGGGCGAACGCGGCGGCGTTAAGCGTGTGGTTGCGAGCGCCGGGGCGGGAGTCGAGGACGTGTTGCACCTCGGCGCGCAGAGCAGCGCCGGCGTATCCGGCGGCGTGCCGCTGGTCGAGGTCGGGCATCATCGGCGCCGGCGCGGCAGGGTGGTCGGGT
This sequence comes from Actinomadura verrucosospora, assembly GCF_039540335.1. Classification (NCBI taxonomy): domain Bacteria; kingdom Bacillati; phylum Actinomycetota; class Actinomycetes; order Streptosporangiales; family Thermomonosporaceae; genus Actinomadura; species Actinomadura verrucosospora. Next base: position 90,633 of record NZ_BAABEV010000015.1, on the reverse strand, counting down.
GTGGTGAGCACGTCGGCCAGCCATCCGGGGAGCGGCGCCGGCGCGGTGTCGTACACCGTCACGTAAGCGCCGCCGGTGGCGAGGGTGCTGCCCGCGGCCACCACGTAGCCACCGTGCGCCCGGGTGTCGACCAGCCATCCCAACCGGCCGGCGGTGTTGCGCAGCCGGACGCCGGGCGGGGCGGTGAAGTACAGGTGCATCCCGCCGGACGCGGTACGCACCGTGTGCGTCTCCCATGGGAAGGGTTGGCCGTGCCGCTCGCAGAGCGCGGCGAGAACATCGGCGCCGTCGTTGATCCCTGGCATGTCCCAATCGAGCGGCGGGATCTCGCCGGGCTTGGGCTGGTCGAGATCGACCACGACCAGATTCGACGGGCCACAGGCGATCCCGATGTTGTAGGGCGCGTGATGCCAGCACTGCCAGATGCGTGCTCGGTCGGTCGAGGTAGCGCGGCCTTCCCAGTCGTTGCGCAGCGCGGGCCGCTTATCGCCGGGCCGCAGCGGGAACACGTGCCAGCCGCGGCCGGCGTGGGCGAGCGCGGTCACCATAAGTCCGGGGCCGTCGGTCATGCCGCCTTCCCCTCGTTCGGCGTGCGGTCGGCGGTCAGGCGGGCGAACAGGTCGGCCAGGGCGGCGGCACCTTGGGCGGGGACGACGCCGTTGCCGAGCAGGGTGAGCTGTTGGTTGCGGGACAGTCCGGGGACGTCGGTGACCCATCCGTCCGGGAGGCCCATGAGCCATTCGACGAAGCCAGGGCTCAGGCGGTCGGCGCCGTGACGTCCGGTGGGTTCAGTGGGATGAGGAGCTGTTCGGCCGATGAGGTACTCCCACCGGGCGATTGCGGGGGCGTAGCAGCCCCAATGCGTGCCGCCACTGACCACAGGTTCGCGTCGTCCAGCGTCCCCGGTCCCCGGTCGTCGGCCGCGTGCTTCGCCGCCTGCGCGGTCGGCGTCGGCAGCAGCATCACGGCCGATGGGAGCATCAGGTCGCCCTTGCTGCCCCGCTGGTTCGGGCCGCCCTTGGTGCCGTCCGTCGCGCGGGGGGTCGGCAGCAGCATCACAGCGGTTCCCAGGTCCGGGCCGCTCCTCCCGTGGGTTCCGGGGGCGTTGGTGTCGGCGGCGCGCGGGGTCGGCGACAGCGCCGGCGGGGCTGGCCGCGGGGTCGGTGGCGAGCAGGATCCAGCGGTTGCGGGCGTGCGGTGCGCCGACGTCGGACGCGCGTAGACACGTCCATTCCGCAGTGAGCCCGAGGGTGGCAAGGTCGGACAGGACGACGTCGAGTCCGGGACGCCTGGCAACGATGGCTGCGACGTTCTCCAGGACGAGGTAGCGGGGTCGTAGGACGCCCACGGCGTCGGCGATGACGTGCCAGAGTCCACTACGGGTCCCTTCGCGGATACCGGCACCACGGCCGGCGTAGGACAGGTCTTGGCAGGGGAACCCGGCGCACAGCACGTCGACGCGCGGCACCTGGCCGAAGTCGACGGCGGCCAGGTCGCCGAGGTTGGGCACACCGGGGAACCGGTGGGCGAGCACAGCGGCGGCGCCGGGCGCGGGGTCGGCGACCCACACCGGTGCCACGTCGAGCACCTCGGCGACGGCCAGGTCCAACCCGCCGTAGCCCGAGCACAGCGACCCAAGGGGCAACCGGGTGCCGCATCCGGCCGTGGCCGGGACGCTGCGGGCGGGGTGCGTCATGATGGGTGTACCTCCTTCTAGGGGCCTCGTTGAGGTCCGTGATCGGTCGGAGGGGGCGGCCCTCGGCGGCGTGCTTGGTGGCTTGTGCGCCGGGGGCCGCTTTTGCGCCCTCCTGATGAGCTGGCTGACTATCGGCGCTTGCGGTCGATGTTCTTGAGGTGGGTCCAGATACGGCGGCCGGCGCGTAGTTGCGCACCGCGGCCTCCGCAGCGGTTGCAGTAGCGCCAGGCGCGGCCGGACGGGGAGCGGAACCGGCCGGCGCCGTCGCATTTGCGGCACGCCCGATACGGCCAGATCACGCAGTGGAGCAGGTAGCCGACGGCGGCGAGGATGGCGAGCAGCAGCCACATGCCGGACGGGTTGGCGGTGTGGGTAGCAGCGGCGGTCAGCAGGGGCACGACAGCCCTCCTAGGGCACTGTGCTGCGGGTTTAGGGCGTGCGGGGTCTACGCGCTACGGCGCTGGTCATGATCGGTTTGAGGGTCTACAAGGGGGGTCTACGGGTAGCGGGGTGACCGGCTACCCGTAGACCAGGTTCGGCGGCGCCGGCGGGCGGTCAGCGGCCGGGGTCGGCGGCGTTGTCGAGGGCGTCGAGGATGTGTGCGCGGACGATGCCGCGGCTGTTCTCACGCTCGCCGTTTGATGCTGTCCGATTCACTTGGACGGTGCGGATGCCGTGCGGCTTGAGCGCGGCGGCCAGCGTGGTGGCCTTGGCGGTCTTGTGTTCGGCGTCGCTGGCACCCTCGGGCCGGGCGGCCCACGGGCCGTACGCCGCAGGACGCAGCTCGGCGAGGCGATCCACGATGACGTGGGACCAGATCTTGTCTTCGGCGTCGGTGGTGACACTGGCGATGTCGGTCAGCAGAGTGGCGCCGTCGTCACTGGTGTCGGCGGTGTCGAGGTCGACGCCGGCGGCGTAGCCGGTCAGGTAGCCGGTCGCGGCGCGCATCGCGCGGGCGCGAAGCGCGATGGTCTCGGCGGCGGGCGCGTCGATGTACATCGACCGGACGATGCGGGCGGCGTCGCCCTCGCCGCGTAGGTAGCAGATGCCCTTGTCGTTGAGGCTGAACATGGTGGCCTTCAACCCCGTCTTGTGCGCCGAGGTGCCCAGGATCAGGTCGTTGGCGGTGTGGTCCATGACCTTCAGACAGATCCTCATGCCAGCAACGCCGGAGATGGGGGTGGGGATGGCGGCCTTGTCGGGCCGCTGGGTGGCCAGGATCAGCACGATGCCGGTCGCCGGGCCGCGCTTGGCCAGGTCGGTGCAGATCTCCTCGAACTCGGCGCCGTGCTTCTTGTGCTCGAACCACACTTGGCACTCGTCCACCGCGATGACGATCGGGTGCAGCCCAAGTGACTTGTCCGACGCCAGTTCGGTGGTGACCTTGTTTTCCGGGCAGCGGTCCTTGGGCAGCTCCCGAATGACCTTGGTGCGGCGCCGCATCTCCTTGCGCAACCCGCGCATGTCGGTCAGCGCATAGGTGATGTCTTCGTCGTCGTCGCCGGCGCGGTAGGCGTGCGCGACCGGTTCCAGGGCCGACAGGTCACCGGTGCCCTTCAGGTCGTACAGGTGCAGTTCGGCGCGTACGTCAAGGGCAGCGATCAGGGCCAGCAGACGCAGGATGAACGTCTTGCCCATACGCGGGATCGCACCAATGATCACCGAGACGAACATCAGGGTGACGTCCATGAACCGGCCGCGCTGGTCGGTGCCAAACGGGGCGGGGGCGAACAGGTCGACCTTGCCGGCATTGGCCAGCGGCCACGCGGGTTGCTTGGCCTTGGCCATGGGTCGGTCACCGACCCACAGCACCAGGCGGCCGGCGTGCTCTTCCTCCTCGCCGGCTTCCGGCCACACGCACCCGATCGGGCGCCGCAGCCCAGACGCCAGTTCCTTGCGCTTCTCCATGATGGCGTCGGCGGTGACACCGTGCGGAAGGTCGATGTCGGAGCGCCAGCCGGGGCCGTCGCGGGTGATCGGTGCCGGGAAGGCGATGCCCTCGCCGCCCTTGCCGATCGCACGGTTGATCTCGGCGATGCCCAGCGACGCCAGCGCCCGCACCACCACCTCGCTCGTGAGCTTGGGCGCCTTGTTCGCGGTCACCGCGGTGTCGAGGATGCGCTTGTCCTTGGGGGTACCAATCCACCCCAGCACCGCCACCAGCGCGGCCAGCACCACGGTTTGCGTCAGCCCACCGGCGGCCGATACCGCGGCGGCGGCCAACCCCGTACCGGCCAGACCAGCGCCGGTGACGAACAACCGAGACCGGACGCGGTCGTTACGCTCGCTCATCAGCTTCAAGAACATCTCGTCCTTGTTGCGGTCGATGGCGTGCGTGCGCAGCGGGCGCGACTCGATGTCGTAGGTCCACCGCCACGTTCCCGCGGCCACTCGGTACAGCCCTCGCGGTGACCGCAGCGCCAGCCGCAGCGAGTACAGCGGGATCCGGGCGGCGTGGTAACCGGTGATGTGACCGGCGTACCCGACCGCCCACCGGATCGTCGCCTCAGCCTCGCCACGGTCACGCAGCCACGGCGCGATGATCGGGCGACGCTTGGCGCTCTCGCCGGCCAGCCGGCGGGCGCGCGCGTCCGGGCGGTAGGTGTCCGGGCTGTCGACAAGGACGCGGCCCTCAATCGCCTCGCCGTCGTCCCCGTCCCCGTCCCCGTTCCCGTCGCCGGGGTCGCCGAACGGCAAGGGGCGCGGCGGGTCGGTCGGCGGGAGACCGGCGCCGGTGCCGCCGGGCGCGGTGGGCGGGGTGTCGAGGGCGGGCGCCAGGTCGGCGGTGTGGTCGGCGTGCTGGACGGGCAGGCGGACGACCTCGCCCATGGCCTTGGCGAAGCTCATGATGCGTTCTCTCCCTCGGCGGACGGCGCCGCGGCGGGCGGACTGTCGGTGGGGGCTTCGGTCTTGAGGCGGGCCAGCAGGGCGCCGACGCGGGCATTGCCGGCGGTCTGTCCGGCGGCGCGCAGTCGAGCAGCCAGGGTGTTGCGGGTCAGGGGTTCGTCAGCGGCGTCGAGGTCGGCGGCGATGCGCCAGCCCAGCGGCATGAGGTCGTCCACGTCCGGCGGCGGGGTCTTGGCGGCCTTACGGGCGCGGGACCGTCCACCCTTTCCGGTGGTGGACCGGGCCGCGCCGGTCCGCTTGCGCGGCGTGGACGGCGCGTTGGACGGTCCGGCGGTCGGCGGGGTGCGCGGTTCGGACTCCAGCGCCGGACGGTCCACCTCGGCGACGCCCAGACGGTCCACCACCTGGCGAGCGGACGGGGCGGCGGTCACCTCGGCGGCCGGTCCACCCGTCTCGGGGGCGGGGGCGAGGTCGCCGAGTCGGTACAGGGCGCGGACGCGGCGGGGTGCGCGGCGGCGCCATGCCCACCGGCCGTAGGTGTCCTGTAGGTCGGTCAGGGCGAGCACGCGGGCGCGCTCACGGCTCAGGGCATCGGGGTAGGAGCGGATCTCCCACAGCACCATCCGGCGCCACAGCTTCATGGTGGGCCAGGGGGCGAGGATCCACCGCGAGGCGCGGATCCCGTCCATGCGGGTTCCGGCGGCGATGCCGGCGCGGATCCGGATCACGTGCGCGGCGATCTCCACCGCGCACACCCACAGCGCCGGCAGCACCGCGTGCGCGATGCGGCCGAACACCGTCGACTCCTCGGCCACGTTCAGATAGACCGTCGCGGCGGTCAGCGCCCACGGGATGAACCGCAGCCACCGAACCCGCATGTCCAGCCGGGCAAGGACGATGTCGAGCGCGGCGAAGATGCCAATGCCCAGGTCGATGCCGAGCGGCACCGACCACGCCAAGCCCCCGAACGACGGGCGGGCGGCGTCGGCGACCGCGGCGAAGCTGTTGACGAATCCGAGCAGTCCGAGCACGCCCACCAGCGCGGCGACCACTGCGACCGCGGTGAACTCGTTGCTGGAGAGCGCACGTCCCTGCGAAGCTGCGTCCTCGGCGCGGTCGGGCGTGGTCCTCGGCGTGCTGAGCGAGGTGTCGTTGGGGTTCGTGATCGGTCGGAGCAGGGCGGTCGACTCGGCGGCGTGCGGGTTGGTGGCCTGTGCGCCGAGGGCCGCCGCAATGTGGAGCGGCGAAGCGGTCATGCTGCGTGCCTCCCTTCCAGGGGGGTACGGGTCGAGGTCACTCCGTCGGCACAGTCCAGACAGGTGCCGAGGTGGCGGGGCAGGACGTAACCGGCGTCACGCCCGCAGTCGGGGCAGCGCCGTCGGGCGGCCAGCGCCTTGCCGAGGGCCTCGCGCTGCCGGTCGGTCGGAACGCGCTTGTGCAGCGCCAGACGCACGTCGTACAGATACGCGGCGCGCACCCCCTTCCGGTAGCGGCGGGAGTTCCACAGCACCTGTCCGACGACCGGCTGACCGCCCGGACGCAGCCCACGCGCGGCGAGCTGGCGGAAGGTCAGCAGGTGCGGCGGCGCCATGCGCCACGGCCACGTGGGGATCCCGAAACGGGCGCCGGTCGGGTCGAAGAACCGCGCGAAGCTACGGCGGCGGGTCATGACGCCACACCCCCCGCACGACTCGTGGCGTAGGCGGGTCGCTGCACCGTGACGAGATACCAACCGCCCTCGCTCAGCGACCGGTAGGCCAGCCGCACGCCGACCACCGTCACCCCGAGCACCGCCACCGCGGTGAGGACGAACGTCGGCACGGGGTGCGCGACCAGCAGCACCGCGCCGGCGACGGCGAGGCGGACCGGGGACAGGCACAGCCACCCCGCCATGGCGAGTACGGCCAGCAGGAGAATCACGGCGGTCATCGCTGCACCACCGCTTTGGCGATGTCGCGGTGCGCGAGCGTCACCGGGACGTCGAGGTCGGCCAGCATCGCGGCGAGAACGCTGCCCACAGTGGCGGCGCGGTGGCGGCCGCCGGCGCAGCCGACAGCGACCATGACCGGACCGGCGGACGGGCCGGACAAGTAGGCCAACACCGCAGCGCCGGTCGCGTCGATCAGCGGCCGGATACCGGCCGTGGCCAGCACCGCGGCGCGGACCTCGGCGTCGCGGGCGGTCAGGTCGCGCAGGCCGCGCACGGCGTGCGGGTCACGAAAGTGGTGGCGCAGGTCGAGGACGATGTGCGCGCCGGCGGGCGGGTCCCCGTGCAGGTACCCGAACGTGGTGACCTGCACCTCGGCGCGTCCCGTCTCGGCGGGCGTGGTGGTCGTCACGGTCAGGCCACCTCGTTCAGGTCGAGGTCGGACAGGTCGGAGTCGGTGGCGTCGATCAGGTCGGCAAGGATGGCGAGTTCAGCCGCGGTGAAACCGGCCCACACTCCGGACTCGGGGCGGTTCCGGATCGCCAGCTCCAAGCACGCGCTCTGCAGCGGGCAGGTCTGGCACACCTCGGCGGCGACCAGCTCACGGGCCGCGCGCTCGTCGGGCGTCTCCTCGGCGTTCGGGCCGGTGTGCAACTCGGGGTCGAACCGGCACTGTGCGCCGGTGATGGGCATTCCGCGCAGGTCGAGACCGGCCAGCGCAGTGAAGGGGGACAGATGACGGGACACGGGCACCTCGTTCGAGTGAGTGATCGGTTTGATGGCGCGGCCCTCGGCGGCGGGCTTGGTGGCTTGTGCGCCGAGGGCGAGCGCATGCGAGCGGTAAGCGGTCATCGCTGGTTAGCCCAGCGATCCGGAGAAGGTGGTGATCGCGTGGATCACCTGGTTGACCAGTTCGGCGGCCTTCTCGGGGTTGTTGATCGCGAAGATCGCGACCGCGATGCCGGCGAGCCACTGCGGGATGCTGCTGGACTTCTGCGGAATCACGAGACGACTCCTGACGTTGAAGATACGTCAAACGTTTGTCGTTTGACGTGAGCCAGAGTGCGCCCAGAACGGCACGACTGTCAAGACACGCCAGTCGTTTGGCGTTTGGCGTTTCGTCTGGTTAGGTGGATCTAAGCAGCACCCAGACAGCAGAAAGGGGCAGGTAGATGCCCAACTCAGAGCGCCACGGCTTCCGCGAGATCGCCGCGAAAATCCGCGAAGAGATCACCGAGGGGACGTACCCGACGGGGTCCGTCCTCCCCGCCGAACCAGAGCTGGCGGACCGCTACGGCGCCTCCCGCAGCTTGGTGAACCGGGCCATGCAGATGCTCGCGGCCGAGGGCATCGTGCGGCCCCGTCAGGGACGCGGAACCATGGTCACGTGGCTACCGCCCATGCTTCACTCGCCGGCGCGGTACGACCGCGCGCAGCGCGAGAACAACGGCGCCCGCGGCGCGTTCGACGCCGAAGTGCGAGCGCGCGGCCTGGAGCCTCAACACGAGATCACCACCGAGCACGCCGAACCGCCGGCGCGCGTCGCCGAGCTGCTCGACCTCCCCGCCGGCGAGGTGAACTGTCTTGTCCGGCGCCGGCGCCTGCTGGCCAGCGGCATCCCCGTCCGGCTGAACGCCAGTTGGTTCCCGCTGGAAATCGCCGGCGGGACAGTCCTGGAGGAGGAGGGGCCGGTCATCGTGGGCGGGGTCAAGAGCGCTCTCGGCGAACTCGGCTACCCGCAGGTCACGGCACGCGAGGAGATCACGCCCAGTCGGCTGCCCACCGACACCGAAGCGCGCGCGCTGGAAATCAGCCCGGAACGTACCGTGGTGGAGATAACCCACGTGGGCATGACCGCCGAGGGCCGCGCCGTCGAGGTCACGATCTCTGTCGCCCCCGCTCACTACCTCACGGCCCAGTACGAGTTCCCGCTCGCCTGACACCCGGAGACCACACCCATGATCACGCGACTCGTCGAAGACCACGCCCGGACGCTCGCCGCAGACGCGCACCTACCCGCGTTCGTCTACGACCTGGCCGCACTCCGGGGCCACGCAGCCGAGGTCAAAGCGGCACTCTCGGCACCGGGCGCGCCGGAGATCTTCTATGCCGCCAAAGCCAATCCGGACGCCCCGATCCTGCGTGCGCTCGCCCCGTACGTCGATGGCATCGAGGTCGCGTCCGGCGGCGAGCTGGCGCACGTGCGCGAGGCCTTGCCGGACGCTCGGTTGGCGTTCGGCGGCCCCGGCAAGACCGATGACGAACTCGAACTGGCGCTCAACCTCGGCGTCGAGCGGATCCACGTCGAGAGCCCGTACGAGCTGTCTCGCCTCGCACGCATCGCCGAGACGGCGGGACGTGAGGTCGACATCCTTCTACGGGTCAACCTCGCCGGCGACCGCAGCGGCGTCGCACTGGCCATGAGCGGCCCGTTCGGCATGGACCCCGAACTCATGGACTCCTGTACCGACATTCTGACCGCCTCTCCGCGCGTGCGCCTACGCGGAATCCACGCACACCTAGCTTCCGGCCTGGACGCGGCCGCCATGACGGCCCAGTCCGCGGAGATCCTCGCGTGGGGCCGTGCATGGCTCGACGGGATCGGTCACACCGGGCCGCGTGAGTTCAACCTCGGCGGCGGCATGGCGGTCGACTACAGCACACCCGACACCCGATTCGACTGGAAGCAGTACGGTGCCGAGGTCGCCGCCCTCGCCCAGCCTGGCGAGACACTGCGCATCGAGCCGGGCCGCTCCATCAGCGTCTATGCCGGCTGGTACGTAACCGAGGTCCTCGACGTAAAGAAGGCATACGGCCAGTGGTATGCCGTCCTACGCGGCGGAACCATGCACATCCGGACGCCGGTCACCAAGCAGCACAACCACCCGTCCGACGTCCTCGCCCTCGACAGCGATGGGCCTGCGGTCGCCAATGAGCCGGTGACTCTCGTCGGCCAACTCTGCACACCAAAGGACGTCTTCGCACGCGACGTCCCCGCGAACCGCATCGCAGTTGGCGACCTGGTTGCCTTCTCCATGGCCGGCGCGTACGCATGGAACATCTCTCACCACGACTTCCTCATGCACCCAAAGCCCACGTTCCACTATCTGGGCCGCTAACAAGGCGACACCCTTCCAGTTCACCGAGAAGCTTCGGCCGATCCCGATCGGCCGAAGCTTCTCGTGTCCGCACTTGTACCCGAATCGGCGGCCGAATCCGGCCGTTTCGCAGCACACCAGGTCAAGGCAGGCCTACGCTTCTAAGCTGGAGCTTTCTCGGTCAGCAGACAGAGCCACCGAGGTGAAGAGCCCACGAGTTAAGCGGGGTGTTGATGGTAACGACCATCGAGAGTGGATTCGCTACGCTTTCAAGCTGGCTCATCCCGACTCCAGCCCAGAAGAACGCTCTATCCGGTCACCGCGAGAGTGTGTCCGCGAAACTAAAAACCTCCCTCGCAGTCACAAACTTCTTCGGCACTGGATCATCCAGCAACGGCACAGACGTGCGAAATTATAGCGACGTCGACTATTTCGCTAGCATTCCTCTACAGAATCAACGAGATAATTCAGCAAGGATGCTCGTCGTCGTCAGGGATGTACTCAAAGAACGCTTCCCTGCCACGAATATCTATGTCCGCACCCCGGCAGTTGTCTGCGACTTCGGAACGGACGCCTCCGAAAAAATGGAGATCACTCCCGCGTACTACACGAACCAAACCGCGCAGAGTGCAAGCATTTATAAGATTCCCGACGGGAGCGGGGGCTGGCTCAAATCGAGTCCTAGAGTTCACAACGCCTACGTATCCTATGTCAATAATGATCTCGACAAGAGGCTCAAAAATCTGATCAGACTCATGAAGGCGATAAAATACTATAACAATATTCCGATCTCATCATTCTACCTGGAGCTGCGAACAGCGAAATGGGCTTCGAGTCAGAAGCCCATTATATACTCGTACGACGTTACGAACGCGTTGCGCCACCTCATATCTTGCCGACTGGCACAGATGGTGGATCCCATGGGCATTTCGGGCTACGTAAGCGCAGCCTCAACAGACGCGTATCGCCAAGATGCACTCTCCAAGCTCACCACAGCTCTCAATCGCGCAAACCAGGCTCGCGAGGCAGAGGACGAGGGAAAAACAAGAACCGCCTTCGAGCACTGGAACAAGGTGTTCAATGGGAGGTTCCCATCCTATGGATGATGCGGACTTCAAACGCCTACTTTCCGAGGGACGGCGTGTCGAAGAGTCAGCCATGTGGAGTGGGCAAAATCAGTTCGAGCAGGCGAAAATATGGCGCGGCCTGAACTACATCATTGGCATACCCGCAACAGGACTCGCCGCAATCGCGGGCGCTGTCGCTTTGATGACAGCACTAGGACGTGCATGGGCTGCTTTGGCGGCTCTGGCAGCGGCCAGCCTTAGCGCTGTACTTACACTGCTCAATCTGGCACGTCGAACCGACGAGGCACACACGGCAGCGAACGCATACCTCGCCGTACAGCAGGACGCCCGTGTTTACTGTGAGATAGACCTCCACAAGCTTGAATATGAGGAGGCACGACAAGCGCTCAGCGAACTAATAGCTCGCCTGCAAGAGGTTCATAAGTCCGCCCCTCTATCTTCGAAGCGAGCATATCGGCGAAGCCGAAGAAACGTCGATAGTGGTAGTCAGACGTACAAGGTGGATCAGAGGGCAAGCAGCTAACGCCAGCAACAATATCAAGGTTCTCGCAAGATAAGATGTCAGGGTCGCGGGACTATGTCCCACGCCCCGCAAGTACTGGTCCGGGTACTTCATGGCCCAGGCCTGCTTACTCCACTGCGGTGAGACTTACAGTGGGCTGCCCACCTCGGATTCCTGTAAACGACTTTAAAGGCCGTCGCCGCTCGTCTACTGTTGCACCATGACAGATCACGAACTCTTTCCCACAGACCCAAGCATGAACGAATTCTCAGGAGGCAAGAGCACTGGTGACACCTCTCTAAGGGGTCCGCACTCCTGGCTTAACTGGCAGGCGCAACGTCTCGGGAATCCAGCGCGATCAACTTCTCGCACACAAACGCCGATGATCTCGCCCATTTGGGAGGAATTTGGCGTCTACTCCGATGCAGAGATTGTCGGTGAGCTAAGTTTCGGTCCCTACGAACTACTCCATGCTTATCCCACGAACCGGCCGACTGCCGGTGACTCAAGGCTGTCGCTCGTACTACGCGTCCGCGATCACTTGTCAGATCCGGAGCCCACAACTTCCCTGCTAGAGGATCAGGAAACTACAGCTTACGTTGGCGGCGACATCGGCGATCAGATTTCTTCTCTTCTAGCCCTCGCAACAGCCAGAAGGTTTCGCTCTGGAGGCGTACTGCGACAATGCTTCGAAGGTGACCAACTAGGCCATCCAAACTTCGCCGAACATCACCCTCCGCAGTTGGGTCGACCCCTGAGGCGGCAAATCCTTCCATCAATCGAAGATAGGGCGTCGATAATAGATAGCGAACACTATCTAACTGCATACGCCAACGCCTCTTCGCTCGATGCAGTCGCGGTTATGCGTGCTGCTCGCCAATATGGAGATGCACTCTGGTGGGCGGACCTTGATCCGCGCGTATCCTGGATAAAACTGTTCGGGGCACTAGAGGCAGCAGCCGACCGTTGGGACACAACGGTTCACCCGGACCCTGTGGCCCAGCTCAGACGCCGCCACAGAGGCTTGCATAACAAGCTCGTCAAAAGAAATTCCGATGCTTTGCCAGTTGTCGCGAAATCCCTGTCCCGCATACTGGGCGCAGAAAGCAAGATGATCGACTTCATCATAGAACATCTTCCGAAACCACCCCTCACACGCCCGGACGTAGGGCGAGTTGATTGGCCCAGAATGGAGGATTTTCTGCACGTACTCTACGACCACAGATCTCGCGATCTACATGGCGGGATTCCTTTTCCACTCCCTCTTTGCGTACCTCCATTCTTGGACAAAAATGGCATTGCAATGGAACATCTACCAGCGCGAAGCGCTTCTTCTGGAGGGGCAACTTGGCCAGCACACCGGCTGCCAATGTATCTGCACACTTTTACGTACGTCACCGGAGAAGTACTACGCCGCTGGTGGCTGGGACTGGACAGCGAAGGATCGACCCCGACCACATAAGATCATTCGCGAATGGCAGAACCCCGCGAATGATCACGGAAAGGGAGCCGAAACCGCGTGGTCCATGGCCGGCGCGTTTCGGGAAGTTCATCAACAGCGATCAGCTCCGCATTAGCGCCACCTAGTATGCGTAGCACTACCTGCGCCCTCAACTCATCTCGGCGTGCTCCATCGTCAACCTTTGCGATCACTTCCTCGGATTGTTTCACAAACTCACGTATCAGAATATCTTCGCGTAGAGATTTCGCCTGTCGTTCAAGATATTCGCGCGCCCTGTTCGTTTGAGAAAAGAATACTCCAGAGGTTACGTTGGTTATCGATCCCCCTATAGCCGCTAGAATCGCGGCCGTCTGATTGCCATGCGGCCGAAACAGAGCAAGTCCGATTCCGAGCAAGAAAAGCAGGCCGCCAGCAACAGCGAAGGACTGGCCTATTCGGTAGCTACTCCCTAGATGCTTCGTGGCTTGTATGTAGACCTCGACCAGGGTTGCCCAACCTGGACGGTGGTCATCCGAGCGCGGCTCTTCTCTCGACTGACTCTTGTCGAGCCTTTCTCGTATACTCGACAACTCATCCTTTATAGTTACTATCTCTTTGACTGCATCGCCTTTTTCATATTTCTCTTTCTCAATGCGCACCAAAGTCTTTTCCAGATTTTTAATCTCCTTGCGCAGCTCCCTTTCTTGTCGCCTGGTTATCGACTCATCATCGCCGCGAGCGGAGGGCAATCCCGCAGCACGCCTAAGTCGCTCTGCTTCGATATCACGTTCAGGCCGTTTGGACTTCCGCAGTTCTCCGGAGATCACCGTTACAAGAACGGGCGTGATCACAAATACCATTAGAGTTTTTGCCCACCACGGCAACTCGTTGACGTTATCCGGAAGGAAGGGTATGGAAATCAGGGCGCCGATTACAATAAACACGGCGGCGATCACGAATCTCGGAAGCTGCACAACATCTACATCGTTGCTAGTCAGTCGAACGTTGCTCATCCCATGTAGCTAGGCTCAACATGCCCCGACACCTGCCGTAGCGTTGGACGCGCACCGTCACAGGTCCAGAACCGCGTGGTCGAGCTGGCGCGGCACGTCGGCACCGTGCCTGACCGCGTGAGCGCGTGGCGACGCCTCACGGACGTCGCCAGGGTCTGACGCACCGCATCGCAGAATCCGCAGAATCCACAGAACCTCCCGGGCCGCTGGCCGGCCGGGCTGCTGCCTTCGGGGGTCGCATGCCGCGTATTGCCGCAGAGATCCGCATAATCCTTTGACCTGCACGGATGCCCGCAGGGCTGCCGGAGCGACGGCGCTTCTGCGGCAGCGCGGGGACAGCCGCGGACATCTCGTGACCTGGGCGTACCTCCCTCGGCAGCCTCGATACGGCTTTCTGCGGAATCTGCGGAATCTGCGGTGGGGGGCCGCGCGGGTCCCATGCCCTCCCGTCGAGCACGCAGCGGACTCCGGGGGCGTGTGATCAACCACAGCGTTCGAGCCTCTGAGCCGTCCTCTGAACACCGACCAAAGTACGGCGAGACTGGCGGGAGGGGGCGGCTGGCGATCTCGGCAGAGGGGCGTTCCCGCCTGATCGTGCGGAACTTGTGCGCAAGTCGCCGTCTATCCGCCGCCTGCTAGCAGAGCCCTAGCAGGTCACCTGGGGTGTGCGTGGGTCGAAGTGTCGTTCACTGAAAAGCGGAAGGTCGGCGGTTCGACCCCGCCCCTGCCCACCTCAAAGACCAGCGAAAACGCCCCGGAGCCACACGGCCCGGGGCGTCTCATTTTGACAGCAACCGGCGCAGGCCAGCCGCGCCGCCACTCGTCCTGGTCGGCGGGTACGCCGGACCGGGCGAGGCCGGGTTCGCGCGCCTTCTCGGTGACATTTCGGGCTGACCTTCCTGGACAAGGACACCCTGACGCCACGCCGACTTTTAGCTGAACGAGGCCAGGTCCCTTGAATATATGGTGTTGATCTAACTCGCGAAATTTCCCCCGCGAGAAATAGGGCGGAGCAGATCGTGGTCTCCAGTGGCCGACCAATCTAGTAAGAGTGATTACTGCAAAGGTGTAGGCATCTGACGCCGCTACCGAGGCTTGGTGTGAGGGCGTCAATCTCCTGACTCGCGCGCGATCCCATGGCTGAGGTCCGGGACGATCGCCTTGCGTGGTTGGGTGCGCGAAAGCGGGGCGATCGTTGCCGCGGGGCTTCTGGCGCTCTGACCGTGGATGGCCCCTCGCCCTGCCTTCCTGCAGCTCAGGCCGCAAGTTGGGTGTCCGGGCGGGCCGAGTTGGTGGTTTCCAGCTCATGAGGTTGGTTCCTCGGGCTCGGGTTTACGGGGCGGCGCCCTGATCGCCCCAAAACGTAAAGCGGCCATCGTTGTTGGTCAGGATTCCGTCGCGTGGTGCGGCGGCCGGATTCGCCGAACCTGCCCGGGGTAATTATCGCCGCGGTCCGACCGGACCCGCTGATCGATTCAGGGAGATCTGAATGCGAAGAACTCTAGGTATGCTCATGGCCGCCCTGGCCCTGCTGGCAGGAATGGCCCCGACCCGTCCCGCGTCCGCCGAATCCCCGGGCCGCGCCGACGGATTGGGCCGGCACACCCGGTTCACCGAGACCGACCTGGTCTCCGACATCCCAGGCCGGGCGCCTCTTCAGGACCCCAAGCTCGTCAACCCATGGGGCCTGGCGCTCAGCCCGACCGGGCCGCTGTGGGCCGCCAACAACGGCACCGGCGTCGCCACCGTGTACGCGGGCGGTGCGAAAGGCGTGAAGAAGCAGGCGCTGGAAGTCACCATCGAGGGCGGCGCGCCCACCGGAGAGGTGTTCAACAACACCGCCGAGTTCGCGGTGAAGGGCGCGCCGGCCACCTTCATCTTCAGCAGCGAGAGCGGCGCGATCACCGCATGGAACCGCAACACGGGGACCACCGCAGTCCGCGTGGCGGGCGCGCGAGGCGCTATCTACAAGGGACTGGCGCTGCTGCACACCCGCCATGGGGCCTTCCTGCTGGCGACCGACTTCCACAACGGGCGCATCGACGTCTTCGACGGTAGGTTCCGGCGGCTCAGGCTGCCCGGCAAGCGCTTCAATGACCCGTCGATCCCACGAGGCTTCGCGCCGTTCAACGTCGCCGTCCTCGGCCGCTCCGTGTTCGTCACCTACGCCAAGCAGGATGCGGACGCCGAGGACGACGTCCCCGGCCCCGGGCTCGGCTTCGTCGTGGAGTACCGGCGGTTCGGTCGCTTCCATCACCGCTTCGCCTCCCGCGGTCCGCTGAACGCGCCGTGGGGGCTGGTGATCGCGCCCCGATCATTCGGCGGCTTCGCCGGAGACGTCCTCGTCGGCAACTTCGGCGACGGCCGGATCAACGCCTTCACCCGGCATGGCCGTTGGCGGGGCGCGCTGCGCCGGCCAGACGGCCGCCCGATCGAGATCGACGGCCTGTGGTCGCTCCTGCGCGGGACGCCGACGACCGGTGGCACCGACGCCGTCTGGTTCTCGGCCGGCCCGAACGACGAGAAGCACGGCCTCGTCGGCCTGCTACGCAAGGCCCGCCTGCACTGAACACGAGCGTGACCAGCGGCCGGGTCGGCCGCTGGTCCGCCTCCGATTTCGAGGGGCCTGTCCTGCCAACCGACGCCCCGCCTGCGCGTCTCGGACTCCTGGAGCTCTGCCGGGACGAACTGGATCCCGCACTCCACTAACGTCAACGCCCTCGACTCGTTCCTTTGGACAGAGGACGGCGCCGTGCGCTTGTCCTTAACCGATGTTCGCTGACTGCCGGTGGGCACCACCCCTGGTACGGCGGTTTAGTGTCAGTTGTTGGTCGTGGTGGCCCATTGGGGGTTGATGCTGTTCAGCCAGGTGTCTTGGTTATCTGCCAGGGGCTGGGTCAGCGGTAGCGGGTGGAAACGGCAGGCGAAGGTCAGGTCGGCGTCGTCTCCATCGCTGCTTACCGTGTGGTTCCATGCGTCTGCGGTGGTTGCGGGCGCTTGAAGGTGAAAGTACGTGGTCCTGCGCGGCTGGTTGGTGTTGGGGTGGGGTTTGTTTTCCACGGCGATTTGGTTGACGACCGTGACGGTGCGCAGGCCGGTCTCTTCGTAGACCTCGCGCAGGACGGCTTGTTCCAGATCCTCGCCGGGGTGGACGCCGCCGGCGGGGATCTGGGTGCCGGCTTGGGGCATGCCCACGTGGTCGAAGACGAGGAGTTCGGGTGCGTCGCGATGTCTGATCACGTAGGCGGCCACGCGGATTCTGGGACGGGTCACGCGGGCATTGTGCGTCTAGACGCGGTCGGCCGTGAGGGTCATCCGGCGGTGCCTACCATGCTGATGCGCAGGTTGGGGCGGTACCGGTTGCCCGGACCGACCTTGATCGGGTCGGGCTTGCAGGCGCCGCGCTTTCCTCGCTTGTCCCAATCGACGGGCTGGTTCTTGAAGCTCTTCTTGCGGCCGGGGCGGGGGTACACCTTCCCGTAGGTGTTGCCGGCGAAGTAGTTGTCCTTCCCGCACACCGGGTCGCGGTCGAACTTGAAGTAGGAGAAGAGGCCGTACCAGCCGGTCGTCTGGAACTTGTTGCCGGTCACCCGGTTTCCGCTCGCACCGTCGCTGGCCCGCACCGGGTCACCGCTGACCTTGTAGAAGGCGTTGCCCGAAACGGAGTTCTTTCCAGAGCCGTTGGAGAAGTAGACGCCGTGGATGCGGCTGAGCACCGTGTCGTTCTCCAGGTTCCAGAAGTTGTTCCTCTCGATTTTCATGTTCCACGAGTAGTACATGTGGACGGCGCCGTACCCCTCAGTGCCGGAACCGTATTTGGTCCCGATCCTGCGGAAGGTCATGTCCCGGACGGAACCGCCGCTGATCTTCTTGCGGGTGGCCTTGTCGCCCCTGAACAGGATGCCGCCCGCGGTGTAGTTCTGGATGGTCATGCCGCTGAAGTGGATCTTCGCTGCGCCGGGGCGCACGGTGGCCCAGTATCCGTCGCGGCCGCCGCCGTCGAAGACCACGCGACCCGTCCCCGACTCGGGCCGGACGGTGAACTCCCCGCCCGCCGGGGCGTAGTCCCACTCGAATTCCTCGTCCTTGTAGGTGCCGCCCTTGACGAGCACCGTGGCCTTGGACGCCCCCTTGTCCTCCAGGATCTTCTCCGCCTCGGCCATGGACGAGGCGGTGTTCCCCCGCTTGGCGGACGTCCCCGCCTTCCCTCCCGGAGTCACGTGGACGACGAACTCCTCGGCCTCCTGGGCACCTATCGACGTCGCCTTCAGAGGCGTGGGGCCCAGCGTCGTCGCCGAGATCAGCCCTCCGGCCGTCACAACGGCGGCGGAAAGGCCGATCAGGATTGCGGTCTGGCGCATGGATGCTGCTCCTTGCTTAATCGGTCCCCCGACTGATCAGCAGGAACGCTACGGAGCGCGATGCCCGACCCCTAGGGCCTTAGGGCCCCGAAAATCGACTCGACGGCCCCAATCAGCGATGCGAGCGGGCTCCCGGGCTGTCGCCTTTGAAGCGCTGGCCCGCGGCGATTTCGTCGCCTACCACCGACCAGACGGTCTCGTCGTCCTGGAAGGGGAGCGGGTCGATGCTGCTCGTCTCCTGACAGATACGCGCGACCTCGCGCTCCAGGCGCTCGAACTCGGCTTCCTCGTCGCCGCTGAAGGTGAACTCGTCGAGCAGGCGTTGGAAACGGAAGGTGACCTGGACGAGAGAGGAGACGTCCGTGTGGAGTTCTTGCGCGGTCTCCTCGTCGGGATCGAAGGCGTGCACCTTGCCGGAACCGGGGTCGAGGGCGAGATGGGCGTTGAGGAGCCAGCCAATGACGGGCCATTCGCCCGCTTCCTCGAAGTCCTCGGTATTGACAACCTCATGGACGAGGGCCAGCCGACCGGATTCCTCGTCGGGTTCACGCAACCAGAACGTCCCGGTGGGTACGCCGACGGTCTGCAGGAGACGGGCGCCCTCAGTTCCCGCGGCGGATGGCGGGAAAGCGGTGGCGGGCAGGGTCGCGAGCCGTTCCTCGCCGAAGAAGGTGACGTGTTCGCTGCGGGCGACGTCGAAAAGCATTGCCGAAACTCCGAACTTGGCGGCGGCATGTCGCCGTCGGCCTCTCAATTGAGGAACGCGGTCATGACAACAGAGTGGCGCGGCTAACGGCGGTTCACCTTTGCGAGCAGTTGTGGACGGGTGAACCAGTCGGCGTCGAGGCGCTGGCCGGTCAACGACTCCAGGGTGGCCATCGCGGTCTCCCAGTCCGGGCCCGGGTCGGAACGCTCGTGGAGGTCGAGCAACGCATCGAGGTGGTCGGTCAGTGCCTCCGGGTCGGTACCCCACCGGTCCAGGGGGCACAGGGTGTCCAGTTCGGTGACCACCGCGCCGTCGACGATGTAGGAGAGCCTGTTGAAGTTGTTGATAGCCCAGAACACCGTGTGAACGGTGGCGCTCTGGCTGAGCCGCCGCAGCGTCTCTTCCTCGGCGGTGTCGGTGCCGAATCCCACGATGATGACCGCGTCGCCGCGCTGCTCAAGGAAAACCGTGTCAGCCAGGTCGTCGTATTCGAGGTTGGAGACGCAATCGGCGGGCCGGTCCGTCGTGATGGCGTCCGGTTCGCCGTGCAATCGGCGTACGACTTCTTCCACGGTCAGCTGCGCCCTGTGAGGGCGCACCACCGTCCACGACAGGTTCTCCTCGATGGAGAAGTACTCCGAGAGGTCGCTCAATCGCTTGAACATCTGCACATAGTGCTCGATCTTCCCAGGTGCAGGACCCGCCATGATGCCCTCCGATACGGCCACTGATCGCTTGACCGTACCGTCGAGGGTTGGGCTGGCGGCGCCCGTCGCTTCGGGGGCGGCTCCAGGCCCCCGGCGTGCGGGGAGGCGTCCATCCGGGTGGAGGGACGCCTCGCGTGTTTTCCGCTCAGTAGATGGTCGGGGTGCCCGTCAGGTTCCAGGTCTTGCCGCCCAGGCCGTCGAGGTTGATGTCGTAGTTCACCGCCCCGTCGGCGCTCCATCCGTAGTTCAGGGAGGATCCGGAGACGGCCCAGCCGCACGAGAAGGCGCTGCTGCTGTTGTTGTTGATCAGGTTGGTGAAGTCGCAGGTGTAGGTGTCGTAGACGGAGTCGTACCGCTCCACCCGGACCTTGAGGTCGAAGTTGTCGAACTTGTCGGTCGTGCCGCCTCCACCGCTGAAGGTCCCGTTGGCGACCGCCTGGTGGTAGCCGCCGCTGTCGACGATGCACAGCTTGATGTGGACGCTGACGTTGGTGCCGGGAGTGCCGATCGTGGTGTCCTGCGAGCTGGTGCACTTCTCGGTGTAGGCCATGGCCGGGGTGGCCAGGTAGCCGAGACCGCCTGCGAGCAGGGCAGAGGCGGCCACGGTGGTGGCCAGACGGCGCGTCTTCGTGCGCATGGGGGTACTCCTTGCGAGGGGGCCCGATATGGCCGTAAACGTAACCGAAAACGTCCGGATTCTGACCCGATCTTCCAGTCGCTCACAGGAGCGTGACCCAAGCGATACGGAAGATCGTTTCAAGGCGCTAATCGTTTTCATTGCTGTTGGCGAGCGAAGGCCGTTGAAGCGGAGACGATTGCACGCTGTCGTGACATGGCGCTGCCGTCGACGGCGATCCGTGATCGTCGTATCTCGTCGGGGACGCATCGCGTAGCCTCACCGCCATGGCACGCCCGCGCCGGTCAGCTTGGCTCGCTGTCCTCCTGATCTGCTGCCTCATCGGGGTGTGGTCCTTCGTCTCCAAGGGTCACGCCGCGAAGGAACGAGACGAGGCACGAGCTCGCGCGGCCCTGGTGAGCTACCTGGATCTCGTGCGGGGCCGCAACTGGATGAAGGCCTGCGCCATGCAGGACGACAGCTCCCGGGAATCCGACTGCGAAGCGTTTCTGTCGAGCCCCTACGACGGATGAACGACGTCAAGGCCCGGCGACCGGCGACGTGAGAGTCGGCGAGCCGGCGTCATCCACTGCCGGCGGCATCGGAGAGCACGGCCAGGCCGGTGATGAGCCCCAGCACCACGACGACCGCCAGCACGCAGACGAGGATCAGCAGCCAGCCCAGGACGATCCCCAGCAGCGCCATTCCGCGCCCGTCCCCGTCGAGGCGGCGGCCCCGGAAGCGGCCGACATGCCCGGCGATGATCGCCGCCAGTGCGGACAGCATCGCCAGACCGACGAACACCGCCGGATTGATCCAGGCGATGCCCGTGGCGAAGCTCGCCAGAGCCGCGACGCCGAAGCCGGCGAAGAACAGGCTCACCTTCGCCGGCCGGTTGCCGCTCGGTCCGGTTCGCCGCTCCGCGGCACAGCTCATGATCGCCCCCTCGGATCGCTGGGCACCCTACCAGCGGCAACCCTCACCGGCAGGACGCGCCGACGCCCTGACGCGCCGTCGACGAGGCTGGACGCCGACGGCACCGCGTCGTCATGGCCAGGCCCGCTCGGCGCGGCGCCAGCGCTGCGGGGTGACGCCGTAGCGGTTGCGGAAGCGGCGGACGAGATAGGCGGCGTCGCGCAGTCCCGTCCGGGCGGCCACGGCGTCGAGCGGCAGATCGGTCTCGCGCAGCATCCGCCGGACCTCGATCATGCGCCGTTCGGTGATCCATTCGAGGAGGGGGCGGCCGGTACGCCTGCGGAGCACGGTCGTGAGGTGTCCGGGGGTGTAGCCGAGCGCGCGGGCGACGTCCGCGGCGGAGACCGGTTCGCGGAACGTCGCCTCGATCTCGGCGAAGACCCGCTCGACGAGGGGGTCCGGGCCGCCCGGGGCGGCGGGCGCCAGCCGCGCGGCCGCGACCAGGAGCCGGGTGAGCGTGGCGGAGACGGCCTCGCGCGCCCCGAGACGGCTCGGGTCGGCGAGTTCCCCGGCCAGGTCCGCCAGGAGCGCCGACCATCCTGGTCGGTGGGATTCGGCGACCCGAGCGTGCCCCGCGCCAGGGGCGAAGAGGGCCAGCAGGGGGTGGTGCGTCCAGGTCAGCGGGGAGACCGAGGCCAGGGCGGGAACGGCGTCCGGTGTGAACGCCACCGACCACGCGCGGCTGTGGGCGAGTTCGGCGACCTCCGTGACGCCGATGACCTGCCCCGGCGACACGGCATGGACCTCCCCGGTGCGCAGCGGTCGCTCGACGCCTCCGATGGCGACCGAGCCCGCGCCTTCCTCGACGTAGACGAGGACGAGGAAGTCGTGGGCGTGCCGGTGGTCCGGCGGCAGGTCGGCGTGGGCGGTCTCGGCGTCGAAGCGGGTCACCGTGACGGGAGGCAGCCCGGGGCGCTGCTGGTAGCGGTAGACGGGCGTCCCGTCGAACCGTGTCGTGCGCAGCCTCGACGGGGGGCCCAGCGAGGTGCCGACCGAAGAATGTCCCATGACTCCAAAGGTATGTCCTGCTGGTCGGCCGCGAAATGTCCAAGACTTGACGGTGACGGCACCCAAGTCTGCCACCGGCTTCTCGCGGCAGACCCGCCACCGGACGCGCAAAGGGGCACCCACCCATGGACGTACGCATCCTCGACCAGCGAACCCCGGAGGAGCGGGACCGCCCGTTCCTGCCTGGAGCGGGCAAGACCTGGCTCCTCCCGTTCTATGACGTCTTCTCCAGGGTGGTCGGGGTCCGCGCCCTGCACGAGCGCGCCGCCCGGCTCGCCGGCATCGGACCGGGCCAGACGGTGGTCGACGTCGGCTGCGGGACGGGCAACCTGTCGTTCGCCGTGCTCGCCGCCCAGCCCGCCGCGCGAGTGACCGGTCTCGATCCCGACGCGGACGCCCTTCGCAGGGCCGCCCGCAAGGCTCGGCGCCGCGGCGTCGACCTCACGCTCGTGCAGGGGTACGCCGACCGCCTCCCCGCCGAGGACGCCTCGCTCGACCATGTGGTCTCGGCGTTGGCCCTGCACCACCTCGACGACGACGGCCGGAGCGCGTTCGCGCGCGCCGCGCTGCGCGCACTTCGTCCGGGAGGAACGGTCACCGTCGCCGACTTCGGCGGGCCCTCCTCCGACGCCGGGGACGAGGGCCACCACGAGCACGGCCACGGCCGTGGCCTCGCCCATGCGCTCCGGCACCTGCCCTGGTCGAAGCGTTCCCAGGGAGCGCACGGCCCGGTCGCGTCCCGTGACCACGGCGACGGCGTCATCGCGCTGCTCGCCGAGGCCGGGTTCGACGACGCCCGGGAGGTCGCGCACGCCGACCTGAGGTTCGGCCGGGTCGCCTTCGTGCGGGCGACCCGCCCCTCGCGCTGAAACGGGCGGGCGACTCGCGGCGGACGCCCGCGCATCCCGGCCTCGGCGCGCACCGAGGCCGAGTCCCTCTCGGGTATCGGCGGCGGGTTCCCCTTTCGGGACGATGCGCGGTCGGCCAGCGAGCGATCATGCTCCCCGCATGCGACTGATCTTCAGGACGGCGGGCATGCTGGCAGCCGCGACCGCCGTGATCGCGTCCGGCGGCATGGCCGCCGGGCAGGCAGGGGCGGCCGGGACGCCGCGGAGCGGGCCGGCCGAGTGCGTGCCGGTGGCACGTGCGGTGTGCGGGACGGTGCGGGTGCCGCTGGTACGGGCGCGTCCCGAACTCGGCGGCACCACCGTGGCCTATGCGCTGATCGAGCACCGCGACACCTCCCGGCCCGTCAAGGGGACGGTGACCATCAACCCCGGCGGTCCCGGCAACTCCGCGATCGCGTCCGCCTCCCAGTACGCGCAGATGTACCGCGGCCTGCTGGAGGACCACGACCTTCTCCTGGTCGATCCGCGCGGGGTGAACCGCTCCGACCCGGTCGCCTGCGGGGCCCTCGGTTCGCTGCCCGCCACCCGTGACGGCTTCGTCCGGGCGATCGGCGAGTGCGGCCGGACCCTCGGGGCTCGCGGGCGCGGCTACACCTCGGCCGAGACCGCCGACGACATCGACGCCGTCCGTGCCAAGCTGCGGATCGAGCGGCTGGACCTGCTCGGAGAGTCCTACGGCACCTACCTGATGACCGTCTACGCCCAGCGGCATCCGGGCCGCGTGCGCTCGGTGGTGCTCTCCAGCGCCTACCCGCTCGACTTCGACATGTGGGCGCGCCCCAACGCGAGCGCCGCCCGCCGGTCGCTGCGGCTGGTGTGCGGGCGCAGCGCCGGCGCCTGCGACGGCGACCGGGTCCTGCGCGACGTCGCGCGGCTCGCCCAGCGGCTGCGCGCACGCCCGGTCCCCTACACGCTGGACGGCCCGCAGCGGCTGCTGGACGACACCGCACTGGCCGCGATCGTCTACGACTCGGCCAAATCGGCCCCCGCCGGGATCGGCGACGTTCCCGCGATGGTCCGCGACGCCCTGCGCGGCGACACCACGGCGCTGGTCGACGCCGCCCGGCGGGTGGCACCGCTGAGCGGGTCGGCGCTCCACCGAGAGGAGCAGCAGCCCTTCAATCCCGAACTGGCCGCGGCCGTGATGTGCAACGACTACCCGACGCTGTGGAACCGCCGGGCGCCGGTCGCCGCCCGCCTCCGGCAGTTCTCCGCCGGGCGCGCGGCACTGCCCGAGCGGGCCTACTGGCCGTTCGGCAAGACGGCCTGGACCAGCATGAGCTACGACCAGGGCGACGCATGCGTCCGCTGGCCGGACCGCCGCGGCCCTGTGCAGCCGACCGGCGGGCCGTTCCCCGACGTCCCGGTGCTGGTCGTGTCCGGTGACCTGGACGCCAACACCCCGACGGCCGTGGGCCGGCAGGCCGCGCGCCAGTTCCGCCGCGCCGCGGTGGTGGAGGTGCCCAACGTCGGTCACGTGGCCGAACAGGAACCCAGCGGCTGCGTGGCCGCGATCCAGACGGGCTTCATCCGCGACCTGCGGGTCCCCGGCACCTCCTGCCTGGCCGGCATCCCACCCGCCCCCGTACGGCCCTGACCGGCTCGGAACCCGAACCGGCAGCGCGGCTTCGGCCTTCGTAGGAAGACCCGGTTCGGGAACGATCCGCGATTCCGGCCCAAGCCATTCTGAGCGGTCGCCTCGATATTTCGGTCGGCGTCGCAGTGTGCGGTCGTCCGGAGACTCATGCAGTGACGGACCGGAATAGGTGGCTTCCCCCTCGTCCCGCCGACAGAGTAGGGCTGAAGGAGGGGGCACCTTGATCCTGTGCCCGCAAACGAAATGAAAGAACAAGAACCGCTGCATGCACTGCAGCAGAGGCTCGGGGCGATCCGGGAAACGATCTCGGATCTCCCTGGAGCGAATCTGACCGGACCCGCCTGGACTCTCAGCGCTGAGAAAAGGGCGCTCGACCTGCTGATCGCCACAGCGATCTCCCCGGTGTTCGTGCCAACGGCCGCCGTCGGAGCTTCGCTGATGTTCCTGGAGGACGGCCGTGCGCCGCTCTTCCGCCAGTGGCGGATCGGCAAGGACGGCGTCCCGTTCAGGCTCGTCCACGTCCGGACGATGCGGGACACCCGGGGGACGGACGCGAGCCGCGGCTCCGACGACCCTCGGGCGACCCGCCGCGGGAAAGTTCTGCGCAAGGGCACCTTCGACCAGTTCCTGGAGGTGTACCACGTGCTCCGCGGGCACATGTCGATGGCCAACCCGCGTCCCCTGCTGCGCTTCGACCGGCAGCTGATGAAAGAAGTCCTGCCCTCTTCCGTGTACAGGGAGTGGGACTGGGCGACGACCATCGGCCGGCCCGGCATGTACAGCACGTTCGGGAACAGGAGCATTGGCCTGGAACCGCAGAGTGAAGGGTTCCTGCTTCGGCGGTCGGAGGACGACATCGAGGACGCGCACTGCGCCAGCCTGGAGCGGGACCTGAGAATCCTCGGTGACACGGCGAAGATCGGCTGGTCCTTCCTCAGCCGCGCCTCGTAGGTCACCGGGCGTCGACAGGGAGGGCGCGGTCACCGACCGCGCCCTCCTCACCCTCCGATCACCTGGCCCGGGCGCCGAGCGCGGCGCCGAGGAGTGAGGCGCGGGCTTCCGGCTCCCTGGAAGTAGGGTTGGGGCGTGTTCTCGGCTCGGGGCCCTTCCTTGCGGGAGTTGGCGGTTCAGGCGCTGTCGTCGGTCGAGCGCGGGTACGACCTGCTGGCTCCGAAGTTCGACGAGACGCCCTTCCGGACGCCCGACAGAGTCCTCGACGCGACCGCCGAGGCGCTGCTGCCGTACGGGCCGTTCGGTGAGGGCCTGGACGTGTGCTGCGGCACGGGCGCGGGCATGCGGGTGCTCGGACGGGTGTGCGATGCGCGCAGTGCGGGCGTCGACTTCAGCGCGGGCATGCTCGAACAGGCGCGGCGGGCTCATCCGGAGGCCGGATGGGTGCGGGCCGATGTCCGGGCCCTGCCCTTCGACGGAGCCTTCGACCTGGCGGTCACCTTCGGGGCGCTCGGGCACCTGCTGCCCGCGGAGCGGCCCGCGCTCTTCGGCGGGGTGTACCGGGCGCTGCGGCCCGGCGGGCTCTTCGCCTTCCCCGTGGGGGCGCCGCCGCCCATCATGTCCCGCCTGTACTGGGCGCTGCTCGGGTTCGATCTGGTCATGCGGGTCCGGAACGCGGTGTGGCGTCCCCCGTTCGTCATGTACTACCGGACCTGTCCGCTGAACGCGCTCCGGAGCGATCTGGCAGCGGCCGGGTTCGGGGTGACGACCGTCCCGTTGGCGGCCTTGGGGACGCGTGCGGACGGCAGTCCGCGGGGACGGCTCGTGCTGGCGCGCAAGCCTGGATCGCCGGGCTGAACCCGCGCTCAGCCGGGACTCGACGGGAGGTCTCGGTCGTGGCGGAGGGGGCCTGCCAGGAGCGTCAGCCCTGAGAGCGCCAGCGCGCCCGTAGTGATCCACATGGCGGGACGGACGCCCAGGGCCGTACCCAGTGCGCCGCCCAGCAGGGCGCCGAGCGGAATGGTGCCGTAGCTGACCAGCTGCATGCTCACGGTGATCCGGCCGAGCAGCGGGCGGGGGCTGTAGGTCTGCCGGAAGGTCCCTTTGAGGACGTTGCCCGCGGCGACGCCCGCGGCGATGACGAACCCTCCCGCGAAGGCCGGGAGCAGCCCCGCGCCCGGTGCGGCGAGCGGGACCAGCAGGCCGAACGGCGCGGCGCCCATCTCGGCGGCGAGCAGGGTGCGGGCCGAGCCGAAGCGGCGGGACGGGACGGAGGCCGCGGCCGCGCCGAGGACGGCGCCCAGGCTGGTCGCGGCGGCGAGGACGCCGACCGTGGCCGGGCTGACGCCGACCTCGCGGACGAGGAACACCACCAGGATCGACTGGTACCCGAACAGGCAGATGTTGCTGGCGGCGGAGAACAGGGTCAGCACCCGCAGGTAGGGGTCGCGGGCCACGAAGCGAAGGCCCTCGGAGATCTCCTGCCGCAGCGTCCCGCGCCGGTCGCGGGCGGGGCGGGCCTCGCGGGTCCGGATCGCCAGCAGGCAGGCGGCCGAGACGAGGTAACTCGCCGCGTCGAGAAGGACGGCGTTCACCGCTCCCGCGAGATGGATGACCAGCCCCGCCAGCCCAGGGCCGCCGACCTGGGCGGCGGCCTCGGTCGCCTGCACCCTGGCGTTGCCCGCGGCCAGGTCGCCGCGGTCCAGCAGGGACGGCAGGTAGACCTGGTAGGCCGTCTGGAAGAACACGCCCGCGCAGCCGGCGCCCAGCGCGACGGCCGCCAGGTGGGCGACGGTCAGCCGGTCGAGCCAGGCGGCGGCCGGGACGCTGAGGAAGAGCAGCAGGGCCGAGAGGTCGCAGGCGAGCATCACCGGGCGGCGCGGCAGGCGGTCGACCCAGGCGCCCGCCGGGAGGCCCAGGAGCAGCCAGGGCGCCCAGGCCGCGGCCGAGAGCAGCGCCACCTGGAAGGTGCTCGCGTCGAGGACGGCGACCGCGGCCAGCGGAAGGGCCACGCCGGTGACGCTGCTTCCCAGCTTGCCGGTGGCCTGGCCGATCCAGAGCAGGCGGAAGTCGCGGTGCCCGCCGAGGCCGCCGCGCGCGGGGGCGGCGGCGGTCGGGGCGGTGGTCACGGTTCGGCCGGGACGCCGTGGGCGAACAGGAAGACCGGCTCGCGGGGCTGCCCGTCGTCGGGGACGTCCCGCCGCTCCCACCGGGCGAGCAGCGCGAGGAGTTCCTGTTCCAGCTCGCCCAGTTCGGCGGGCGTGAGGTGCAGCCACGTGTCGGCGGAGAAGGCCGCGCCGTTCCATGCCCCCCGCTGCTCCCGGACGGCGTGCCAGGCGCGGACCAGGCCGATCTGCCGGTCGAGGGCGAGCGAGACGGCCGCGCCGGCCACGGCCTGGCGGGCGGGGTCGTCGTCGAAGTCGCCGGTGACCCAGCGGAGTTCCGGCGCGGCGAGCCGCCACCAGCGTTCGCGGCGGTCCCTGGCGAGTTCCGGCGCCTCGACGGTCAGGCCGGCGGCGGCGAGCACCTTCAGGTGGTGGCTGATGTTGGCCACGGCCTGATCGGTCCGGTCGGCGAGAGTGCTGGCGGTGGACGGGCCGTGGACCTTGAGGACGTCCAGGAGGCGCCGCCGGAGCGGGTGCGACATCGCGGCCAGCACTCGCGAGTCGGTCACCTTGGGCACGTCGTTCGGCTCGGTCATGCGGCCATCGTCACATGCACAAGAACTATTGCGCAAGACTTATTGCACAATCTGGGAGGCCGGGCCGCGGAGCCCGGCGGGCGGAGCGGGCGGTGGGGGCACACCGCCGCCACATTTGCCTCAAAGGGACGTCAAATAACTGGGCGGCATGGTTTGCCTAATATGCAATAAAGGGGACTTCTCGACATGAACATGCAGCTCGATCGGGAGGTCTCATGACGACGAGGATGACCCACGGGGGCCGATCGGTATCGACGGGCCAGAGCTACCAGCTCTCCGGATGGCTCACCTTCGCGGGAGTGCTCTCCATGGTGGTGGGCGCGTTCAACGTCATCGACGGGGTGGTGGCCTTGTTCAAGGACAGCTACTACGTCGTGAACTCCAACCAAATCCTGGTCTTCAACTTCACCGCGTGGGGCTGGTACTGGCTCGTCCTCGGCGCCCTGCAGGTCGTCGTCGGCGTCGGGATCCTGACCGGGAAGATGTGGGCGCGGGTGGTCGGGGTCGTGTTCGCCTTCCTCGCCGCCCTCGGGCACCTGGCGTTCCTGGCCGCGTTCCCGATCTGGTCGGTGCTGACGATCGCGCTGTGCATTTTGCTGATGTACGCGCTCATCGCCCCGCCCGCCGGGGCGCGCGGAGACTGACGCCGGGGCAGGGCGGACAGCGGAACCCCAGGTCATCACGGTCGCGGCCGGGACATACCCCGGCCGCGCGGGGGCACTAGAGCGCAATGGCACCGGCGTCGGCCCCGCGGCCGTGGAGGCGGATGAGCACCGCGCTGGCGGACCGGCTGGGCGGGAGGCGCCGGGCGCGCGTCGTGGTGCTGATGGCCTGCGTCCTCGCGCTGAACGCGGCGGACACCGGGGTCATCGGGGCGATCGTCCACCAGCTGCGCAGCTCCCTGCACATCGGCAACACGCAGGTCGGGGTGCTGACGGCCGCGCCGGCGGCGGTCGGCGCGATAGCGACGGTGCCGGTGGGGCAGCTCACCGACCGGGTGCGGCGGGTGCCGCTGCTGGCGGGCAGCGTGGTGCTGTGGAGCGCCGCGATGGTCCTCGGGGGGCTGGCGGAGTCGTACGAGTGGCTGCTGGCGTCGCGGGTGGCGCTGGGCGCGGTGACGGCGACGGCGGGACCCACGGTGGCGTCCCTGATCGGGGACCTGTTCCCGCCCGAGGAGCGGGCCGCGACGTACGGGCGGATCCTCGCCGGAGAGCTGGTCGGGGTCGGGTTCGGGCTGCTGGCGGGCGGCAACATCGCCGCGTTCGCGAGCTGGCGGGTCTCGTTCTGGTTCGTCGCGGGCCTGGGGTTCGTGCTGGCCGTGCTGCTGTGGAGGATGCTGCCCGAGCCGGCGCGCGGCGCGCAGGGGACCTCCGGCGGGCGGGGCGGGGAGGAGCTCGCGCAGCGGCAGGTGGACCGGGCGGGCGTGCGCCCGGACCCGCGCAACGTCCTGGCGCAGGACCCCGAGCGGATGACGCTGGCGCAGGCCGCCCGGTACGTGCTCGCCATCCGCACGAACGTGATCATCATCCTGGCGTCCGCGGTCGGCTACTTCTTCTTCGCCGGGATGCGCACGTTCGCGCTGGTCTTCGTGATGGAGCGGTACGCGGTCGGGCAGGGCGGGCTGTCGGCGTTCCTGCCGGTCGCCGGGGCGGCGGCGCTGGCCGGGGTGCTGGTCGGGGGGCGGCTGGCCGACCGGCTCCTGCGCGGCGGGCGGGTGACCTCGCGGGTCGGTGTGCCGGGCGTGGCGTTCGCCGCGTCGGCGCTGCTGTTCCTGCCCGCGCTGCTCACCGACCGGGCGCTGGTCGCGCTGCCGCTGTTCACGCTCGCCTCCGCCGCGCTGGCCGCGGCGAACCCGCCGCTGGACGCGGTGCGGCTGGACGTCGTCCACTTCCGGCTGTGGGGGCGCGCGGAGGCCATCCGGACGATCGTCCGCATGTCCGGGGAGGCGGCCGCGCCGGTGCTGTTCGGCTGGCTGTCGGGGGTCCTCGGGGCGGGCCGGGCGGCGGGCGTCGGCCTGGACCGGGTGTTCCTGCTGGCGCTGATACCGCTGCTGGGCAACGGTCTGCTGCTGCTCAGGGCGCGGCGCGCCTACCCGCGGGACGTGGCGTCGGCGCTGGAGTCCGAACGCCGCTACGCCACCGGCTCCTAGTCGTCCTTCGGGGGCTCGTTCAGGATGCGGTAGCGGTCGAGGACGCGTTCGAGCTCGCGGCGGTCGCGCTTGGTGGGACGGCCCGCGCCGCGCTCCCGGCGGCCGATGGGGATGAGCGCCTCGCGCGGCGGCGGGGGCGGGCTCCTGTCGATCAGGCACTCCTGCGCGACGGGCGCGGACACCCGCTTGCGGATGGTCTTCTGCACGACGACGACGCGCTCCCGCCCGTCGTGGCGGAGCCTGACGACGTCGCCCGGCTTGACCGAGGTGGACGGTTTGGCGCGCTCGTCGTTCACCCGGACGTGGCCCGCCCGGCACGCGGTCGACGCCATCGAGCGGGTCTTCAGCAGCCGCACGGACCAGATCCACAGATCGACCCGCACGGACCCCTCATCGCCCATGCGTCCATGATGTCACTTCGGCGCGGGCGCCCGCTGCGCGCTGATCCACGCGTCCGCGCGCTCCCAGTTCTCGTAGAGCCAGCTGACGCGGGCGTCGCGGTCGCCGGGAACGTCCTCGGCGGGCACGCGCCACCAGCGGGCCCGGACGGGTCCGGTCAGCGGCACGCGCCGCCAGACGTCCCCGGCCGTGGCCATGTGGTCGAGCCCGCAGTGCGCGACGAACACCACGTCGGCGGACGGGGCGGAGTCGAGCGCGGCCAGCACTCCGCCGGGCCGCGGCGGCATCACGTTGCGCATCGCGGCGGCGCGGGCCGCCTCGTCCGCGCGGCGCATCCGGGCCAGCCGGCGGATCGCGCGGCGGCGGCGCTCCGGGGAGAAGTTGCCGCCCTCGGGGAAGATCAGCAGCGCCTCGCCGGGGCCGAGTCCCTCGGCGAGCTCGCCGACGGCGTCCGCGGCGCCGCCCGGGGTGACGAACACGTTCGGGATCCGGTTGGCGGCGATGTCGATGCAGGGGTCGAGCTGGAGCAGCGCCTTCATGACCACCCGGGGGCGGCGCCGGTACTCGGACAGCAGGTGGTGGACGATCAGGAGCGCGTCGCCCGGCCCGGCGTGCCGGCTGAGCACGATCAGGGGCCGGTCGGCGGCCGAGCCGTCCCCAGGGCCGTCACCAGTGCCGTCCCAGGTGCCGTCCACCTCGACGCGCAGGCCGAGCCGCCGCTGCGCGGACGCGTAGAGGGCGCCGACATAGCGGCGGATGATGTCGTAGTGCCGGTCGTCGTGGGTGCGGCGCCGGAGCCACAGCCACCCGCACTCCAGGACGGCCGCCGTCTCCCGCGTCCCCCACGTGAGGCTGAACCAGAGCAGGCGCTGGGCCCGCTTGCGCTCGCGCCCGGCCAGGGACGTCACCGCGAAGGCGACCGGGAACAGCACCACGACCAGAAGGGTCAGGACGAACAGCAGGGGCGTGCACACCAGGCGGCGCACGAATCGGGGTGGCAGCATCTCACGCTCGCTCTTTCAGGTAATTCAAAGATGCCTGATAGGCGCGTTCGATGTGAGCCTGGATTCCTGACGCGTTCCTGTAGCGGACCTGGGTGAGGTCGACCCCCGCCTTCTGCGGCCTGGCCCCGGCGGGCAGGACGTGGACCGTCAGGCCCTCCGGGAGGTTCGCCATCTCCTCGAAGAACCGGTGCCGGCGCGCGATCTCGAACGCGACGAGGCCGACCTCCCAGGGCCGGCGCGGGGGCGCGAGGTCCCGCTCGATCCGGCCGACGTGCAGGACGTAGATGTCGGTGGCGCCGAGCATCACGGCCCGGCTGACCGGGATGCTGTGGACGAGGCCGCCGTCGTAGTAGTGCCGCTCCCCCACCCGGACGGGCGGCAGCAGCCCCGGCGCGGCCGACGACGCGAGCACGGCCGGGATCAGCGGGCCCCCGGTGAACCAGTGCGCCATCGCGGTCTCGATCCCGGCGGCGACGCACTGGAACGGGATCTCCAGGTCCTCGAACGACGGGACGGGGAGCAGCTCGTCCAGCATGCGGCGCAGCGGCTCGTTGGAGTGCAGGTGCGTGCCGGACCGGGCGAGCCTCCACAGCCGGGCGAGGACGGGCGAGCCGAACACGTCGCGGACGGACTCGTCCGACCACAGGCTGGTGAGCCGCTCGACCGCCGCGTCCGGCCCGGCCGCGACGAACACGCCGTTGAGCGCGCCGATCGAGGTTCCGACGACGAGGTCGGGGCGGACGCCGGTCTCCCGCAGCGCCCGGAGCATGCCGACCTCGTGCGCGCCGAGCACGCCCCCGCCCCCGAGGACGAACGCCGTCCGCGGCTCCCGTTCCACCCGGTCTCCCCTTGTGCCGATCCAGCAGCGTGCACCGCCCGTCGGGCGCTGGAGGCAGCCTCACCCATCGGAAGCGGGATAAACCGGGCTTTGGGCGGGCGGGCCGATGACCTGCGGGGCCATGAAGGCAGGGCCGGCCGCCCGAAGGCGACCGGTCCCGCCGCCGGACGCCGGTCAGGGTCGGACGCGGGTCCTCAGGCCGTATCCGTAGGGGAACAGGGGCCGGTAGTCGCGGTCGCCGACGTTGATCGGCTCCTGGGCCTCGCTGCGCGGCCAGGTCACCGGGAGCCTGCCGGTGAACGGGCGCCTGCCGAACAGGACGTCCGCGACGCCCGCGCCCTCGCTGCCGGGCAGCCAGGACATGACGAACGCGTCCGTCTTCGCCAGCTGGTCGGTGACGATCTGCGGGCGCCCCGCGACGTCCAGGACGACGCAGGTTCTGATCGCGGAGCAGACCTTGTCGACCGCGGCCCGGTCGGCGTCGGACAGGTTCAGCGTGTGGCCGTTGCCGACGTCGCCGACGCCCTCCGCGTACGGCTTCTCGCCGACCACCACGATCCCGACGTCGCTGCCGGCGGTCGGCGCCGACGCGTCCCGGCTGTAGGTGACATGGGACGAGTTCTGCCTGATGCCGTCCAGGATCGTCGTGCCCGGGATGATGGGGCCGGACGAGCCCTGCCAGGTGACCGTCCAGCCGCCGGCCTGGTTGCCGATGTCGTCGGCGTTGGCCCCGGCCACGTAGATGCGCCGGTCCTTGCGCAGCGGCAGCGCGTTCCCGGAGTTCTTCAGCAGGACCTGCGACTTGGCGACGGCCTCACGGGCGACCGCGCGGTGCTCGGGCGACCCGATCGTCCCGGCGTTGGAGCGGTCGGTGTACGGGTGCTCGAACAGGCCGAGCTCGAACTTCGCCTTCAGGATGCGGCTCACCGCGTCGTCGATCCGCGACGTCGCCACGCGGCCCGCCCGCACCTCCGCCAGCAGCGTCTGGACGAACTGCGGCGTGCTGTAGGGCTCCATGAACATGTCCATGCCGGCGTTCACCGACGTGCGGACCTGCGTGGCGTAGTCGCCCGGGATCTGGTGGATGGCCTCCCAGTCGCTGATGAGGAAGCCGTCGAACCCGATCTTCTTCTTCAGGACGTCGGTCAGCAGCTCCTTGTGCGCGCTCATCTTGACCGGGTCGCCGACGCCGTCCTCCTTCCAGTCCACGCTGGAGAACGAGGGCATGATGCTGCCGACGCCGTACTTCCTGACCGCCACGACGTAGGGCGCGAGGTCGACCGCCTCGAAGTGCTTCCGGTCGGTGACGGTGACGCCCTGGTCGATGGTGTACGTGCCGCTGGTGGAGGAGCCGAACACCGTGTCGCCGTCGCCGGCGAAGTGCTTGGCCGTCGCCAGGACGTGGCGGTTCGTGGCGAGGTCGCTCTCGCGCCGTCCCTCGAAGCCCTCCAGGCCGGTCTCCATCTGGATCACGAGGCGCGGGTCCTCGCCGAAGCTCTCGTAGGCGCGCCCCCACCGCAGGTCGCGGGTGACGCAGACGCAGGGCGCGAACACCCACTGCGGGCCGGTCGCCTTCGTCTCGACGGCCGTGATCTGCTCCTCCCGGCGGACGAGGCCGGGGTCGCGGGTCGCGCCCATCGCGATGTTGTGCGGGAAGACGGTGGCGCCGACGAGGTTGTTGTGGCCGTGCACCGAGTCGACCCCGTACAGGAGCGGGATCCTCAGGCGGGTCGCCAGGGCCTTGGACTGGTAGGCGTCGACCATGTCCGCCCAGCCCGCGGGGGTGTTGCCGGCGGGCGTCGATCCGCCGCCGGACAGCACCGACCCGAGGGCCAGCTTCGTGATCTGGTCGCGGTCGCCGTCGATCGCGCCGCGCTCGGCCTGCGCCATCTGGCCGACCTTCTCTTCCAGGGTCATGCGGCCGAGCAGGTCCTTCACCCGGTCCGCCGCGGGCAGCCGCGGGTTCAGGTACGGGGCCTGCCGGGGGGCGTCGGCCGTGGCGGGCCGCGCCGCGAGGGCCGGCGGAAGGGCGGCGACGGTCGCGAGCGCGACCAGTGATCGCCCGATCCGGGTGGCGACGGCACGTCTGCGGGAGTGTGGCAACTCGTCCCTCCTGGGTCGCTCCGAAGGACGCCGCGCGGCCCGGCGGACCGCGCACGGCCGGACGCAGGGGTCACGGCTCGCCCGGACGGCCGTGACCCCTGCGCCGGCGACGTCATCTGGAACCTCCCCCGCCGCCGGGCGGCTGTCAACGGATCTTCATCGGCCCGGCCGCGGCCTTGTGGAAAACATGGAAGAGGGCTTGACGGGAACTAAGTTCACACGTTGAATCATGGACCGAACAAAGCAGGCCGGACAGGTGGAGGGCGCACAGGCCCCACCCGTCCGGCCGCCGTGCTTCCGGGACGCGCGCGTCCGCCGGAACATGCCGCAACTCCGGCCCCGTCGGCCACACCTGGCCACCAGGCGCCGGTGCGGAGACCGGCCGCCGCGAAGCGCCGGAGCGGGTGCCCCGCCGGCCGGCGGGTGAGTATCGACCGGCGGGACGCTCCGCCATCCGGGGTGGTCGGTGTCAGGTCACGCGGAAGGCGTTCACGCCGAGGGCTCGCCGCCCTCCCCGCGCCCCTCGGGACGGGGGCCGCGGGCGCCGTCGTCGCGCGTGACCTCGATGCGCTCCTTGCGGAGCTCGCCACGGACGGTCTGCTCGTCCTGCACCTGCTCGGTGCGGAGCCGGACGCGCTCGACCGGCACGGTCTCCTTGGAGATGACCGGGCGCTCCTCGTAGAGGATGATCTCCTGGTCCGCCTCGGAGATCGTCACCTCCGGGTCCGGGCGGCCGCCGGCGATGGGCTCGCGGTCGATCCGGATCTCCTCGTGCGAGACCGGGATCGTCTGCTCGACCGTCTCGGTCTCGATCCACTTGCGCACCCGGACGCGGCCCGCCTCGTGCCGCTCGGTGCCGATGCGCAGCTGCTCCTCCGACCGGGTGATCTCGGTCATCGGCGCCTCGGCGCCCTCGCGCGCCGACTGGGGCGGCATGGCCCGCCCGCCGGCCCGCTCGCCCGCCGGGCCGCGCTTGCCGCGCTCGGGGTGGACGGCCATTCCCGCGGCGCCCGTGGTCCCCGCGGTCCCCGTCGTCCCGGCGGCCTCGGTGGTTCCGGCCGTTCCGGTGGTGCCCGCGGTCTCGGCGGCGCCCCGCGTGCCGACGGCCTCGCCCGGCTCGGTGGTGCCGGTCGTTCCCGCCGTTCCCGCGCTCTCGGCCGTCTTCTCGGAAGTGCCCGTGTCCGTCTCCCCGCCCGTGCGGCGGCCGCCCGGGGGACGCACTCCGTAGTGCCTGTACAGGTCCACGATCTGCGCATGCGACAGGTGCTCGTCGGCGTCGACGTTCGGGGCTCCCTTGATGGTCTCCTTGTCGTAGGGGACCTGCAGGGCGTCCTCGGCCTTGCGGGCCCCGGACAGCGGGACGAAGCTCTCACGCATTCCGAACCAGCCGGTGTGCACGGTCACCCACTCCGGGGAACCGGAGTCGTCGTTGAGGTAGACCTGCTTGACCGTGCCGACCTTCGTCCCATGGGTGTCGGTCACGCTCATCCCCATGAGCTCCCGCACCTGTGTCTGCGTCTGCACGTTGAGCACCTCCGCTTCCGTGAACGCTTCCGGACGGCGGGGGGCCGGGGGGAGGTGGAGCCCGCCTATCGGTAGCGGTGTTCAGTTGATCCCGAGTTGCCGCGTTACCTGCTGCTTTTCCGGACACGGTCGCTATAAACGCGTTTGCAGAACTATAGGGAACGATTTACCACATATTTACAGCGACCACCCCACGGTCTCCATCACACCTTTTCCGACATATACCCACAAGTAACTCATTGGCGAATGGCACCTTTGTCAAGATGGTGATCATTTTATCCGGGCGCGGTTTTCCCGGCCCCGCTCCGCGCGAAGACTGCGAGGGACGTTCCCACACATCGGAGAACCGATATGCGCGACTTTTCTCGGCCGGGCCGGCGGTCAACGGCGGAGCCGGCCTCACTCGCGGCCCCACGGGCGGCCGCGGTGGCGGCCACGGCGGCGGCGGTTGCGGCCGCCCTGGCGTGCACGGCGTTCACGGACGCCGGGACCGCCGCGGTCCGGCGCCCGCCCAGCTGGTGCAAGCCCGGCGGGACGCTCACCGCCCGCGCGATGCCGCAGAAGATCAAGATCGCCGACTGCGACCTGCGCGGCCGGACGGTGCGCGGCGCGAACGGCCTCACGGCGACCGTCCCGTCCGACGGGACCTCCCTGATCGCGTACGCGCTGCGCACCGACGGGGCCGCCGAGCTGCACATCGGGGTGAACTCCCGGGCGGGTGAGATCACGATCGGGACGCACGGCGACCGGGTGCCGCAGGGCAGGCCGCGCCAGTTCCGGGCGCCGGCGCAGGCGTGCCAGGACGGCGCGTACCGTCCCCAGTCCAGCAAGTGGCCGAAGGGCACCGCCGTCCGGTGGAACTACTACGCCGGCACGGCCGGGCTGCCGAGGGATCCGATCGCCAGAGGCGTGGCCGCCGTCCCCGAGGCCCGCACCGACTGCACGAACACGGGGCGCTTCACGCCTTCGCCGGACGTGACCGAGAGCTACGCGGGCCAGAGCAGCAGGCCCCCGAACGTGACGAGCTCGGCCGCGTGCGGGACCCGGGACCGGGTCAACACGTTCGGCTGGCTGGCCATGCCGAGCGCCGAGGCGCCCGTCCTCGCGGCGACCTGCACGTGGTTCTCCGGCCCGACGACGGTCGAGACGGACATGGCCGTGCAGGCGCGGGGCAAGCGGTGGTGGACCGGCGGGACGTGCCCGTCCGGGAGCTACTCCGCCGAGGCGGTCGCGGCGCACGAGGCGGGCCACGTCTTCGGCCTCTCCCACGTGGAGGGCGCCGAGCACCGCATGCTCACGATGACGCCGTCCCTCGCGTCCTGCGACAACGGGCCCGCCACGCTCGGCAAGGGCGACTACGACGGGCTGATCGCCCTCTACGGCGGGCGCTGAGCGGCGCGAGCCGCACGCACCGTCCCAGCGTCCCGCCGCGGGAGCGCGGGTCAGCGCCCGGAGTCCATCCTGCCGACGACGACGAGGCGGTGCCGGTCCGAGCCCTTGGGCGTGCAGGTGACGAGCGTGAGGTACCTGCCGTGGGGCGCGCTGGCCCGCTTGAACGGGACCGGCTCCAGCGCCCGCCGGTCCCGCGGGTCGACGACGCGCCTGGTCCGCACCCGGTAGACGTAGGACCGGCGGCCCACCCGCAGGACGATCCGGTCACCGCGCCGCAGCCGGTCGAGCTGGAAGAACGGGGCGCGCCAGGTCGTCCGGTGCCCGAGCAGGACGGCGTTGCCCTCCCGCCCGGGGAGCGCCGTCCCCGGGTAGTGCCCGACGCCGCGCCGCAGCACGGCCTCGGTGACGCCCTGCCGGACGCCCATCTTCAGGCCCATCCGCCTGATCCGGATCTGGGCGATCATCGCGCCGGTCCGGGGCCGGGCGGCGGTGGCCGCCGCCGGAGCGGCGGCCGCCGTTCCGGTGGCCCGCGCCCCGGTCACGGCGCCGAGGACGGGCACCGCGCAGCACGCGGCGAGAGCCGCCGCGAACAGGGACTTTCGGTCGAGCATGGCTCCCTCTCCATAGCTCGGGACTCTGCTGGCATGGGAAGGGGCGGCACGTCTGCCGCCCCTTCTCCGCTGTTCATCGGCCGCGGATCGTCATCCAGGCCGACACGTGCTCAGCGCAGGATCGGAGAACCGAGGGTGACGGGCGTGTCCTTGCCCGCGGGCACCTTCGGGCCGATCTGGCCGGGCTTGACGTCCACGCCGGGCACCTTCACCGTGCGCCTGAGCCCGTCCACGAACCCTTTGACGGCGGGCAGGGCGTCCGCGCGGCGGTAGTTCGGGGCGGTCTTCGGCGCGGTGTTCGCGATGCGCTGGCCTTCCGAGCGCATCGTCGAGGGCAGCTTCTTGTGCTTGGCGGCCGGACGGTGCTTGGACGGCTTGTACGGCTTCTTCTTCTTGGGCGTCCGCAGGGTGGGCGGCAGCTCCTTGTGGCCGTGGCCCTCCTCGACGGTCGCCCCGCCCTTGCACTGCGCCTCGGCGAGGCCGAGCAGCGAGACGGCGTTGCCGCACACGTTGATCGGGGCCTTGACCGGGATGTATGCCTGGGTGCCGTTCGCGGCGCCGAAGTTGCCGGCGCTCGTCATCTTCACCTTGGGGTCGCCGTGCCGCTTGACGGACGCGCCGCCCTTGCACGCGGCCTGGGCCGCGCCGAGGATGCCGACGGCGTTGCCGCAGACGTCGACCGGGATGCTGATCGGCGCGAACACCTGGGTGCCGTTCAGCAGCCCGAAGTTGCCGGCGCTGGTCATGTCGACCCCGCCGCGGCCGCCCTCGTGGCCGCCCCAGCCGCCGCCGCCCCAGTCGCCGGCCGTCCGGTAGCCCGAGTCGGCCTGCCGGTGGTTGCTCTTGACGGACGCGCCGCCCTTGCACTGGGCACGCGAGAGCCCGGCGACCGCGATGGCGTTGCCGCAGACGTTGACGGGGATGCTGATCGGCGCGAACACCTGGGTGCCGTTCAGCAGGCCGAAGTTGCCGGCGCTGGTCATGTCGACCCCGCCGCGGCCGCCGTGGCCGCCGCCGAACGACTCGTCGGCGCTGGCCGGGACCGCGGTGGCGAAGGCGGCTCCGACGGCGAGGGCGCTCGCGGCCACCAGAGCGGCGCGGCCGGTGTTCCTGGACCAGATACGCATGATGTGTTGCTCCTGTCGGTTCTTTGCGAATCGGTGGTGATCGGTGGTGATCGCTGCGCGGCACCATCCGGGTGGGCGCAGGACTGGCAGCGGCCAGGCGCGGCCGTTGCGTTTCCGGTAAAGATCGAGGTGAGGGCGCGCGGCGTGCGTCGCACGCGGCCGCCGTGAGCCGGCCGTTCGCGGCCGGACGGGGGTTCCTAGTCGGGGACGACGGAGGGGCCGCCGGGCGCGGCGACGTCGCGCAGCGCCGTGCGGCGGAAGGTGCCCGGGTCGGCGGCGGACGGCGCCGCCGGGTACTGCCGGTTCAGCAGGTCGGCGAACGGGGCGAACGGGTGCCCGCCCGCCGAGCCGCCGCCGCGCGGGGCGTCCTGGCCGGACGGCAGCGCGGGACCGGGCGAGGGAGTGCGGTGGTCGCCGCGGCAGCCCCTGCAGGGCTCGGCGCTCTCGTGCGCCGGCTCGCCCGCGCTCGCCGCGACCGGGACGGCCGCGGGCCTGGCGTGCGACGCGGCGGCGGGCGCCGCCTCGTCCCGGGCCCGGTCGACGCCGCGCTGCGCCTTCGGCCCCTGCTGGGCGCCGGCCGGTGCGCCGTCCTCCAGCAGCGGCTGCTGGTCCGTCACCCGGTGGACGAGCCCCCCGATGACAGGACGCTCCTGAAGGAGGTCGGACACGCGCACGCCCGGCACCCCGGCCTCGCCGGCCACGTCACGCACCTGGCTGACGGCCCGGTCCTTGCCGTCGAGCACATCCTGCTGCCGTGCCCGCAGGTACCGGACGGGGTGCTCTCCGATCTCCCGCACACCACCCGGGACGGCCCCGGAAACAGAGCCGAGGCCAGAGCCACGGCCAACGCCGGGAGCGGAGTCCGAAACGGCCTCGGAGAGAGATGCCCCCTGCCCGCCGCCGCGGACCAGCCCGCCTTGACGGGCCTGGCCGCCGTGGGCGGCGTGGCCGCCGTTGTGGCGGGCCTGACCCTCGTGCCGGGCCTGACCGGCCTGGCCCTTGCGGGCCTGGGGGTCGTGGTCGGCGGTGAGGTGGCGGATGGCGGCCGCGCCGTCCAGGTTGGCGACGCGCGGGGTCTGGTCGAGGAGACCGTGGTCGTCCGGGGCGGCGGCGGGGCGTGCGGCCCGCTCGGCGGCGAAGGCGGAGTGGGTCAGCGCGGAGAGCGTGAGCCATCCCGCGAACGCGAAGCCCGCGACGGCGACCAGGCGGACCAGAACGGAGAGGAGGGCGTGCCGCGGCCGACCCTGCGGGCGCTTCGCCCCGCGCTGGATCGGTTCGGTGTGCACAGCCGCTTCCTCTCGTCGCCATGGCCGTGGCCAGGTCGTTTTCGGGTCCCGGTCGTTCCGGACGGCATGAACGTAGCACCGCCGCAACACCGATCAAGGAGCCATTGGCCGGTCTCCCGCCGTGTCTCCCCATCATTTACCGTGGCATTAATCTGGCTTTTATCTCGGCCGGTTTCCCGGTACCTGTCGCCCTTTTTGCCAGGCTCTTTCTTTTTGTCGAGACGCATGGCTTTCTCCGGAGCCTCGGTGCCCTTGCGGGACCGTCAGGCGCCGCCCCCATGCCTGGCGTCCGGGAGAAGCATGGTGGACGGTATCGGTGCGCTACATTCAGTGAGCGGGCGGTCACAACCGGCCGTCCAGCGAGGAGCCTGCGATGATCGATCCCTCGTCCGCGATGGCGCGCCTGCTGCCCGCGCGCTCCCAGCGCCCCCGGCGCGAGACCCGCCGGTTCGTCACCCGCGCCGACGCCGACCTGATCATGCTCTCCGCCGTTTCCACCGCTCATGACCCGGCGCCCGCGCGCGGCCGGTGCGGCGCGTGGACGCTCTACTCGCGCCTGCAGTGGTCCGTGGCCGTCGCCAGGGCCGAGCGCGCGCGCCGCCGGGCCCGGCCGCCCTGGGGGTGACGGCCGGCCGGTCCCGGAGAGCCGGGAGCCGGCGGGCGCCCTGGGGCGCACCGCCGGCTCGGAGGAGGATTCTTCACCTCTGGGAGGAGGTTCCCGGCTCCAGGAAGGCCGACGGTCGGCTCGCCGGCACCCGCACGCGCGGCGTCCGCCGGACGATGTGGCGCGCGATCCGCCGGGCGGCGAAGTCGGCGCCGTGCACGAACCGCATGACCGGCCCGAAGGTGGGGGCGGCGGCGAGCCCGGCGAAGTAGAGGCCGGACGTGGACGCCTCGAAGTCGCGGCTGAGCACCGGCGCCCCGAGCCGGGTCGTGATCCGGTCGCGCAGCTCGGGCGCGAGCAGGGTGAGCCGCTCGACGTCGGGGACGAACCCGGTCGCGGCGATGACGTGCTCGACCTCCGTGACGAGGCGGCGCCCCTCGTGGTCGGTGGTGGTGAGGGCGACGCCGTCGTCCTGCTCGACGGCCTTGGCGAGCAGGCGCCCCGTCGAGACGCGGATCCGCTCGTCCAGCCGGTCGCGCAGCCACCAGGAGCCCGCCGGCGGGAGCGTCTCGCGGACGATCCGCCGCCGGGTCCGCTCCGGCAGGTACCGGACGAGCCCGGGCCGCTCCGCCCACAGCCACGTCCGGTAGCCGGTGCCGAGCCCGGATCTCGGGCCCTCCCGCAGGAGGGTGCGCGGCGACCGGCGCTCCTCCGGGACGGTGTTCCAGTCGAGGACGCGCCGCCGGGCGATCAGGTGCGGCCGCGCCCCCGCGTCGGCCAGCAGCACCGCCGTCTCCA
This sequence comes from Actinomadura verrucosospora, assembly GCF_039540335.1. Lineage (NCBI taxonomy): Bacteria > Bacillati > Actinomycetota > Actinomycetes > Streptosporangiales > Thermomonosporaceae > Actinomadura > Actinomadura verrucosospora. The sequence goes on along the minus strand of NZ_BAABEV010000015.1, from coordinate 48,656 downwards.
GCGCGGACTGCCCGGCGCCGACGACCGCGACCTCCTTGCCCGCGAACAGGCCGAGGTCGCTGTGGGCGCTGCTGTGCGAGACGAGCCAGGACGGCATGCCCGTCAGCTGCTCCGGGATGTGCGCGAACGGCCCGACGCCGACCGCGACGACGACCGCGCGCGCCGCGATCGCCTCGCCCGACGACAGCGTGACGAGGTAGCCGCCCGCGACGCCCTGCTCGATCTTCACGACCTGCGCGTCCTCGGTGCCCGGGACGGCTTCGGCGGCGAACCAGCGCCCGTACTCGACGAACGTCTCCAGCGGGATCGGCTGCCCGATCCGCCAGCCCGGATGGCGGTCGGTGAACCGCAGGCCCGCCTGCGGCGCCCCGAGGTTGGAGGCGAACGGCTCGGACTTGAGGTACATGCCGAGCGGCATGTTCGCGTCCCAGAACCGCATCGGCTCGCCGATGACCCGGACGTCCAGCCCGAGGTTCTGCAGGTAGGCCGCGGTCGACAGGCCGTAGGGCCCGGCGCCGGCGATGACGACGTCGCTGGCCGAGTCGCTCATGTTCGATTCCCCCCGTGTGTGCGTGGTGTTACCTGGTGCGGAGCCGTTCGACCGCGCGGAGCGCGCTGCGCCGCCCCATGGCGAGGAAGGGCGGCAGGTCGTCGCCCGCGTACCAGGCGAACTCGTCGGCCTCCCGCAGCGGGCGGAGGGTCTCCCGCAGCGGGCGCAGCCGCGGAAGCCGCGGTGTTCCGGGACCCGGGGGCGTTCCGTGGCGCGGACGCCGGGCCGACCGCGCGAGGTAGTGGTTCTCCACGAGCAGGTGGCGGCCGGGCGCCGGCCGCGCGGCGGGGACGGGCCGACCCGACTGGTGCAGGTGCAGGACCCGCGCGAGGTCGAGGCCGTCGCGGTCGGTGAACAGCCGGAACTGCGCCCCGATGCGGGGGTTGAAGTCCAGCAGGTGGTGGACGCCGGCGCCCGCGTCGAACCGGAAGTCGAGGTCGACGAGGCCGCGGCAGCCGAGCAGCCGGACGATCCGGACCGCGTGGCGTTCGAGCTCGGGGCTGGCGACCCACTCCCCCGCGACCGTGTGCCCGGCCTGCGGCGGGTGCGCGAGGTGCTTGCGGCCGGTCCCGCCGAACAGGCAGTCGCCGTCGTCGTCGAAGTAGCCCTGGAAGAACCAGTCGCCGCCCGCGGGCGGGATGCGCCGCTGCAGGATGAGCGGGCCCGCGCCGCCGTGCGGGTCGCGCTCGCGGGTGGCGGCGAACAGCCGGTGCAGCTCGCCGAGCGTGGGCACCAGCGTGGTGCTGCGCATCCCGGGGCGCATCCGCCACGGCCGCGCCCACTTGGCGATCAGCGGCAGGCCGAGCGCGGCGGCGGCCTCGTCGACGTCGGCGGCCGACTCGGGCGTGAGGCTCGGCGGGCAGGGGACGCCGTGCCGGTGGCACGCCTCCAGCAGCCGGGCCTTGTCGGCGACGCCGCGCGGGACGCCGGGGTCCTGGCGGGGGAAGACGAAGTGGGGCCTCAGGCCGTCCGCGTGCTCGGCGACGAAGATCGCTCCCGCGTCGTCCATCGGGACGAGCAGGGCGGGGCGGCCGATCCGCTCGGCGACGGTCCGCAGGTGGGCCAGCAGTTCGTCCGGGCGTTCGGCGGGCGGCCCCCAGGGGTGCCCGCGGAACAGGTAGCGGGAGCGGGACGCGGGGTTGCCGCGCCCTTCGAGGAGGGCGTGCACGGGGACCCCGGCGCGGCCGAGGCTGCGGATCACCGCCAGCGTGCCGTGGTGGAACAGGTTGCGGTCGGTGCGCAGCAGCAGGACGGGAAGGCCCGGGTCGAGGCGCGCGTTGCGGGGCTGGACGGCCCGCGGCCGGCTGTCGAAGAACATCCCCTCAGGCCCATTCCCTCGTATCGCGGCGCACCGGCATCCCTTCCCCACGGTAAATTTTCACATTTTCCACCCCGCCGACTTTTTCGCGACGGGCTCCCTTGGGCATACGATACGCATGCGAGCTGCGGATATCCATTCGACGGGACGGCCGTTCGAACCCCGGCGAAAAAGGTCGCCGTTCTGGTGTCCGCTCCCTCCTATTCTGGCCGCATCCGTGGTGTTGTTCGCCCTCATGGCGTCGGCACTGGTGACGTGGCAGCAGCCGCGGGCGATTCACCGATGGGCGGCACACGTGCCATTGGGGGCGTTTCTGGGTTCGGGCCCGGAGGGCGTGGCCCGGGTGGCCCGCTTCGAGCGCTGGCTCGGCTCGACCGTGACGGTCGGGCGCACCTACCTGCCGGGCGACGACTGGGAGGCGATCGAGGGGCCGCGGGCGATGCTGGCCGCCTGGGCGCACTGGAAGGCCGCCGACCAGCGGCGCATGCTCGTGCTCAACGTCCCGATGATGGCGCCGAACGAGGCGGGGATCCCGGTTCCGGTGCTGGCCTCGCTGCTGCGCGGCGGCATGCGCGGCACGTTCGACGACCACTACCGGACGCTCGCCGAACGGCTCGTCTCCCTGGGCGTCGGCGACGCGGTCATCGTCCTCGGCTGGGAGATGAACGGCGAGGTCTACGCCGGACGGTGCGCCCCGGATCCGACCGCGTGGAAGGCCTATTGGCGCAGGATCGTCGGCACCATGCGCGCGGTGCGGGGCGCGCACTTCCGTTTCGATTTCGCGCCGACGCGGGGCCCGGACGCGATCCCGTGGACGGACTGCTATCCGGGTGACGACGTCGTCGACATCATCGGTTCCGACAGTTATGACCAACCCGAGGGAAAGTCATTCCAGGATTTCGTCGACGAGCCCTACGGGTTGCGCGAGCAGGCGGAGTTCGCGACCGCGCACGGCAAGCCCCTCTCGTTTCCCGAGTGGGGCCTGTTTCGCAATTCCGACAATCCCGCGTATGTACGGGGAATGCACGACTGGATCATGTCGCACGACGTCGTCTACCAGTCGATCACGGACTACTGCCCGCACGGGGTCTGGTCGTGCGGCGGCGGGAACCCCCGCTCCTCCGCCGCCTACCGGGAGCTGTTCGGCGGCGTGACCGCCCCGCCGCCCCCGGGCAAGGGCCCGTTCACCCCGACGCCCGCCGCCCCCGCACCGGCCGCCTCTCCGCCTGCCGCGTCCGCACCGGCCACATCCGCACCGGCCACATCCGCACCGGCCGCCCCGGCATCGGCCGTTCCGGCGCCCTCCGCGCCGGCCCCGCCCGCGCCGCCCTCCGCCAAGCCGTCGGTCAAGGCGCCCTCGAAGCCGCCCAGGCCGCCGAAACCGGTGACGCCGAGGCCGCCGTGGTCGGGGCCGCCCGCCACCGCCCGCGCGTCCGCCAGGGCCTCCGCGGGGGTCTCCCCGAGCCCGGCGACGTCGCGGGTGACGGCCGCGAGGAGCGCCGCCGTCCGGCCGATGTCGTAGGCGGCGGACGCGGCGACCGCCGCGCGCCCCTCCCGCTCGGCGATCCCGGGGAACAGCAGCCGCCCGGCCATCTCCTCGGCGAGCGCGGCGGGGTCCTCGACGGGCACCAGCGCGCCCAGCCCCGGGCGGACGACCTCGGTGATGCCCGGGATGTCCGTCCCCACGAGGGGGCGCCCGGTGGCGAGGGCCTCCAGCGCGGTCAGCGGCAGCCCCTCCCACCGGGACGGCAGCACGATGAGGTTGGACGCCGAGAGCCAGTCGCGCGGGTCCTCCACGGCCGGGACGAACCGGACCCCGGCCACGCGCTCGCGGCGCAGCCGGTCCAGGTCCTCGCCGTCCCCGACGATGGCGAGCTGGGCGGACGGGCAGCGCGCGGTGACGCCCGGCCAGGCCGCGACCAGGACGTCCTGCCCCTTCTGCCGGGTCAGCCGCCCGATGCACACCGCGAGCGGCACGGCGGCCTCCAGGCCGAGACGGGTGCGGGCGGCGAGGCGCGCGGCGGCGTCGGCGGGCGCGAACCGGCGCCGGTCGACGCCGTTGCGGACGAGCCGGTACGGCCCGCGCACGCCCGCGCGCTCGCCCTCGCGCAGCTCGCCGATCCCGACGCAGACCAGGGCGTCGCTCCACCGGGCGCCGGCGCGTTCCCACAGGCGGCTGAGGGTGTCGGTCCGCCCGGTGGCGGCGAGCCACGACCAGCCGTGCGGCTGGAAGATCGTGGGCGTGCCGGCCGGGCGGCCCAGCAGCCGCCCGGCCAGGCCCGCCTTCGAGGAGTGCAGGTGGACGACGTCCGGGGCGAAGCCCTTCACCAGGCGGCGGAGGCCGAGCGCCTCCAGCGGGGTGCGGGGGCCGGGGGCGCGCCCGGCGTCCCACCTGAGCCAGGGCACGCCCGCCGCCATGCACCGCTCGGGCAGGTCGCCGCCCGGCGGGCAGGCGACCGCCACCTCCCAGCCGCGCCGCCGCTGGTCGCCCGCCGCCTGCCCGACGTAGACGGCGACCCCGCCCGCGTTCGGCTGGCTGACGTGCAGGATCCGCAGCGGGGTGCCGCCCCGCGGGTCAGTCATGGAGCAGCGGGGACGCGCTCCCGGACGGGCCGGCGTGCGCTCCCGGCCCCCCGCGCCGCCGCTCCGCCAGGTACGCGCGGGTCCGGGCGAGGCCGGCGTAGGCGGCGGCCGGCGCGGTCCGCCCGAGGATGATCCGCTCGTTCCGGACGGCCGCCGGCCGCCACTTCAGCTTGTACGGCTCGTCCCCGCGCAGCAGGCTGACGCCCTGGCGGCGCCGGTCCCGGGCGAGGGCGAGGTCCTCGCGCAGCATCATCAGCGAGACGTCCACGCGGGACCGCAGGTCCGGCAGCGCCCCGTAGAGGTAGGCGCCGACGTGGCGGTGCCCGATCAGGACGAGGTCGCTGGCGACCAGCCGGCCGTCCCACCGGTACTGCAGGACGGCGGCGCGCCCGTCGCGGACCATCCCGGCGGCCGCCTCGGCGAGGTGGCGGCGGAACCGCCCGCGGGTGTGCTCGGGGTTGATCGGTCGGCCGCGCCACTGCCGGGCGTGCAGGTCGAGCAGCGCGTGCACGGCGTCGGGGACCTGGTCCGCCGGGACGCTCTCGGCCGTGATGCCGCGCACGTCGATCTTGCGGAGCTTGGCGCGCATCTTCCCGGCGGTGCGGCGCGGGAGCCGGTCCAGGACGGCGTCGATCCCGGCGCCGGTCCCGGGGTCTCCGCCGCCGGCGGGCAGTTCGAGGCACACCGAGGACGGCGTCCGCCACGTCCCGCGCGGCCACTGCGCCGCCACCAGGTGCGCCGCCGAGCCGGGACGCACCTCGCGCAGGTCGAGCGCGCACCATCCGCGCTCGTCCAGCAGGGCCCGGGCGAGGTGCCGGACGGCGCCGTCGGCGTGGACCGGGTCGAGCAGGACGTCGGTGAAGTCGCTCTGGTCTGCGGCGATCGGGACGAGCACCGGGAATCCGTGCCGCACGCCCGACGCCAGCGGCGCCGCCGCGACGAGCCTGCCGCGGCGCCGGACGGTGGCGAGGCGGAGCCGCCCGCGCGTCCCGTACCAGCCCCACCACGACTTGATCCACTCGTAGGACTGGAAGGGCGTCGCGGCCGGGCTGCGCTCGTAGAGGTCGCGCAGGTCGTCGGCCAGGGCGATGAGGGCCTGCTCGTCCCGGTGCACCTCGGCCGACCACTCGGTGGAGGCGCCGGGCGGCGCGGTCAGCAGGGAGGGCGCGGTCACGGTCACGAGCCCACCTCCACCCGTCCGGTGGGGACGGGACCGGCGATCTTCTCTTCGAGGGCGCCCGCTCCCGCCGCCGACGGGACGTGGCCCCGCTCCCGGCGCCCGGCCCGCCCGCGCCGGCCGCTCATGACGGCGGCCGCGAGCCCGGCGAGCAGGATCCCCGACGCGGTGCCGACGGCGAGGCCGAGCGGCAGGTTGGGCGACGACGGCTCGGCGGGCGGTTCGGCGAGCGTCATCAGCGCGACGCGGACGCCGGTGTCGGAGCGGTGGGACGTCCCGTACCGGACGAGCGCGTCCGCGGCGGCGTTGGCGTACGCGGCGGCGTCGCGGGCCGTCCGGCCGCTGCCCGCGAGCTTGATCAGGGGCGTGTCCGGCGAGGTGGACGCCTGGATGTGCTCGCGGGTGGAGCCGCTCTCCCCGTCCGGCAGCGGGAGCGAGGAGTAGGCGAGGGTCTCCGGGAGCGGCGCGAGCCGCCCGAACGCCTGCGCGAAGCTGACCGCCGCCGGGCCGGACTGGCCCTTCCCGGCGTCCACGACCAGGACGTACGCCGTCGCGGTGTAGGTGGTGGGCGCGAACACGGCGTAGCCGAGCCCGCCGAGGAACCCGGCGAGCACGAACGCGATGGGCAGGCCGAAGCGCCGCGCCGTCGCGGTGACCAGCCCGCGCAGGCGCCGGGCGGCCGGGCCGAACCGGCCGGCCCGGCGCACCGTCCTCGGCGGTCTCGGCGGCCTCCTCCTGGCGTCACGTCGCTGCATCATGAGCCCTTTCTCGTATCGGTTCGGCCCCGCCGGCGAACGGGTCGGGGCGGTAGAGCCGGGCGAGCTCGGCGGCCCGCTCGGCGACGGCGTAGCGGGCGACGGCCGGCGCCACCCGCGTCCGGTCGCGGGGTTCGCGCAGGACGCGCCCGAGTTCGGCGCTCCAGACCCCGGCGTCGGAGGGCAGGCGGCGGGCGTCCGGGGCGTCGCCGGGCGGGAGGTGGTCGAGGGCGGGGCAGGCGGTGTAGCGGACGGGCAGCCCGGCGGCCAGCCCCTCCAGGACGCCGAGCCCGAACGTCTCCTGGACGGACGGCGCGGCGAGCACGTCCATGGCGGCGAGGGCGCCCGCGACGTCGGAGGTGGCCCCGGCGAAGACCACGCGGCCGGCGGCGCCGCGCTCGCGCGCGAGCCGGGCGAGCGCCTCCCGCGCCGGGCCCGCGCCGACGAGCAGCAGCCGGACGCCGTCCAGCCGCGCGACCGCCTCGACCAGCAGGTCGAACCGCTTGGTCGGGACGAGCCGCCCGACGCCGCCGACGACGGGCTCGTCCGGGCCGATCCCGAGGCGGCGGCGCGTCGCGGCCCGGCGGGCCGGGTCGAACGCGAACGCGGCGGCGTCGACGCCGTTCGGGATCACGACGATCCGGCCGGGGCGCACGCCCCAGGCGCGGAGCCGGTCGGCGACGGCGGGCGACACCGCGACGGTGGCGGACCCGAGCCGCTCGGTCGCCCGGTACAGGGCCCGGACGCCGCGCGTCGTGGCCCGCCCCTCGATGTGGCCTTCGCCGAGCGAGTGCTCGGTGGCGATGACGCGGGGCGCCCCGGCCATGCGCGCGGCGATCCGGCCGTACACGCACGCCCGGTAGAGATGGGTGTGGACGACGTCGTACCGCCCGCGGCGGATCAGCCGGGCCAGCCGGGGCAGCGCCCCGAGGTCCCGGTTGCCGCGCATCCCGATCTCGTGGACGGGCACGCCCGAGCGGCGGATCTCCGCGCCGAGGGCTCCGGCCCGGGTGAGGGTCGCGACCTCGCAGGACACCGGCAGGTGGCGCAGCAGCAGCGCGAGCTGGCGTTCGGCGCCGCCGTGGTCGAGGCCGGTGATGACGTGCAGGACCCGGGTCACACGCGGCTCCTCCGGCGCAGCTCGTGGCGGACGAGCTTGACGCGCAGCCGCAGCGGGCCGTCCCGGTCGCCGACGTAGGTGCGGGGCAGCGCGTGCCGTCCCGGCTCCTCGGGCCGGATGTCGCACGCGTAGTCGTAGCCGGCGGCGCGCACGGCCTCGACCTCGCGGGCGGTGGCGTGCCCGTACGGGTAGGCGAAGCCGGTGACCGGTGCCTCGACGAGGTCCTCCAGGACGGCGCGGCTCTCCTCCAGTTCTTCGCGGAGCTCGGTGTCGTCCGTCTCGGGGAGCGAGACGTGGTGGCGGCCGTGCGAGGCGACCTCCATCCCGACGTCGGCCACGGCGCGGATCTGCTCGGCCGTCATGAGCGGTTTGCGCGGACCGTCGTCCCACGCGTTGTAGGTGCCGATGCGCCCGGACACGACGAACACCGTCGCGCCGAACCCGTACCGCACCAGCGCCGGGACGGCCCGGGTCGCGAAGTCGGCGTACCCGTCGTCGAAGGTGAGCCCGACCAGGCCGCGGGCCCGTCCGGCGGCGTGCGCGTCCAGCAGCTCGCGCATGCCGACGCCGCGCAGGCCGCGCGCCCGCATCCAGGCCATCTGCCGCCCGAACCGCGCCGGCGACACCGTCACCAGGTGCGGGTCCTCATCGAAGTGGTCGACCGAGTGGTACATCAGCACCGGCGGCGCGTGCCGGACGCCCTCGGCCGTCCGTGCCGGGAGCTGGGCCGGTTCGGTCAGGTGACTCGGTTCTGTCGGCTTGCTCACTGGTGTCCCCCGATTCGGTGCGGCCGCGCCGGTGGCGCCCACCGAGCGGCCGTGAAGCGATCCATGGAGCGACGAGGCCGGGCCCCGCCAGGACGGCGAGGACGGCGAAGACGGCGGCGACCGCGAGCCCGCCGGCCGCCAGGCGGACGACCGGCGGCGCGTCCAGGGCCCCGGCGGCGAGCGTCCCCGCCGCGCAGGCCCCCGCGGCGGCGAGCACGAGCCGCGCCACGTCCGCGGCGATCCGGCGCAGCGGGACGAGCGCGACGCCGCGGCGCAGCCGGGCGAGCATCAGGACGGCGGCGAGGGTGAAGCCGGCGGCGTTCGCGGCGGCCAGCGCGAGCGTCCCGGCGGACGCGGCGAACGCGCCGCCGATCGCCGCCGTGACGGCCAGCCCCGCGGCGAGCACGGCCGCCGGGCGCCAGGTCGGCTTCTTCTGCGCGAAGAACGCGCGGGCGGCGAGGCCGACGGCCATCTGCCCCCACAGGCCGAGCGCGTACACGCGCAGGATTGCCGCGGTGCTCGCGGTGTCGGCGGACGTGAACTCGCCGTGCTCGAACAGGACCCCGATGACGACCGGGGCGAACGCGACCAGGAACGCGGTCGCGGCCAGCACCGTCGCGCTCGCGACGGCGAGGTCCTGCCGGATGCGGCGGGCGACCTGCGCGGTGTCGCCGTCCGCCGACGCGCGGGCGAGCCTCGGGAACGTCACCGTCACGATCAGCAGCGACAGCACCATCGGCACCTGCGCGACCTTCTGCGCGTAGTTCAGGTGCGAGATCGACCCGGCGGCCAGCCCGGCCCCGATGAACCGCTCCACGAACACCTGCGACTGCCGCGTGACCGTGTAGACGACGATGGGGGCGATGGCCGCCAGGCCGAGCCGCACGTCCACGCTCCCGGACGGCGCCGCGTCCGGTTCCGCGGGCGCGTCCCGCAGGCAGCGCAGGAACGCCGGGAGCTGCACCGCGACCATCAGGAAGCTGCCGCAGGCGACCCCGACCGCCGCGCTGGTGACGCCGACGGCGCCGGACAGGCCCGCGATCAGCGCGAGGATGCCGACGTTGTAGGCGAGGTAGATGGCGGCCGGCGGCCCGAACCGGTGGTGGGCGCGCAGCGTCGCGCTCATGAAGCCCGCGACGCCGAACGTGACGACGGTGACCGCGGTCAGCCGGACGCACTGGACGGCCGGGCCCTGCTCGGAGAGGCCGGGCGCGAGGACGTCCACCACGGTGGGCGCCGCGACGGCGAGCGCACCGGTGATGACCGACAGGCCGAGCACCATGCGCGGCAGGGCCGTGCCGACGAGGGGGCGCAGGCCGTCCCCGCGCGCGAGGAGCCGCGTGACGACGGGGACCATGAGCAGCGCCATGGCGTCCTCGATCAGCAGCGGCGAGACGGTCTCGGGGATCGTCCAGGCCACGAGGAACGCGTCCGTGCTGCCGCTGGCGCCGAACAGGTCCGCCATGACGAGGTCGCGCAGGAACCCCAGCCCGGTGCCCGCCGCGATGAGCACTCCCGACACCATCGCGGCCCGTCCCACGGAACCGCCGGGAGGCCGCCCGCCGCGCCCGGTCACGGCGCCCTCCCGGAAGGGGACGTCATGACCGGGGAGGCGCCGGCCGCCCCGAACGCGCGGGCCGCCGTGAGGCCGAGGACGACGCCGACGAGCGCGCACGTGGGCCCGCCCAGATCCGCGTACAGGAAGTTGATCAGCAGGAAGGCCAGGAGCGCGACGCTCGCCAGCCAGAACGGGTCGCGGGCGTCGCGGCGCCTCCACAGCCCGGCGGCGATCGCGGCGAGCAGCGCGGCGAACCCCGCGAGGCCCACCGCCCCCTGCTCGGACAGGAACAGCAGGTACTCGTTGTGCGGCGACAGCAGCGGCTGCCGCACGTAGCCGTTGACGGGGTCGGCGGTCTCGCTGCCGGACGACAGCTCGATCGTCGCGTAGGTGTCGCGGTAGGCCGGGAAGTTCTTCACCCCGACGCCGGTGACCGGGTGGTCCTCCCAGATCCGGACGGCCGCCGCCCACAGGTTGTAGCGGTCGTCCACGGACTGGTCCGGGTCGCTGACCGAGCCCACCGTCGACTTCGCGCGCTCCACGACGGCCTGGGACCCGCCGCCCACGGCGCCGAGCAGGACGAGCATCAGCGCGCCGCAGCAGGTCAGCACCTTGACGGCCGTCCACCGGTCGAACAGCACCAGGGTCAGCAGAGCGGCGGCGCCGAGCGCGATCCACGTCCCGCGGCTGAGCGCGAGCGCCAGCGCCGCGCCCATGACGGCGATCCCGGCGAGCGCGGACGGGACGGCGGCGGCGCCGTGCCGGGGCGCCGTCAGCGCGAACGCGGTCAGCACGAGGAACGCGAACCCGACGACGACCGACATGGCCATCACGTCGAGCGCGCCGAACGTCCCGACCGCGCGGATGTTCTGGCCGCCCATCGACGCGCCGTTCCCGGTGACCGCCTGCCAGATCCCGTACACCGCCTCCGCGAGGCCGAGCCCGAGCACCGCCCAGCAGACGGTGGCGAGGTCGCGCCGGTCCCGGACGAGCACGACCACGGCGAGCGGCACCAGCACGAAGACCTGAAGGTCGCGGACGAACCCGGCGAGGCTGGTCCCGATGTCGGCCGAGTGCACGGTGCTGATCCCGAGCGCCGCGACCAGCGGCCCGAACGCCGGCAGCGCCCGGCGCGGCAGCCGCGCCCGGCCCGTGGCGAGCATCCCGGCCGCGACCAGCACGAGCACGGCGCTGGCGACGTCCCCGGCCGTGACCTGCGTGCCGGCCCCGGGCGCCTGCGCGCCGGGCGGGATCCCGGCGCACGCCACGGTCGCCGCGACGAGCAGGCTCGGGCGCCTCGGCAGCGGCCTCGCGAGGAGCGGAGCGGCGGCGTAGGTCGTCATGCGGGGTCCCGGAAGAGCATCGCCCGCGCCGTCAGCAGCAGGATCCTCAGGTCGCCGGTGAACGACCAGTGGTCGATGTAGTGGTTGTCGAGCCTCGCCCGCAGCTCGATGGACGTGTCGCCCCGGAACCCGTGGATCTGCGCCCAGCCCGTCATCCCGGCCGGGACGCGGTGCCGCGCCGCGTAGCCGGGGCAGGTCCGGGAGAACTGCTCCACGAAGTGCGGCCGCTCCGGGCGCGGGCCGACGAGGCTCATGTCGCCGCGGATGACGTTCCACAGCTGCGGGAGCTCGTCCAGGGACGTGGCGCGCAGGAACCGGCCGACCCGCCCCATCCGCTCGTCGTCCTTGACCGTCCAGCGGGTGTCGGCCTCCCGCTCGTCCGCGGGCTTCAGCGTCCGGAACTTCAGCAGGACGAACTCCTCGCCGCCGAGCCCGATCCGCCGCTGCCGGAACAGCACGCCGGGACCGCCCTCGGACCGGACGGCGACCGCGCACGCCGCGAGCACCGGCAGCGCGAGCAGGAGGACCAGGACCGCCACGACGACGTCGAGGACCCGCTTGGCGCGGCGGGCCGCCGGGGCGCGCAGCCCCCACTCGATCCGCGCGCACGGCAGCCCCGCGAGGTACTCGCGCCGCCCCGGCGCCACCGGGACGACGTCCGAGGGCGGCTGGACGAGCAGCGTCTCGCAGGGCAGCGCGAACGACGTCCGCAGCACCGCGTCCAGCCGGTCGGGCCGCACGTCCTCGGCCACGACGACCAGCGTCTCGATCCCGTGCGCCTCGACGAGCGCGGGCAGGTCGGAGGTCTCCCCGAGGACGGGCGCCGCGCCCGGGGGCCCCTCCGGGTCCCCCGCGGACACCTGCCCCGCCACCGCGAGCCCGAGGTCGGCGCGCTCGCGCAGGACGTCGAGCACGTGGGCGGAGGCCCCGCCCGTCCCGACGACCAGCGCGGACCGGGCCCGGGAGCGCCGGGTCCGGTACGTGCGGACCATCGCGTTCGCGCACGCGCGCCCGCTGAGCTGGACCGTCCCGCAGAGGGCCGCCGTCCACAGCCAGGCCGAGGCGTCCGCCCGCAGCAGCGCCGCGATCCCGCAGACGAGCAGCGTGCGGAGGACGAGCGGCGGCGCGTCGGAGAGCAGGGCCGGCGCGCGGCGCGCCCGGTACAGCCCGCCCGCGCCGTTGAGCGCGACGACCGTTAACGCGGCGAGGCCCGGCAGGTCGCCGCCCCCGGTGAGGGACACGGCGACCGCCGTCGCGCAGCCGTCCAGGACGGCGAGGCTCACCGGGAACAGCCCGGCGAGCATCCGCGTCCTTCGCGGGGTGACCGGCCGGCCGCCCGCCGAAAGCAGTTCCGGAGGGGCCGAGCCGGAGTCGACGGAGAAACTCAGCCCCTGGGCTCTCATCGCGCGTCCCCTTCACAGACAAGCACCTTGCGGGGGCCGTCGCTGGCGGCCGGTGATCAGCATCGCACCTGGTCAGAGCACAAATCGCCGCTTTTAACCGGGGCCGCCGCAGTCTTGAAGAGAAGATCGACGGGACGGTCTCCGCGGCCGCGCGCCGGGCCGTGGCCCCAGAAAGATCATGCGAAGTGGCCACCGCATGCGAACCTCTGCGAGACCATGGACGTCTATAGGTGAGTCGGACGCCGAACCCGGCCGTCCCGCCTCCGGGCGGGCCGGAATAAAGGCCGTTCCGCAACCGATCTTGTTGCCGGCCCCGCATCGCGCGGGAACCGGCGGGCTGTTGAGGGAGAACGGTGCGAGGTAAGGCGTTGGTGATGGCGCTCGTCCTGGGCCTGGCGACCGCGTGCGGTGGAAGCAGCGGCGGCGACGGCGGCGGCGGGACGACCACGAAGGGCGACGACGGCGCCCCCCAGTTGACGATCACTCCGGCGGACGGCAGCGGCAAGGCGCGTCCCGACCAGGGCGTCACCGTGACCGCCGCGGGTGGCAAGCTCGGCGACGTCAAGGTGAAGTTGAAGGGCGTCGACGTTCCCGGCGCCCTGTCCGCCGACAAGACCAAGTGGCGCTCGACGTGGACGCTCCAGCCCGGCGGCAGCTACCAGGTGTCGGCCACGGCGACGTCCGACAAGGGCAAGTCCACCACCGCGACGAGCGCGTTCCGCACGATCCGCTCGACCGCGGCGACCCGCGTCAACAACGTCGTGCCCAGCCAGAACGAGACGGTCGGCACCGGCATGCCGGTGTTCGTCCAGTTCAACAAGGCCGTCCCGGAGAAGGCCAAGCCCGCCATCGAGCGCGCCATCGAGATCTCATCGACGACGCCCACCGAGGGCGCCTGGCGCTGGCTGAGCGCGGGCGAGTCCTTCAACGGGCTGCCCTCGGTCGTCTTCCGCCCGAAGCACCCGTGGAAGGCGAACCAGACCGTCACCGTCAAGGTCCACTTCGCGGGCCTGAAGATCGGCGACAACGTCTTCGGCGACCGCGACACGGTCCGCACCTTCAAGATCGGCGACTCCCACGTCGTCAACATCAGCGCCACGACGCACCGCGCCGTCGTGAAGAAGAACGGCCGCACCGTCCGCACCTGGGGCGTGAGCCTCGGCAGCGGCGGCGACGTCCAGGGCGACGGCGTCGACCACCTGCTCACCACCAGCGGCGTCCACCTCACCATGGACCACGTCCGCCTGGAGCGCATGCGCCCGCCCGGCAAGAAGAAGGGCGACCCGGGCTGGTACGACGAGAAGGTCCCGTGGGCGACCCGCATCTCCAACAGCGGCGAGTACATCCACCAGAACATGGACGACCCGACCTGCCTCGGCCGGCGCAACTGCAGCCACGGCTGCGTCCGCTCGCCCTCCAGCGACGCCCAGTGGTTCTTCCACTGGTCCTACCGGGGCGACATCGTCAACATCACCGGCACCAAGCGCAGCCTCCAGTGGACGAACGGCTGGGGCTACTGGCAGCTCCCCTTCTCCAAGTGGACCAGCGGCAGCGCCCTCGGCAAGTCCATCACCACGTCCCACGCCTGACCCGTCCGGGCCACTACCCTTCGTGACCGACAGGTCGCGGGGGGAGTGGCCCGGGTGGCAGCGAGAATCATCCTTCACATCGGCGTGCAGAAGTCGGGCACGACGTTCCTGCAGCAGGTGCTCCAGGCGAACGCCGACGCCCTCGCCAAGGCGGGCGTCCGCTACCCCGTCAGCCCCGACTGGGCCCGGGGGAAGCGGACGGTCGCCAACCACGAGTGGGCGACCTACGGCCTGCTGGGTGCGGAGTTCCCCTGGGTGTCGCACGACCGCGCCTCCGAGGAAGCGACCTCTTGGCGGACGCTGCTGGACGACGTGAAGTCGAGGCCCGGCACCGTCCTCCTCTCGGCCGAGGCCCTTTCGGTCATCCGAACACCCGCGATCCACCGCTTCTTCGACGCGCTGGGCGCCGACGACATCGAGGTCGTGGTCACGGCCCGCAGCCTCGGCTGGGCCCTGCCCTCCCTCTGGCAGCAGCACATCCGCAACGGCCGCTCGGTGAGCTTCGGGACCTACCTGACCGGTCTCGCCAACGAGCGCGAGAAGGGCCGGGACCACATCGAGACGGACCGGTCGGCCCACCTGTGGCGGGCGTTCGACCTGGGCCGCCTGGCCCGACGCTGGTCGGACGCGGGAGCCACCCGCGTCAGCATCGTCACCACTCCGGGCAGGCCGCCGCGCCTCCTGTGGCAACGCTTCGCCGAGGCGATCGGCCTTCTCGCCCTCGCCGAACCGCCCACCATGCCCACCGAACGCGCCCACACCGGCCTGACGGCCCCGGAGACGCTGGTCCTGTCGTCCATGAACGCGGCCATCCGCCAGGCGTCCTGGAGCGGCCAGCACGCCGACTGGATCCGCCAGGCCGTCACGGCCCGCTTCCAGGCCCGCCCCCGACGAGGCGGCAAGGTCGCCACCCCACCCGAATGGCGGGAACGCCTGACGGAGTGGAGCGAGGAGGATCTGGCCGCCCTCCAGGACACACCCGCGCACATAGTCGGCGACCTTGAAGACCTGCGCTACGACCCGTCCGCGGAGACAACGACCCCACCGACCCCAGAGGAAATAGCCCAAGCCGGCGCCGAAGCAGCCATGGCCCTGGCAACGGTGGCTCTCCAGGAAACCCTGATCCAACGGAACATCCGCCGCCTGCGCCACCGCCTCACCACGTAGCCGGAAACAACCGCCCCTTCAGCACGGAATCGACCCGCTCCCCGGCAGCCTTGGCGTCCCCGCACGGGAAGAGGACCCGGCCTCGCTGGACGTCCTGGTAGACCCACGCACCGCCAACGGCCCGCGCCCTCACGACCACGCCCACGTCTTCCGCGACCCCGCTCGCGTACACCCAGAGCAGCGGCGTGGGGAACTCGCGCCCGTACAGCTTCACGCACCGCCACCCAAGCGCCCCGACCGCGAGCGCCAACAGATCCAGATACCGGACGGCTTTCTGCCGCCTCCGCCACCGCCTCAGCACGAGACCCTCGCCCACACCCACTTGCCGGGCGCGGCCCCGGTCACCCCGCACGCGGATGCCAGCGCCTGCACAAGCGGCAACCCCCACCCGCCGGTCCCGTCGTCGTACCCGTCATCCAGCGCCCGAGCGTCCGGCCCCATATCCCCCGGCCCCAACACCGGCCGAGTCACGGGCCTCTCCTCAGACGGATCCCACACAGCCACCAAAACGCCGCGCACCTCCCGCACGCACCTGATCCGGATCTCCCGCTCCCCGGCGACCCGCACGGCATTGGTGACGAGCTCCGCCACGATCAGGAGAACGCTGTCAGCCACCACCCCGAGCCCCCATTCCGAAAGCCGCAACCCGACCACCGTCCGCACCATCCCCGGCACGGTCCGATCAGCAAGGCAACAAATGTCCACCTCGCCCGCATCCACGGCCTCTACCGCCATTTCCACCACCCTCCTTTCTCGGCATTCCGGAGACAAGCGTGACCGCACCGAGTTAATTTCGAAAGGTTCGTACAGCAGATGCAACGACGGAGGAAAGTGAATGAGCCGCGCCGACTTCCTGCGCCCCGACTTCTCGCTCTGGCATCTCATCGCCGTTGAGCTGCGCAGACAGCGCCAGATGCGACGGATCTCCGGAGCCGCCCTGGCCGTCATACTCGACTGCGATCGGTCGACTGTCGCACGCTATGAATCGGGGGACGTCCAGCTCCCCACGGGACGGGCCAGGGTCTTAGATCAAGAATGGGGCCTTCAAAGCCTCTTCGAAAACCTGGTCAAACACGCCAAGAACGCCCGAGACCTGGACTGGTGGGAAACTTTCAAGGAATACGAACGCCGCGCGACCCTCATCAAGACCTACGAGCCCTCGCTGATCCCAGGGCTCCTCCAACGCGAGGCCTACGCCCGCGCCATCTTCACGTCGAGCCGCAGGACGGACGCCGACGAGGCGGTTGCAGAGCGCCTGGCCCGTCAGGAAATCCTCACTCGCCAAGATCCGTGCACACTCATGGCCATCCTCGACACTGCCGCTGTGCTGCGAGTGTTCGGAGACGTGGACGCGATGCGAGACCAACTCGGCCACCTTCTCGAAGTCTCCGAGTGGCCGAACGTCTACCTGCGAGTGACCTCGGACAAGTTGATCGGCTACGGCGGTGTCGGATGCGGGTTCAGCGTGATGCAGACACCTACCGGCGACCTTGGATTCGCCAACTATGGGACCACGGCTCACATATCCCTCGATCCGGTGGATATCCAAGAGCAAGCGCTACGCTACGACCAGATCGGCATGTCCTCGCTGTCCGTCGAGGCATCCCGCGCCTTCATCGCCAAGACACTGGACTCACTCTCATGAACACTCATTGGCGCAAATCCACTCGATCAGACGACTACGGCAACTGCGTCGAGCTGGCCGCCCTTCCCCACGCGATCGCCATCCGAGACAGCAAAACCCCCGACGCAGGGCACCTCACCCTCACCCGCCGCGCCTTCGCCGACCTCCTCACCCGCGCCAAACTGGACAGACTTCCACACTGACCCCCAGCCGCCTGCGGGCACGGAACGAGGTAGGAGACGTGGTGACGGAAGACCGCCCCGTGTGGCGCAAGAGCAGCCAAAGCACCCAGGGAACTTCCGAGCAGTGCGTGGAAGTCGCCCGTCTTCCATGGCGCAAGTCCACTCACAGCGACGAGACCGGCGGCCACTGCGTCGAACTGGCCGCGCTCCCCTACGCGGTCGCCGTTCGCGACAGCAAGGCTCCCGACGCAGGGCACCTCGCCCTCACCCCCCGCGCCTTCGCCGACCTCCTCGCCCGCGCCAAGCAGGACTCTCTGCCGCGCTGACCTGACAGCGGAATCGGTGCCGGTCTGTCCCCCACCAGACGCCCGCGATCAAGCCACAGGTACTGGGCTATAAGCTGACCTGCGCAAACTTCGCCTATCAGGATCGATCGGGGTGACGGTGCCGCGATGCCGACTCACGAGTGGACCATGGCCGGTGATGATTACGGCTCGCGTTCGCGCCCGAGGCGGAAGACCTTCATGGTCCTCGCCGTGGCTTTGCCAGTGCTCTTGGGGCTACTCGTCGTGCTGTACCTGGTCGGTGGGCTGGACGGGACCACCCGGTCCCTTGGCCCGAAGAACTACAGCGCCCACGTCGAATGCCAGGTGAACTCGGCCGGATCGCAGGGCACGGTGACGGTCAGCGGCACGATCACAGGCGACGCGACGCGCTACTCGGTCACCGTCGAGGTTCTGGACGCGGCCTCTCACCAGCGGATCGGCCTCCAGACCTTCGAGGTCCGCGGCACGAACGCCTTCGAAGGGACCACCGCGGCGCAGGCGCCGATCGGCCCTTCGGGCATCGAATGCAAGATCACCAAGGTCGCCTGAGACGCGACCTCGTTCGGCGAATCGGCGGTGGTAGGTGGCCGTCGAACGGACGGGCGGACGGGCGGACGGGAACAGAGTCCCGGCCGCCCGTCGGTGTCGGTTCTCCGGCCTTACTTCTGCGAAGCGTCACCGGAGGACTCGGGGTGCTGCCCCTGCGGGGCCACTGTTCCAGCGGCGCTGACGGTACCGGCGCGGCCGGCGATGTAGTTGGCGAGGACGCCCGCGAGGAGGCCCAAGCCGATGACGCACAAGAGGGGCGCCTTGGCGCCGAAGACGATCAGGCCAAGAGTCGCGAGGCCGGAGCCCAGCAAGGTGTGCGAGGCGACCTTGCCGAGAAGGACGATGCCCGCGCTGGCGATGACGGCGAACATGGTGCCGACAGCACCGCCCAGCATGACGGCCCCTACGACGTCCTCCCCGCTGATGACGTCGCCCATGGAGACTACGAAGACCACGCTGCCGACGGACCCGCCTAGGAGCGCTGCGACGAGGATGGTCAGAAGGTTCGTGAGACCCTTCATGATTCTCTCCTGCTTTGGATTTTTCCCGCTTACACGCACGGGCTCGGAAGAGACCGTACAGAGCTCGACCGCATCGACGGGAATCGGCGGCACGAAGTCTGATCGCCGGCCATTCCCGGAACGGGGTCTCGTGGTCACCGCCGAAATGGGCGGGATCAGACGGCCCGGAGTGGATCCGGGCCCTGCGTGTGGACGCGCGTGCACTACCGTCCAGGTGTGATCATTTCGCCGTCCTTCGCCTTGCTGGAAGGCCTGCTCGGGAGCCGCACCGATGATCCTCGGCTGGCCGAGTTGCACCGTGCCCACGGTCTGCGTCCACCGCCGATGTTCCCCGCCAGGGACGGTTGGGACGGTATGGGCGTCCCGGAGCAAGGCTGGGAGATGGCTTACAGGGCCACTGTGAGGGTCCCCGGCCGCTACCCCTCACCCCGGGTGCGCGGCCGCGGTCCGGTGATCGGCTATGTCACCAAGGTCTACTTCACCGAGTCCTATCCCGCGCCGGTGCGGGACGGCCTCACGGTCGCGCTGCCCGAGCCGGAGGCCCGCGCACGGGCGCTGGACAGCATGGTCGCGGAGTACGGGAACGTCGTCCACGTACTGCACCGCGACGAGGAGAGCACGTTCGAGGTGCGTTACCACGAGGACGGCCGGTTCATCTGGTACCTGCTGACCCTCAACGAACGCGCCGAGAACGACCCGGAACTGCTGGAGGCGGCGATACCGAATGCCCGGGCGATCCCGCTCTGGCCGGCCCCCGCCCCCCCACGAGTTCCTCCCCGCCGCCCTGCGGGCGCTGAAGGCCAACCAGGACGCCTCCGGACTCGACGGGCTCGACTTCGAGACGTTCGACCGCTTCGAGCCGAAGGCGGTCGCGTCCTGGACCGGCAATGACGACGCCGACCGGGAGTTCCGCGTGTTCGGGGTGGACGGCAGCGGCGGGCGGGTCGCGTTCTGGCTCGTCCACGAAGGACTTCCGATCGAGCGGCAACCCGTCGTGCTGTTCGGGAGCGAAGGCCACGTCGGCCCGGTCGCCAAGGATCTGTGCGACCTGCTCTACCTGCTCGCCGCCGGCGTCGCCCCCTTCGATGCCTCCATGGCGTACACAGCCGACGAGGACATCGACGAGGACACCGGCCCACAGCCCGAGCTCGCCCGCATCGCCGAAATCCACCTCCAACGACGCGAAGGCCGAACCCCGAAAGCGATCGTCGAGGACGCGGAGAACGAATACGCCGACGTCAGAGACCGTGTCGACGCCCTGACCAGATGAACCCGACTCTGGGCGGCCGGAGCATCGCCGACGATGCGGCAGGCTCTTGAGCAGCCGGAGGAGGGGCTGATGTCGGTGTGAGCAGTGATCAGGATGAGCTCGTGGTTCGGCCGGACTTCCGGACAGGTCTGGTCGTTCTGGTCGTCATGGCGGTGGCCGGGGCGGGCATCGTCGCCGCGATCCTGATCGGCGACGCCCCGACCGTGTTCGCCCTGATCGTGGGCGGCCTGTTCGCCCTACTGATCCCTTTGGCGATCGGGGCCCTTCTCAGCGCCCGGATCACCCTGACGGCTCACGAGCTCGTCGTCCAAGGGCTGTTCGGCCGGAAACGTGAACCACGCTCGCGCGTCGCGGAGGTGGTGCGCGCGAGCATCATCGCGCCCCGCGGAGGGGCCGGTGAGAGCCTGTTCGTGCTCGACGCGCAGCGCGCCCTGCTCTTCAGAGTGCAGGGCAGCCTCTACTCGCGCGAGGCCCTCACCCGGTTGGCGGACGGGCTCGGCGTGCCGTGCAGCGGGCCCGGCCGTCCCGTGAGCGCCAAGGAGTTCGCCGCGACGTACCCGGGCCTTGTGTCGTGGGTCGAGCAGCATCCCTACCGGCTCGCATTCGCGGTCGCCGGGGTCGTGTGCGTCACAGGCATGGCAGTGGCGTTCGTTTCGCTCGCGACGGCGTCCTGACCGGCCCGGAGCCTGCCGCCCAGCGCGAGGCGAGGTGGGGCCGGTCGGGATGACCGGCCCCTCCTGCGCCGCGGGCTCAGGTCACCGCCGGGGGGCGGTCCGCGATGGAGACCTTCAGCTGTGCCGAGGTGGTCAGGACGCTCCCGACCGGGGCTTCCGCCTTCTCGGCCTTGGTGACGACGCTGCGCCGGCCGAGGAACTCGTAGGTCTTGTCGTCGAAGATGTACTCCTCGCGGATACCGCCGTCGAGCGGGTCCAGCGTGACGGCGACGCCGGTCCTGCCCGCCGCGTCCACCGCGCGGCCGACGGTGGTGACGCCGTGGATGGCCGCCGCCGCCCGGAACAGCGCGGCCCGCTGCGCGCGGGGCATGTAGGCCTCGGTGAGCATGCCGCCGACGTTCTGCCACGCCGTGGCGTCGGCTTGGGGGCCGGTGCCCAGGCCGATGTACAAGTGCTGGTACATCTTGGCCGGATCGGCCGGCAGGCGGCTCAGGTAGGCGTAGTCGCTGCGCAGGTGCTCGGCGCGGCGGTCGAAGTCGGCGGCCTTGGACATCGAGCTGCGTCCCACGCCCTGGCGGGCCACGGCCGGGACGGGCCATCCCGGATACGGCTTCGGCTCCAGCGTCCTGGCCCACAGGACTCCGCGTGTGGCGTCGCCGTCCACGGGCAGCCAGATCTTCCGTTCCTGCCGGTCCAGGTAGCGTTCGTGGCGCCCGCCGGAGTTGCTCTCGACGGTGTCCATGGTCCGCGACTCGAAGACCAGGAACTGGCCGGGACGCGGGTGCAGCTCCGGAGACTTCGCCGCGTGGTCGGCGGCCTGCTCGAGCAGCTGCACCGACGCCACCGGCATCGTGTGCACGACCGGCCGGGTACCCGGCTCCTCGCCCGTGCCGACCGCGATGACCCCGGCCGTGGCGGCGGCAGCGGCCAGTCCCGCCGCCAGACCGATCCACCCTCGCCGGGTCCGGCCGAGGACGGGCCTGGAACGCCCGGGGTTCGGCGCCGTGTCCCGCATGACGCTCAGCAGCCGGCGCTCCTCGGCCCGCACGTCGGTCAGGTCGAGCTCGGGAACGTCCGAGCGGAACCGCTCAAGCTCGGTCATCTCATTCATGGACGGGCTCCTCACTGACGTAGATCACGGGTTCGGTCGCACCGAGGTGCCTGCGGAGCTTGTGCCGGGCCCGGTTGATGCGGGACCGCACCGTCCCGACGCGCACGCCCAGGGCCTGCGCGGCCTCGGCGTAGCTGAGATCACCCCAGGCGACCAGCAGCAGCGCGTCGCGGTGCCCCCTCGGCAGCGCGGCCAGCGCGCTCGCCAGCGCCCTGCCGGACGCCCCCGCGCTGAGCCGCTCGTCGCTGCGCTCGGTGAACGGCTCCATCACGGGGTCGGTGCCCATCCGCTCCAGGACGCGCAGCTGCCGCACCTCCGCCCGCACATGGCGGCCCATCAGATTGGTGGCGATCCCGTACAGCCAGGGCCGCGCGTTCGGACGGGACAGGTCGTACCGGTCGCGCTGCCGGAACGCCGCCAGGAACGTCTCGGCCACCACGTCCTCGGCGGCGTCGGCGCCCAGCCGGCGGATCACGTACCGCTTGATGTCCGGGGCGTACCGGCGGAACACCTCGGCGAACGCCTCGGGCTCCTGCCGGGACCGCCTGATGACGGAGGCGTCATCGGCGTCCTCTTCACTCGCAGTGCTCATACACGGCCTCTCGGCTTCGGGTCGGAACACCCGTTGTTGCCGAGCCACCCCCGTCCGGTTCCCATCGCGATCGCGAGAGCGGTCGGATACCCACGGACGGCGACGAGATCAGAGGATATGGACGTCCCACCCAGGCACGATGCGTTCCGTGCCCAGCCCGTTCATCGGGGATCGATGTCCAGGATCATGTCCAGGGACGTCTGACCGTCCGGCCCGGTGAAGGAGCCGACCCGCCGGAAGCCGTTCTTCTCGTAGTAGCGGATGGCGCGGGGGTTGTCGGCCAGAACGCCGCCCCACAGGATGATTCTGCGTTTGCCGAGCCGCCGGGCGACCTCGCAGACGAGCGGCAAGACCAGCGTCGCCAGCCCCTTGCCCTGGTGGTCGTCGGCCAGCGTCAGGCCGAACCGGCAGTCGGTCGCCTCATCAAGGTGGATTCCGGCTCTGCGGTAGCGCACGAGGTCGCCATCCGGCAGCGAGAGGCTGAACTCCAGCAGCCCCACGATCCTGGCTGACGCTTCTTCCTCCAGCACCAGGCGGAGCTTGTCGTAGCGCGCGATCGCCGCGCACAACTCCTGCGCGGCCGCCAGGTCGTCACCGTCGAACCCGCTGAACCTGCGGGACTCGGGAGAAAGCGCGGCGAGAGAGCCGGCCAGGCTCTCGGCGTCGGTCCGGGCCAAGGGACGAAAGACGAGGGGCACGCCGTCGGGCGACTCCAGACGGCTCCGCAGGGAGTCCGGATCCTCAGCGATCTGCGCCAGGGTGAGCACGGGTCTCCTCCGTTCGTCCCCACTCCTCGCTCGGGCTTCTGGGCAGTACCTGTGCGCCGGACGGCGAGCTAGCTTCGCCGCAGGCACCAGCGGCCGGTAGCCGGGAGTGCGGCCATGATCAGGGCAGCGACCGCAAGAATGAAAACGATCACTAGAGGGCCCCAACCGTACTCGTCCCCCCTGGCGCACATGCGCTGGGCCACCAGGCCGGCGGTCATCACGATCGTCCAGCGTCCTGCCGATCTGTGCCTGGACAGCAGCCACGCTCCGGCGACGAGCGCGACCGGCTCTGCCACGCCCACCGCCATGTTCACATTGGCCAGCACCGCGCCCGGCGAATCGGGGAGATCCAGGTCATAGGCGGAGCGGAGGAGCATGATCAGGAGCCCCGGAACGCACAGCAGGGCCAGCGCCATCGCGGCGATCGCGGTGCCGGCGCCGCCGCGCTGGACCGCCACCGTGGGGTGGCTCGCCATCTGGGGCTGTGGAGTCCAGGGGTGTCCGCCGCGCTGTTCGGGAGGGACATGCTGCGGCCCCATCGGCTCGCCGCGAAACGGCGGGCGGGCGGCGAGGCCGCGCAGGCGTTCGGCGACGGTGGCCGCGTCCCTCGGACGCGCGTCGGGCTGCTTGGCCAGCAGGTCCAGGACCAGGGCGCTCAGGCGGTCGTCGATGTCGGGCCGGACGGATCGCGGGGGCGCCGGGGCCTTGTTGAGGTGCTGGTAGAGGATGGCGCCGGCGCTGGATTCGGTGTCCACCCAGGTGGTCCCGGTGAGCAGCTGGTAGAGCACGCAGCCGAAGGCGTACAGGTCGGTGCGCTCGTCGACGGCGTGGCCCTCGATCTGCTCGGGCGCCATGTAGACCGGCGTCCCCGCCGACGACCCCGTAGCGGTGATCTTGGTGGCGTCGGCGAGGCGGGCGATCCCGAAGTCGCAGACCTTCACCTGCCCGGTGTCGGTCAGGAAGAGGTTGGCCGGCTTGATGTCCCGGTGCACGACCCCGCGCCGGTGGGCGGCGGCCAGGGCGTCGAGGATCTGCACCGCCCAGTCCGTCACCTGCGCGGCGGGCAGCCCGGCCGGCCTGTCGCGCAGGACCGAGGCCAGGTCGCGCCCCCGCATCAGCTCCATCACCAGGAACAGCAGGCGCAGGCCCCCGTCGGTGTGCTCGTCGACGTCGAACACCGTGGTGATGCCGGGATGGTTCAGGGTCGCGGCGATCTCCGCCTCCCGCCGGAACCGCGCGACCCCGGCCCCGTCGACGTCCCCGCTCAACGTGAGGATCTTCACCGCCACGGGGCGGCGGAGCCGCAGGTCGACGCCCTGCCACACCTCCCCCATGCCGCCCTTGCCGAGAGGCGCCTCCAGCCGGTACCGCCCGGCCAGCTCCAGACCATCGCGCATCGGCTCTCCTCAGCTCGGCAAGGCCGCCCGGGAAATCATATAGACGTCCGTGTATTTATAGGATGCCCGTGAGGCCGTCGCTTCACATGCCAGGGTCTCTCCGGGTGCCGCGGCGCCAGACGGCGCGGGTGTTGAGGGTGTCGGAGACGGCGGTGGTGGGATCGCCGTCGACGAGGAGGAGGTCGGCGCGCAGGCCCTCGGCGATGCGTCCGCGGTCGTCGAGGCCGAAACGGCGTGCGGGGACGGAGGTGGCCGCGCGCAGGGCGTGCACCGGGTCGAGTCCGGCGCGGACCAGGTACTGCAGTTCGTGGTGGAGGCTCGCGCCGTGGGCGATCCCGCCCAGGAACGGCAGGGGCATGGCGGCATCGGTGCCCGCCAGCAGGTCCACGCCCGCGTCGCCGAGGGCCTTGACGGTGGCCAGGACGTCTTCGATCTCGCCCTGCGGATAGTGGCCGTAGCTGGAGCGCAGCGTCGTGTCCCAGTCGGCGCTCAGCCGGGACGCGACGCGGGGGTCGTCGGCGAGGTCGCCGCCGGTGATCCCCATCATGGAGGCGTTCAGGACGACGCAGGGGACGACGAACACCCCCGCATCCTTGATCAGGTCGATGATCTCGCCGGTGGGGGGCCGGTCCATGAACAGGTGGGCCAGGCCGTCGATGCCCGCCTCGACGGCCATGCGGGTGGCGTCCAGGGTCAGGGTGTGGGCGACGGTGAGCATCCCGCGCCTCTTGGCCTCGGCCACGCCGGCGTTCAGGGTGGCCTGGTCGAGCATCGGAAGGCCGGGGTGCCCCTCGACGCTGCCGTCGTCGACCATGAACTTGATGTAGTCGGAGCCGCGTTCGATCAGCTGCGGGATGAACGCGACGGCCTCCTCCGGCGTGGTGGAGAACGGGATGAGCGGCGGCTGCCCGGGCGGCTTCACGCCCGGGGGCGGCCCGGGGCGGAAGCCCTCCGGGAACAGCTCGCTGGGGTGGCCGCCCGGCGGCGTGATGCCGAACCCGGAGGACCGCACATCGGCGAGGGCGTCGTTCTCGCCGATGTCCCCGCGGTTGTCGCGCGTGTGGAGGCCCTGCATCTCCAGCTCGGTCGTCACGCCGAAGCGCAGCGCCAGGGCGAGCGACTCCCGGGACGTGTGGACGTGGGCGTCGATCAGGCCCGGCAGGAGCGTCGCCCCGGCGCCGTCGACGATCTCGGCGCCCTCCGGGACGTCGCCGCCGACGCGGGCGATCCGCCCGTCCTCGACGAGCACGGTGGTCACGCCCAGGGTGTTCTCGCCGTCGAAGACCTGGGCGCCGGTGACAGCGGTCACGGGCATGGCTTACCTCGATCCTTAGGGTGCACCGCCAATATATAGCACCTGCTATGCAAATGCATGACGTCATGTATATGCATGTCGGGCGCCACTCCGTAGGATGGCCGCATGGACAACGCCCCCCGGGACCCGGGAACCGACGGCAGCGCCCTCCTCGACCAGATCGGGCCCGCGCTGTCGCACCTGCGGCGGCGCACCTCCGGCGGGCGCGCGGACCTCACGCGCAACCTCGTCCTCAACGTGGTCGCGAACGCGCACGGGGAGATGACGGTCGGCGGGCTCGCCGCCGAGATGGGGGTCACCCAGCCCGTCGCCAGCCGCACCGTCGCCGCCTGCATCGCCGACGGGCTGCTGCGGCGGGCCGCGTCCCAGGCGGACAGCCGCCGCACCGTCCTGGAACTCACGGACGCCGGAGAGGCCGAGCGCCGCCGCTTCGCCTCCGAGCAGCGCGCGACCTTCGAGGACATCACGGCGGGCTGGGAGCCGGCCGAACGCGTCCAGTTCGCGCGGTTCCTGGTCCGCTACAGCGAGGACGCCGGCGCCTGGTCCGCGCGGCAGCGCCGGGGCGGCCAGGACGGCGCGGGCGCGGACGCCTGACCTCAGGCGGGCAGGTCGTCCACGCGCGCCGCGACCCGGCCGAACAGGTCGCCGATCGTGGTCAGGGCCGCCGCGTGCAGCACCTCCGCCGGGACCGGCGCTCCGTCCGGGCCGGGCAAGGGCCGGGTGGCGCTCGCCTCCGCGACGACGGTCGGCCGGTAACCGCGGTTGAACGCGCCCTGCGCGGTGGACTGCACGCACATGTGCGTCATGAAGCCCGCCAGCACCAGGTCCGGCCCCGCATCGGCCCCGCGCAGCACGTCCAGCAGGTCCGTCTCGTGGAAGGAGTCAGGGAAGCCCTTCACCACGACCGGCTCACCGTCACGGGGCGCGACCCGCTCCACGACCTGGCCGATCTCGGCGCGGATGTCGTAGGGGCCGCCCTCACCGCCGTCGTTGACGACATGCACCACCGGCGTCCCGGCGGCGCGGGCACGGTCCAGCAGCCGCGCCGCCGCGTCCAGCGCCCGGTCGGCGTCGGGCAGCGCCATCACGCCCGTGCGGTAGGTGTTCTGGAAGTCGATCATGATCAGCGTGCTCGCGGCCAGGGACGGCAGTCCGCCGTCCAGGCCCATCAGCTCACGCAGGGTCGCCGAAACAGCACTCATCGCATCCTCCTCGAGAAAGGGAAAGGCAGGGTGGGGCACCGGCCGCGCGGGGCCGGGAAACAGGGGAAAGGTCAGGCGGCGGTGCGGAACCGCCGCCGGTAGGACGCCGGAGTCGCGCCAAGGCGCCGCCGGAACGCCCGGTGCAGTGTTTCCGCCGACCCCAGCCCGGCGGCGGTGGCGACCCGGTCGAGCGGCTCGTCGGTGCCCTCCAGCAACCGCCGCGCCGCCTCCACGCGCGCCGCTTCGACGAACGCGGCAGGGGTGGCGCCGGTCTCCTTGCGGAAGACCCGGCTGAAGTGCCGTTCGCTCAGGCACATCCGCTCGGCGAGCGCGGCCGCCGACAGGTCCTCGGCCGGGTTCGCGCAGATCCACGCTCGCAGCTCGTCGATGTCACGGCGCTGCGCGGGCGCGTGCCAGAGCGGCACGCTGAACTGGCTCTGCCCGCCTGGGCGCTTGAGATACATCACCAGCTGCCGGGCGACCGCCAGCGCGACCCGTTCGCCATGGTCCTCGGCGACGAGGGCGAGCGCCAGGTCCATGCAGGCGCTGATTCCCGCGCCCGTCCACACCTTCCCCGACCGGACGTAGATCGGATCGGGGTCCACGACGACATCCGGGTGGTCGGCCGCCAGCCGGTCGGCGGTGGCCCAGTGCGTGGTCGCCGTCCGGCCCGCCAGCAGCCCCGC
Organism: Actinomadura verrucosospora; assembly: GCF_039540335.1. Taxonomy (NCBI): domain Bacteria; kingdom Bacillati; phylum Actinomycetota; class Actinomycetes; order Streptosporangiales; family Thermomonosporaceae; genus Actinomadura; species Actinomadura verrucosospora. The sequence goes on along the minus strand of NZ_BAABEV010000015.1, from coordinate 21,110 downwards.
CGCGGCCAGCAGGTGCGCGCCGACGCAGACCGACGCGACCCGCCGGGCGTGCCGGGCGGTCTCCGCGATCCATCCGACGAGATCCGGATCGACCACCGGCACGCCGGCGGAGTCGAGCGCGCCGGGCACCACGAGGGTGCCGACACGGTCGCCGACCTCCTCGAACGTCAGGTCGGTGGCGAGCCGCACACCGGCGCTGGTGCGCACCTGGCCTCCGTCCGGCCCGGCGAGCAGCACCTCGTACGGGGTCCCGCCGGACAGCTCCCGGTTCGCGATCGCGAACACCTCGGCGGGCCCGGTGACGTCGAGAAGATCGACGCACGGGAACACGGCGATGACGACACGGTGCGAAGCGGACATGTCCCTATCCTCGCAGCGGGTCGCGATGGCCGCCATGACGAGGTCCTGTCACATCCGGACACCCGTGGCCTGGCGCGGGCGTCAGGGCCGCGTCGGCTCGGACGACGCTCCGGGCTCCTCGGGGCGTCAGCGGGGGACGGTGACGACGATCTTGCCGATCTGGGTGTTCGACTCCAGGTGGCGGTGGGCGTCGGCGATCTCCGCCAGGGGGAAGGCGCGGTCGACGACGGGGCGGAGCGCGCCCGAGCGCAGGCCGGAGGTCACGAAGGCGGCGGCGCGGCGGAGGCGTTCGGGGTCCCTGGCCGTCTCCAGCATCGTGTAGGTGCGCATGTTCAGCGCCGGCAGGCCGAGCTCGATGCCGGGGTAGGGCGTCGGCTCGCCGCTCAGCGCCCCGTACACCAGGAGAGACCCGCCGGGGGCGACGAGCCGGGCCAGGTCCGTCACTCCGGGGCCCGCGACGGCGTCGAAGACGAACTCGGCGCCCCGGCCGCCGGTCGCCGCGAGCACCCGTCCGGCCACGTCGTCCTCCCCGGTGACGATCACCTCGGCCGCGCCCTCCTTGAGCAGCGCGTCCTTCTTGGCGGCGGTGCGGGTCAGGGCGATCGGGGTCGCGCCGACGCGGTCGGCGACATGGATCGCGGCCAGGCCCACGCTGCTGGACGCGGCGTTCAGCACGACCGTGTCGCCGGGCCGCATGCCGCCGACCTCGACCAGCGCGCCGTAGGCCGTCAGGTACGGCATCCACACCGCCGCCCCCTCGACCGCGCCGAGCCCTTCGGGACGGTGCAGCACGGCCGAGGCGGGCACGATCGCCTGCTCGGCGTAGACGCCGTACTCGTTCTGCGAGAACCCGGGGACCGTGCTGACCGGCTGCCCTGGCCGGAACCCGGTGACGCCTTCGCCGACCGCCTCCACGACGCCCGCGGCCTCGGTGCCCAGCCTGGCCGGGAACGCCGTCACCGGTTCGATGTAGCGGCCGGTCCGGAACAGCACCTCGGCCCGGTTCAGGCCGATCGCCTCCACCCGGATCCGCAGCTCGCCCGGGCCGGGCTCGCGGACCTCCACGTCCTCGATCCGCATCACCTCGGGACCGCCGAGCTCGTGGAACATCACCGTCATGGCCATCGCGGGGCCCTTCCTCGTAGCAGGTCGGTCCACTGAACCCCTTAGTACGATGGCTGTCAAACTTTGATGGGTGTCGTACTATGGGCGCCATGGAGGACGACCGCATCCCGGCGCACCCCGACATCCGGACGATCCCGCTTCAGCAGATCCTCGAAGCCCTGGTCGACCCCGTGCGGCGGAGCATCGTCACGAAGCTCCGCGAGGCCGCCGAGGACATCCGCTGCGGCGCCTTCGACCTGCCCGTGAGCAACTCCACGGCCACGCACCACTTCCGGATCCTGCGCGAGGCGGGGCTCATCCGGCAGTACTACGTCGGCACCTCCCGGATGAACGCCCTCCGGAGCGACGAGATCGACGAGGCCTTCCCGGGCCTGGTCGACGCCATCGTCGCCGCCGACCGCACGTCCCCCCGGCCTGCCTAGCGACCCCGCCGGTCAGTCGCCGGCGGCGATGCAGAAGGGGTGGCCCTCCGGGTCCAGGAGCACGGTCCACTCGTCGCCGCCCGGCTGGGTGTCGGGGCGGGTCGCGCCGAGGGCGAGCAGTTCCTTCACCGCGACCTCGACGTCCGCGACGGCGAAGTCCAGGTGCGCGTGCTTGGCGGCGCCGGGCCAGACCGGGGGCCGGTACCCCTCGATCCGCTGGAGCGCCAGCTGCGGCGCGGACCCGCTGTCGAGGTAGACGACGTCGTCGTCGCCGTAGCCGACCTCCCAGCCGGTGGCCTTCCGGTAGAACTCGGCCAGCGCGGTGTGGTCGGAGCAGTCGATGATGACCGCGCCGAGAGCGTTGAGAACGGACATGGGGAACCCCCTGCTGACGTACTTGACCGGTATGAAGCGCGGGGCCTCTCGGCACCCGCGTGCGGCCAGCCTGCCGATACCGGCGGCTCCCGGGCTTGAAGATCTTTGTGCCCCGCCCCCGGCCGGGACCGCGCGCCGGCGGTCGCGGCCGCCTACGAGCGGGGCCTCCCCGGCTGACCGATATGAACCTTTTCGCGGGGGAGGTACGAAACGGAGTGGTTCACTAGGATGCTCGCGTGCGCGAAGATCAAGAGGTCCCGGACGACGGCGTGCTGACCGCGCCGATCCGGTTGCCGGGCGGCGCGCCGGTGGCCGCGGACGAGCCGGCCGAGCGCGCCCCGAGCCCCGTTCCCGCGCCGGCGGGCGCGTTCGGGCGGGACGTGGAGCGGCTGGCCGGGCTGGTCGCGCAGCTCGTCGAGAGCGCGGGCGTGCTGGGCGTGCGGCTGGACGGCGAGGTCCGCGACGTGCTGGGCACCGCGGAGAAGGCGTTCGCCGAGGCGCGGGACGCGCGGCGCGAGGCCGCCGAGGCGGACGCCCGCGCGGCCGAGGCCGAGGCCCGCGCGGAGGCGGCCCGCCTGGACGCCGTGGCGGCCCAGGAGGAGCTGGCCGCCGGGCTCGCCGCCGCCAAGGCCAGCGTCACGGCCGCGCAGGAGAGCGAGGCCAACGCGTGGAGGGAGGCCGGCGCCCACCAGCAGGCCCGCGCCACGTCCGCCAACGAGGCCGCGCACGCCGAGGGGATCCGCAAGCGCGCCGAGGCGGCGTGGAGCACCGAGCACCAGGCGCGCACCGAGGCCGAGCGCGAGCGCGACGACCTGGCCGCGCGGCTGAGCAACGACCAGCTCGCGCTGGCCGCGGCCAAGAGCGACCTCGCCGACGTACGGGCCGAGCTGTCGGACGTGCGGGCCGAACTGGCGGAGGCGCGCGCCAAGCTGGAGGCCGCGGCCGACACCGAGCGGCGGCTGCGCGCGGAGCTGAGCGTCGTGCAGGGCGAGGTCGCGGGGCTGAGCGTGGAACGCGACGCCGCGACGGAGCGGGCCGCGGACCTGGCCGCGCGGGCCGAGCGCGCCGAGCAGCTCGCCGACGCGGCCGACGCCCGGATCGACGGCGAGCGGGCGCGGGCCGACCGGGCCGAGGAGCGCGCGGACGCCGCCGAGATCCGCATCGACCGCGACGCCGCGACCGTGCGGGCGCTGCAGGACACCCTGCGCGCCGCGCTCGACCTCCCGTCCATGGAGGACCTCGACGACGGCCGCGGCGTGCGGGTCGGCGACACGGGCGCGGTCACCGTCCAGCCCGGAGGCCTGGTCGGCGTCGACCAGGTCCCCGAGCTGATGGACGGCGAGCTGGCCGGACGGTTCGCCCGCGCGATCCTGGCCGTCCGCGTCCACCAGGCGACCCGCCGCGCCGTGGAGGAGCCGCCGGCCGAACCCGAGGAGCCCGGCCCCGAGGAGTAGCCCGGCGGGCGTCAGGCCTCGCCGGCGCGGCCGGGCGCGCCGGTCTTCAAGGGCAGTTCCGCCAGCCGGACGCACACCATCGTCACGGCGAAGCCGGCCAGGCCCTCGGCGAGGAGATGGGTGAGGGCCGGGGGCTCTCCGGACGAGCCCATGTGGAACAGGCCCACGCGGACGAGGAGCGGCAGCCCCGCGATCGCCAGCAGTGCGGCGGCCCGGCGCCCCTGGCGGGACCTCGCCAGGTCGGCGCAGACGAGGACGCCGATGGCCAGCGCGGCGACGAACTGGACGTAGCCCCATTTCTGGGAGAAGGTGACCAACCGGTCGATGTCGCGCGTGCCCACCTGGCCGAGGTCTCCCTGGAACACGAGGGCGAACAGGGGGTGCGACGAGAGCGCCACCAGAACCCCCGCCATCGCGACCAAACCGGCGACACGGGCGCGGCCGAGCCGGCGGGCGCCGTGGCGGGGGCCCGGCGACGCGACCAGCGACGCGGTGGCCAGCAGGGCGAGCGCCAACGGGATGCCCGCCACCGAGGACGCCACGGGGGCGTACGGGGCCTCCGTGAAGGTCGCGGCCCACAACGCGAGGAGCAGCTGCGCGGCGGTCACCGCACAGGCGGCCACGGTGGCGGGGCGGCGGGCTCCGCGCCAGGCCAGGGTCGCGATGACCGCCCAGGCCGCCCAGTAGGGCGCGGTGCCGACGTAGGAGGCGAGCATGGGCCAGCCGCCCTCGCCCACCCGCTCCGCGAACACCATGCCCAGGTGCGGGACGTTGACGGCGAACCGCACCCCGTCGGCCACCAGCATGATCATCGCGACGAGGCCGGCCACGGCGAGCGCTCCCGGCCACGGCGATCCGGTGGCGTCGCCCGTGGCGCGGCGCAGCCGGATGCGGACGGCGCCGAGGAGCAGGTCGGCGGTGTCGGCGAGGGACGGCCGCGTCTGCCCCGGGCGGGCCGCGGACATCAGCACGTCCAGCATCTCCTCCCCGTGCTCGGCGCGATGTCCGGCCGGGTAGCAGGCGAGGAGGCGGCGGTAGCGGAGTTCGAGCGCGCTCACCGGAGCCCCCCGAAGGCCGTGGTGGTGCCGCCGCGCAGGTCCGGGAAGGCGGCCAGGCGGCGGGCGGCGACCCGCGTCCGGTGCTGGAGCGCCTCGACCTCGGCGCTCAGCGCGGCGGCGCCGTCCTCGGTGAGCCGGTAGTAGCGGCGCAGCCGGCCGTCCACGACCTCCTCGCGGTCGGGGGCGATGAGCCCCTCCGCCTGCAGCCGGTCCAGCGCGGCGTAGAGCGTGCCGGCGCGCAGCCGGGCGCGCCCGGCGGAGATCTGCTCGACGTCGGACATGATCCCGTAGCCGTGCTGCGGGCCGTCCGCGAGCGCGGTGAGGATCAGGAACGTCGGCTCCTGCATGGATTTGGGCATGTGATCGTTATATATCGATCATCTGACTATGGCAAGGCGTCATCGGAGCGCGGCGGGGGCCGTGGGCGGGACGGCGGGCCTCCCGGGCAGGACGCGGTCGACGCGCTCGTAGGGGCGGCCGGGCTCCGGACGGGGGTCCTTCTGGCCCCGGTTCGGCCAGAACGCCATGGCGCGCTCGGCCTGGGCCGTGATGGTGAGGGACGGGTTGACGCCGAGGTTCGCGGTGACCGCCGAGCCGTCCACGATGTGCAGGCCCGGATGGCCGTGGACGCGGTGGTACGGGTCGACGACGCCGGTCTCGGGCGTCTCGCCGATGACGCAGCCGCCGATGAAGTGCGCGGTCGTCGGGATGTTGAACAGGTCGAACCACGTCCCGCCGGGGGTGGCGTCGAGTTCCTCGGCGAGCATCCGGACGGCCCTGTGCGCGACGGGGATCCAGGTGGGGTTGGGCTCCCCGTCGCCCTGGCGCGCGACGAGCCTGCGGCGGCCGAGGCGGCCGCGCTCCTCGCCGATGGTGATGGAGTTGTCGGCGGTCTGCATGACCAGCGCGATGACGGTCCGCTTGGCCCAGTCCCTGAGGGACAGGCCGCGCAGGATGACGGTCGGGTGCCGGGCGGCCTGGCCGAGGAACTTCAGCCAGCGGGGCGCGCCGCCCCCGTCCACCAGCAGGGTCCGGATGACGCCCATGGCGTTGTTGCCCGCGCCGTAGCGGGTGGGTTCGATGTGGGTCTTGTCGTCCGGGTGGAACGACGAGGTGATGGCGAGGCCCGTGCTGTGGTCCACGTCCTTCGCGCGGTGCCAGACGGTCATGCGCTCGACGCCGAGGAGCGCCTCGGAGTTGGTGCGGGTGAGCTCGCCGAGGCGCGGCGACAGGTGCGGGAGACGGCCGGCGGCGCGCATGCGGTGCAGGAGGCGCTGCGTCCCGTACGTCCCGGCGGCGAGGACGACGTGCTCGGCGGTCAGCGTCCGGCGGCGCCCGCGGAACGGGCCGGTGCGCTCGGCGGTCACCTCGTATCCGCCGGACTCCCGGGGCGCCAGGGCGGTGACGGTGGTGTCGGGGACGACTCGCACGCCCGCCTTCTCCGCCAGGTACAGGTAGTTCTTGGTCAGCGTGTTCTTCGCGCCGACCTTGCAGCCGATCATGCAGGAGCCGCAGCCGGTGCAGGTGGTGCGGCGGGGGCCCGCGCCGCCGAAGTAGGGGTCGGCGGCATCCTCGCCGGGCCTCTCGCCGAAGAACACGCCGACCGGCGTCGGGTGGTGGGTGTCGCCGACGCCCATCCGCTCGGCGACGCGCTTCATCGCCTCGTCGGCGGGCGTGACGAGCGGGTTCACGGTGACGCCGAGCATGCGGCGGGCCAGGTCGTAGAACGGCGCGAGCTCGTCCTGCCAGTCGGTGATGTGGCCCCACTGGCGGTCCTTGAAGAACGGTTCCGGCGGGACGTAGAGGGTGTTCGCGTAGACGAGGGAGCCGCCGCCGACGCCCGCCCCGGCCAGCACGAGGACACCGGCCTTTCCGCCCACCAGGTGGACGCGCTGGATCCCCCGCATCCCGAGGCGCGGCGCCCACACGTACCTGCGCAGCCGCCACGACGTCTTGGGCAGCGTGCCCTCGTCGAAGCGGCGCCCCGCCTCGACCACCGCGACCCGGTAGCCCTTCTCCGCCAGCCGCAGGGCCGACACGCTGCCGCCGAACCCGGAGCCCACCACGATCACGTCGAAATCGAAGCCGTCGGGCATCACACACCGCCTTCGTCGGGGGAGCGAAGGGGCCGAGTGTGCTCCTCCGGAGCGTGCGCGCACCATGCACGCATCGCAACGATTCACGGCGGCTTTTGTCAGTGGAGCGACAAAGCCCGCTCAGCCGGCGGTGAAGGCGTCGAGTGCGGTGATCTTCCAGTGGCTGTCGCGGCGGGCGGCGGTGACGGTGAGCATGGCGGGCGCGTGGGTGCTCTCGCCGTCGGCGGTGCGGGTGGTCCGCTGGTCGGCGAAGACGAGGACGGCGGCGCGGTCGCCGGTCAGGGTGGTGACGGCGCTGTCGGTGACGCGGGTGCTGAGCACGGTCCTCGTCTTCGGGGCGTCCTCGCGGACCTTCCCGAAGATCGCCTCGTACTGGCGGACGGCGTCGCCGGCGAGGGACGCCCGTGCCGCCCGCGACGTCCGGCCGGGGGCGGCGTAGTCGTAGGAGAACACCTTGCCGATCATGTCGGCGACGGCGCCCTTGACCTCGCTGGTCGCGGCGCCGTCGGTGAGGGCGGCGTTGCGGGCGGACGGGTCGTCCCGCAGGCCGCCGGCCTGCCGGAGCGCCCACACGCCGAAGGCGGCGAGCAGGACGGCGGCGAGGCCGAGAGCGATGGGCGAGGACGCGCGGGCCCGCCACCACGCGGTGTTCCGCAAGAGCCGGGCGGTCCGCAGAGAAGTACGGCCGAGCTCCGCCATGTCAGGATCCCTCCGCCGGAGCCTGGCCCAGCCCGCTGAGCTTCCAGCCGCCGGACGTCCTGGTCAGCTCGCCGACGAGGCGGCTCTGCCGGACGGCCGGGTCGCCGTCCGGCGGGGTCACGGTGATCTCGACGGCGACCAGCATCCGGGCCCTGCCGGACCGCTCGTCCAGTTCGGCGACGGCGGCGTCCAGGATGCGGGCCCTGGTGATCGTCCGCGCCTTCGCGACCTCCCGCTCGAAGGCCGGACGGCCCTGCGCGATCTGCCGGTGCAGGTCGCCGGTGGTGGAGTCCTGCCAGGTCCTCAGGCCGGGCCCGAGGGAGCGGTAGTCGAGGGTGTTGAGGTTCTGGACGCCCTGCTCCCCCGCCTCCAGGACGTCGTCGCGCGCGCGGGAGTACGCGCGGGCGCCGTCGTGCGCGGCCGAGTACCAGGACCGGCCGGCCCAGGCGGCGAACAGCGCGGCGAGGACGAGCAGGGCCGTCGCCGTCCGTCGCGGGGTGTCGTCTGTCCCCCGCAGGGTTCCGTCTGCCATGCGAGCCCCCTCAGACCGAGGTGAGAGCGGTGATCGTCCAGTGGCCGCGGTCGCGGTGCGCGGTCACCGCGAGCTGCGCGGCGGCGGGCGTCCCGTCCGGCCCGCCGGCGCGCGTGGCGGTCTGGTCGAGGAAGACCAGGAGCCGGGCGGTGTCGCCGGTCAGCGAGACGACCCCGGCGCGCACGACGCGGGTGGCGAGCCTGACGCGCTGGGCCGGGGCCTGCCGCCTGACCTGCGCGAAGAGCCGCCGGTACTCGTCCAGCGCCCGGCCGGACAGCTCCGTTCCCGCGGCCCGCTCGGTGGCGGCGAGGTCGTCCGGCGCGTAGCTGAACACCCGGGCGAGGGCCGTGGACACGTCCCCGAGCACCTCGGTCGTGGCCACGTCGTCCAGGACGGCGGTGTCGCGGGGAGTCTTCCCGCCCCCCGCCAGCCCGTGGTCCCGTGCCGGCCCGGCGGCGAGACGGAGGGCCGGCGCGAGCACGGCGAGCGCGAGCGCGACCGCGAACGGCCCGCGGAGCCTGGGCAGCCGCCTCATCGCGCACCGACCGGGATCGCGGTGAGCGATTCGAGCCTCCAGCCGGACGACGTGCGGACCGTCCCGGCCTCGAAACGCTTGCGCTGCAACGTGGGCGCGCCGCCCTGCGAGGCCAGCTTCACCTGCACGGACGCGATGACCTTCGCCTTCCCCGCCCGGACGTCGAGCGAGGTGACGGCGGCGCCGGTGACGGTGGCCGCGGCGGTGGTCCGGGACCGGCCGATCCTGGTGCGGTTCCGCGGTTCGTCCCGGGCGAGCTGGTCGTGCAGCGCGCCGGTGGAGGCGTCCCGCCAGGCGCGCAGCCCCGCATCCACCCGCGCGGGGTCCATGGAGTTGAGCGCGGCGATCTGCTCGCGCGCGCTCCGCAGCACCACGTCCCGCGCGCGTTCGGGCCCGCTCCGGGCGTCCGGTTCGTCGTGCCACACCGTCCAGCCCGACCAGGCGAGGAACGCGGCGGCCGCCGCGATCGCCGCCCACCCGGCGAGGCGCCGGCCGCGCCCCCGGGCATCCTGTGCGGTCGCGGTCATTCGCCCGCCCCCTCGACGCCGAGCAGGCCGCCCATGCCGGTGGGGCCGTCTTCCACGCCGGGCAGGGCGAGCGCCCCCGGCAGCGCGGGCGAACCGGCGGAGAGCACCGACCCCGCCCGCGCCGGGGCCGGGACGGGACGTCGCGGAGCGTTGCCCGCGCCGCGCACGTTCACGCCGCTGGACGGCGGCGAGGCGCAGCGGGCGGCCGTGTTGAGCGCCGGGCCGGGCGAGGTGTCGAGGCCGTTGCGGTACTTCGTGCCGCCGTAGCCGCTCACGCAGTTCGGCGGGTCGAAGAACGTCGTGACCATCCCGAAGCGGAGCCTGCCGCCCTGGGCGGCCGACATGCCGGCGGAGACCGCCGCGGGCGCCTTGACCAGGAGCTGCTCCAGGCCGTCGGCCCGGGGTTCCAGCAGATCGGCCGTGGTCAGCAGGTTCGCGACCAGGACGCTGAGGGACGGGTCGAGGTCGCGCACCAGCGCCCGGAACTCGCCCGCCGCTCCCGGCGCGGTCGACACCAGCCTGCGGAAGGCCGGGTCGGACTCGCGGAGCTGCTCGGAGAGGAGCCGCGCGTTGCGGCCGAACGCCTTCAGCGACGCGGCCTCCTGGTTCTGGGTGCGCAGGACGGTCTCGCCGTCGCCGATGAGCGAGGTGGTCGGCCCGGCGTTCTCGTTCGCGGCGCGGGTCAGCGACCGTGTGCCGTCCAGGAGGGCCTGGAGGTCGGGACCCTGCCCGGCGAACGCCTGGCCCAGCTCCCCGACGACCGTCCGCAGCGCCTCGGTCGGGACGGACGTGGCGAGCGCGTTCACGCTGGTGAGCAGGTCCGTCACCGGCGCGGGGGTCGCCGTGGAGGAGCGCGGGATCACCGAGCCGGCCGCCAGGTACGGTCCGGCGCCGGTGTCCGGGCGCAGGTCGATGTACTGCTCGCCGATCGCCGAGCGGTTCGCGACGACGGCCCGCGTGCGCGCGGGGATGCGCGGCGCCGACTTCTTGATCTTCAGGTCGGCGAGCACGCCGTCGCCGGTCAGGCGCAGCGCGCCGACCCGCCCGACCGAGGTGCCCCGGTAGGTGACGTCGGCGTTCTCCGCGAGGCCGCCCGCCTCGGCGAGGTCGGCCCGCACGACGTAGTGGTCGCGGTAGCCGACGTACCCGCCGAGGCCGGCGTAGGTGAGGCCGACGTAGCCCACCGCGAGCAGGCCGGCGACGAGGAACACGAGGTTCTTGACCCTGGCGGACGCGGTCGGCATCAGTCCCCCTCGGCGGGCTTGACCGGCGGGACGATCCGGGTCCCCGGGCGGGCCGTGATCTGGAGGTACACGTTCAGGTAGTCGCCCTTCACCGCGGGCAGGACGGCGTCGGTGAACGGGTACGTCGCCAGGACCTGCAGCGCGTTCGGCAGGTCGCGGCCGGCGTCGGAGAGCCTGCGCAGCGTCGGTTCGAGAGCGCGCAGGTCGGCGATCATGTCGTCCCTGCTCCGCCGGACGGTGGTGACCGCCGCGCGCGACAGGTCGTCCAGCGAGCGCAGCATCCGGACGAGCGCCCCGCGCTGCTCGGCCAGCACCGCGAGGCCGGGTTCGATGTCGTCGAGGGCGACGCCGATCTGGTCCCGGCGGCCGCGCAGCGTGGCCGACAGCCGGTTCAGGCCGTCGATGGCGTCGGTGATGCCCTGCCTGTTCGCGTCCAGGGCGCCGGCGAGCGTGCGGGCCTGCTCCAGCAGCGACCGGACCCGCGGTTCGTTGCCGCCGAGCGCCCGGTTCAACTCGACGGTGATCGTCCGGAGCTGGGCGATGCCGCCGCCGTTCAGCAGCATCGACAGCGCGCCGAAGACCTCCTCGACCTCGGGGTTCCGGTTCGTCCGGGACTCCGGGATGACCGCGCCGTCCGCCAGCGCGCCCACCCCCGCGCCGGGCGGGGTCCCGCCCGGTGGGCCCGCGCCGAGCTGCACGAACTTCTCCCCCAGCAGGCTCGACTGGCGCAGTTCGGCGCGGGCGTCCGCGGGGAGCCGGACGTCGCCGTCGACCTTCATGGTGACCTCGGCCGCCCAGCCGTCCCGGGGCAGCGTCACCTTCACCACCCGCCCGACCGCGACGTCGTTGACCTTCACCGCCGACTGCGGGACGAGGTTCAGCACGTTCGCGAACCGCGCCCGCACCGTGTACGGGTGGTCGCCGAGGTCGGCGCCGCCGGGCAGCGGGAGGTCCGCGGCGCCGGAGAAGCCGCAGCCGCCGAGGGCGGTGCAGGCGAGGGCCGTCCCCACGGCGTGCCGGATCATGGCGTTTCGGATGAGGGTGTTCCGGATCATGGCGCCGCCTTCCGGGGACCGGCCGCGGGAAGGGGCGGGGCCAGCTCGCCGAGGTTCTGCCGCCCCATCAGCGACCGCGTCGCCGGGTCGTAGGCGTTGAGGACGTTGGTCGCGTTGAGCGGCTGGACGTCCAGGGCCTCCGCCAGCGACCGGCGCTGCTTCACCAGCAGCCGCGTGATGTCGGCGAGCTTCGCGACGTTCCCGGCGATCTGCCGCCGGTTGTCGTGCACGAACGCCTTGACCCGGGCGAGCGCCTGGGCCAGCGCCCGCAGCGCGGCGTCCAGTTCCTCGCGGTCGTCGGCGAGGAAGCCGGAGACGTCGGCGAGCTGCCGCTCCGCCTCCCTGACCTGCCCGTCGTTCGTCTTCAGCGTCGTCGTGAACGTCTGGAGGCCGCGGATCGTCGCGAACAGGTCCTTCTGCGAGCCGGACAGCGTCCTGGCCGCCTGCGCCATCCGCTCGGTGGTCGTGCGGATGTCGCGCCCGTTGCCGCTCAGGTTCGCCGCGCCCGTTTCGAGGAGCCGCGACAGCGCGCCGTCCTTGTTCAGGCCCTGGGGCCCGAGGTCGCCGGCCAGCTTGCGGATGCTGTCGTAGATCGCGTCCAGCTCCATCGGCGTGGCGGTCCGCTCGACCGGGATCACCGTCCCGGGCGCCATCTTCGGGCCGGACGTGTAGGCGGGCGTGAGCTGGACGTACCGGTCGGCGACCAGGCTCGGCGCCACCGCCACGGCCTTCGCCCCGGCCGGGACGTCCACCCCCCGGTCGACGGTCATGACCGTCCTGACCCGGGTCCCCTCGGCGCGGACGGAGTCGACCGTGCCGACCTTCACGCCGAGGACCCGCACGTCGGAGCCCTGGTAGACGCCGACGGCGGTCTCGAAGTACACGGTGATCCGGGTCCCGCCGGGGTCGCGCAGGGCGACCGGCACGACGGCGGCGACGACCACCGCGAGACCGGCGGCGACCAGCGGGATGCTCAGTCGGCGCAGCATCACCCACTTCCCTTCCCGGGTGGCATGCACCCGTGATCCGGTGCCTTCGCCCCGTACTCCTTCGGGACGAGCCCGCACAGGTAGCCGTCCATCCAGCGCCCGTTGCCGAGCGTGTTGCCGAGGAGCCGCGTGTAGGGGCCGGCCGTCTTCAGCGCCCTGTCGAGGTCGTCCTGGTTCCTGCGCAGCAGGTCCGTGACGCGGCCGAGCGATCGGAGCGTCGGATCGAGCTGCCGCTGGTTGTCGTCGACGAGCCCGGTGAGCTGCTCCGCCAGCGCCTGGGTGCCGGTGAGCAGCGCGTGGATCGCCTCGCGGCGGCGCCGGATCTCGCCGAGCAGCAGGTTCCCGTCGCGCAGCAGCGCCTCGACGTTCGCGCTCTGGCCCGCCATCGTCCCGGTGACCTGCCGGGCGCCCGCCAGCAGCCGCGCGAGCTCGGCGTCCCGCGACGAGATCGTCTTCGACAGCGCGGAGACGCCGTCCAGCGCCCTGCGGACGCTCGGCGCCGTCCCCGCGAACGTCGTGGAGATCGCGTCGAGGCTCGCGGCGAGCCGGGCGGAGTCGATCCGGCCGGTCGTCCCGGCGAGATCCTCGAACGCCCTGGTCACGTCGTAGGGGGAGGTCGTGCGGTCGAGGGGGATGCGGCGGCCCGGGTCCTGCGGGCGGGCGCCGAGCGGGTCGAGGGCGAGGAACTTGTCGCCGAGCAGCGTCTTGATCGCGATGGCGGCGGTGCTGGCGTCCCCGATCCAGGCGCGGCGCACCCGGAACGCGACGGCGACCTTCGCGCCGTCCAGCCGGACCCCGGTGACCTCGCCGACCTTCACCCCCGCGACGCGGACCTCGTTGCCGGGACGCAGCCCGGCGGCCTCGCCGAACTCGGCGGTGTAGCGGGTGCCGCCGCCGATCACCGGCAGGTCCCCGGCGTTGAACGCCAGCAGGACCAGCGCGCTGATCAGCGTGAGCGACACGACCGCGACGGCGACCGGGTTCCGCTCCCGGACGGGCCGCAGCCGAGGCCGCCGGCCTTCGGCGTGCCGTCTGTTCGTCATGCGCCGCACCTTTCGGCCGTGAGCGGGACACCGGTGGGCGGCGGATGCTCCTCGCCCGGGTACTGCCGGTAGGCGGCGCCGCCGAGGTCGGCCTGGCAGAGGTAGAGGTTCATCCACGACCCGTAGGAGGCGATGCGCCCGATCGCGGTCATCTTCACCGGCAGCAGCCGCAGGAACGACTCGACCTTCGGGGAGTCGTCCGACAGGTTCCGCGACAGCCGCCCGAGCTGGGCGATGTCTCGCCTGAGCGGTTCGCGGCCGTCGCGCAGCAGGCCGGTGGCGGTGCTCGCGAGGTCGTCCAGCGCGCCGATCGCCGCGCCGATCGACGTGCGGTCGGCGGCCAGCCCGGACACGAGCCTCCGCAGCGTCCCGACCAGGTTCCCGAGGTGGTCGCCGCGCGCGTTGACCGTGTCGAGGACGGCGTTCAGGTTGTCGACGACCTGCCCGATGACCTGGTCCTTGTCGGCGATTCCGCGCGTCAGCGACCCGACCGCCGACAGCAGCCCCTCGACCGTCCCGCCCTCGCCCTGGAGCACCTGAACGATCGACCCGGCGAGCCGGTTCACGTCCTGCGGCGACAGTGCCTGGAACAGCGGCTGGAACCCGTTGAACAGCTGCGTCAGGTTCAGTGCGGGCGCCGTCCGCTCCACGGGGATGGTGGCGCCGGGCCGCAGCGTCCCGCCGGTCCCGGCGCCCCGTCCCAGCTCGACGTACCGCTGCCCGATCAGGTTCAGGTACTTGATCGTGGCGGTGGACGAGGCGGGCAGCCGGCGCCCGCGCTCGACGGAGAACGAGACCAGCGCGACGCGGCGGTCCACGACCTCGATGCCGCCGATCCGGCCGACCTCGACGCCCGCGATCCGGACGCCGTCGCCCTCGCGGAGCCCGGACGCGTCGGTGAAGCGCGCCCGGTAGGTGACGGCGTCGCCGCCGCCGGACCCGGTGATGCTGAGGGCGAGCATCGCGGTCGCCACCACGGTCACCACGACGAAGGCCAGCGACTTGACCAGCGGCTTCACCAGGCCCCGTTTCCCTCGCGCCGTCCGGTTCACTTGAGCCTCACCTCCGTGCCCCGGTAGACGGGCCCGACGAGGACGCTGCTCCAGTCGGGCAGCGCCTCCGGAACCTCCTGGAGCCCGGGGGCGAGCAGCTCGTTGACGAGGCGGTTCTCCTCGGGCGAGTTCGGCAGGCCGAGCGCGCCCGGCGCCACCGCGACGGGCGTCGCCGCATCGACCGGCGCCGACCTCGGGACGGCGGTCCCGCCCACCGGATAGCAGTGCGGGCCGCCCTTGTCGGTGTAGCGCGGACGGTCCCTGCCCGGGACGTAGCGGCCCTTGGACGGCAGCGTCGTGACGTCCACATGCAGGCCGGGCCGGTCGGTGCCCTTGCCGAGCACCTTGTCCATCACGGGGACGAAGTCGGTCAGCATCCGCAGCGTGCACGGGTACTCGGGCGAGTACCTGCTCAGCAGTTCGAGCGTCGGGCGGCTCGCCGCCGACAGCCGGATGACGTTGCCGGAGTTCTCGTGCAGGAAGTGGGCCAGGTCCTGGGAGGCGTCCGTGACCGACGCGTACAGCCGCGCGAGGTCGTCGCGCTGCTCGACCAGCGACCGGCTCGTGGAGGCGAAGTCGTGGAGGGCCTGGAGGATGTCGGGCGCGGCCTCGGTGTAGTCGCGGCTCACCTCGACGAGCAGCCTGAGGTCGCGGTTGAGGGCCGGCACGCTCGGGTTGATCTTCTTGAGGTAGGAGTCCAGCTCGGCGATCGTCCGGCCGAGGTCGGCGCCGCGGCCGTCCAGCGCCTGGGACACGGCGGTGAGCGTCGCCGCCAGCTCCGCCGGCCGGACGGCCGTGAGCAGCGGGTACAGGGTGTCCATCACCTGCTGGAGCTCGATCGCGTTCGCCGACCGGTCCTGGCTGATGACGCTCCCGCCGGTGAGCCGTTCGGGGGACGGCCGCGCGGGCGGGACGAGCGCGACGAACCGCGCCCCGAACAGCGTCGTCGGCAGGAGCTGGGCCGACACGTTGCGCGGCAGCAGCCGCACCTTGTCCGGCCGGATCGCCAGCCGGAGCGTCGCGACGCCGCCGTCCGAGGAGATCTCGCGGACCTCGCCGACGACCACGCCGCGCAGCTTCACGTCCGCGTGCGGGCGCATCTCGCTGCCCGCGCTCGCCGTCCGCAGCGTCACCCAGGCGACGTCGGTGAACTTCTTGCCGTAGACGGCGACCGACAGCCAGACCAGCAGCACCGGCACCAGCAGGAACGCCACCCCCGCGAGCCGCCGGCCGAGGACCCCGCCGCGGGCGTTCACCCGGCCACCTTCACCGTCGTGCCGGCGCCCCAGAGCGCGAGGCTGAAGAAGAAGTCGCTGACGCTGATCAGGACGATGGACGTGCGGACCGCGCGGCCGACGGCGCGCCCCACCCCGGCCGGTCCCCCGGCCGCGCGGTAGCCGTAGTAGCAGTGCGACAGGATCACCAGGACGCTGAACACCAGCACCTTGAGGAACGACAGGACGACGTCCGCCGGCGCCAGGAACAGCCGGAAGTAGTGGTCGTAGGTGCCCGCCGACTGCCCGTTGAACACCACCGTGACCTCCCGGGACGCCAGGTAGGCGCACAGCAGGCCGATGGCGTACAGCGGGACGATCGCGACGGCGCCCGCGACGATCCGCGTCGTCACCAGGTACGGCAGCGACGGGATGCCCATGACCTCCAGGGCGTCCACCTCGTCGCTGATGCGCATGGCGCCGAGCTGCGCGGTGAACCCCGCGCCGACCGTCGCCGACAGCGCCAGGCCCGACACCACCGGGGCGATCTCGCGGGTGTTGATGTAGGCGGACGCGAACCCGGTGAACGCCGAGGTCCCGATCTGCTGGAGGGCCGAGTAGCCCTGCATGCCGACGACGACGCCGGTCGCGAGGGTCATCGCGACCATCACGCCGATCGTCCCGCCGATCACGCCGAGGCCGCCGCTGCCGAACGCGACCTCGGAGAGCAGCCGCTGCACCTCCCTGCGGTAGCGGTGGACGGCGCGCGGCGTCCACAGCAGCGCCCGGACGTAGAAGACGCCCTGGTCGCCGGGCCGGTCCAGCCACGCGAACCACCCGGCGGGGCCCGCTCCGATCACGGCCATCGCTCAGCCTCCCTTCGGCGGGACGACCTGGAGGTAGATCCCGGTGATCACGAGGTTGAGCAGGAACAGCAGCAGGAACGTGATGACGACCGACTGGTTCACCACGTCGCCGACGCCCTTCGGGCCGCCCTTCGGGTTCAGGCCCCGGTGGGCCGCGACGATCCCGGCGACGAAGCCGAACAGCAGCGCCTTCGCCTCGCCGACGTAGAGGTCGGGGAGCTGGGCGAGGGCGGAGAAGCTCGCGACGTACGCGCCGGGCGTCCCGCCCTGCATCATGACGTTGAAGTAGTAGCCGCCCGCGACGCCGACGACCGAGACGAGCCCGTTCAGCAGGAAGGCGACGGCGACGCACGCGAGGACGCGCGGGACGACGAGCCGCTGGACGGGCGAGACGCCGAGCACCTCCATCGCGTCCAGCTCCTCGCGGATCGTCCGGGCGCCGATGTCCGCGCAGATCGTCGAGCCCGCCACCCCCGACACCAGCAGCGCCACGATCATCGGGCTGGCCTGCTGGATCACCACCAGGACGCTGGCGGCGCCGGTGAACGACTGCGCGCCGAACTGCTGGGTGAGGGAGCCGACCTGCAGCGACGTCACCGCGCCGAACGGGATCGACACGAGCGCCGTCGGCAGGATCGTCACGCTGGCGATGAACCAGAACTGCTCGACGAACTCGCGGACCTGGAAGGGCCGCCGGAACGCCATGCCGGACACGGTGGCGCCGAGCGCGAACATCCGGCCCGCCTCGCGCAGCGCGCTCAGCGGATACGTGGCCAGGGGCGCCGTCATCCGGCGGCTCCTGCCTGCGTGAAGGCCGCCGGAGCCCCCGGGTCCTGACGCGGCGTCATCTCTTGCACGCCGGCGCCTTGGCGAACGCCGCGGCCAGCTGCGGGTTCTTCCGGAGGTCCTGCTCGGGCCCCTGGTAGCCGCTGTACTGCCCGAACGCCTTGCCCATCTGGTCGACGGCCCGTTGCAGCGACCGCTTGTCGGTCACGTTCGCCCGCTTGAGGTTCTTGGACGCGGTCGTGACGGTCGAGTGCGTGCGGGTGAGGTTGTTCATCGTGGTGGAGAACACGGCCTCGCCGTTGTCGACGGGCGGCGCGCCGAGCCCGGACAGCCTCGTCTCCAGCGTCCGCATCCGGTCGGAGATGCCGTCGAGGAGCTGGACGAGCGACGCCTTGGACTTCAGCACGCTCGCGCTGTCCAGCTTCGGCGCCCGCATAGGGGCGCTCTGGGTGAGGACGCCGCAGGCCCTGCCCGCCCAGGCGACCTCGGGGCCGTCCTTCTTCTCCGAGCCGCATCCGGCCGCGGACAGGGCGGCCACCGAGGCCAGCGCCGCGAGGGCGACGGATCGCCGAACCATGGTTGTCTCCTTCTCGGGGGGTGGGTGACCGTGCCGGCGGTCGCGGGGTCGGGGTCAGCAGTTGGAGGCGGCGGGCTTCCCGGCGAACCGGTCGGCCAGGAACGCCATCGCGTCGTCGTTGCCGCGGTAGACGAGGGTGATGTGGCTGACGCCGTCCCACGTCTTCCAGGTGACGGGGACGCCGAGCTTGCAGTAGTCGTCCCGGAGCTGCTTGGCCTGCCCGTACGCGACGATCTCGTCGGAGACCGAGTGGTACTGGAAGACGGGGACCTTCACGGGCTCGCCGCCCAGCTGGTTCTCCGCGACGCGGTCAAGCCACGCCTCGGTCGCGAACGGGCTGGTGGTGAAGTAGTCGGGGATCGTCTTGCCCTTGTAGTCGAGCAGCAGCTCCAGCGTGCAGGCGCCGCCCTCCAGGCCGTCCACCATGGCGCGGCCCTCGTCGTTGAGGTAGGACGCGAGGTCCAGCTCCGGGTAGGCGTGGTCCATGCCGACCATCGAGTAGAGGAGGAAGCCGAACGGGTCCCGGCCCTCCAGCGGCAGGCCCACGGCGGCCAGGTCGGACGGCACGCCGCCGCCGACCACGCCCGCGAGCTTCAGCTCCGGCGCGTACTCCGGCTGCTTCTGCCCCGCCCACATCGCGGCCGCGCCGCCCTGCGAGTAGCCGCGGAACGCGACCCGCGCGTCCTTCGCCAGGCCCGACTCGGGGAGCCGCTGCGCCGCGCGGACCGCGTCGATGACGGAGTAGCCCATGGAGTCGACCACGTAGGTGGTCGCCGGGTTCTCGTGGTAGCCCTCGTAGTCGGTGACGGCGACCGCGTAGCCCTTCCCGAGCATCTCGTTCAGCGCCGCCTGCTCGTAGAAGGCGCCCTGGTCGATGAACCTGGACGGCGCGCAGCGGAACGCCGGGCCGCTGGTGCCGGGACCGAACCCCACGATCGGCGCCTTCGCCGGGTCCGCCTTCTTCGGCACGAGGACGATCCCGGTGACGGCGACGGGCTTGCCGAGCGCGCCGGTCGACAGGTACATGACCTGCCAGGCGTCGGCGAGGGAGCGCGCGGTCGGCGGGCCCGCCTTGGCCGGGCGCGCCCGGATGACGTCGCCCGGGGAGCCGGACGGCAGCGGCGAGGGCGGGGTGTAGAAGGCGTCCCCGGCGGGGCCGGGCTCGGTCGCCGGGGCCGCCGAGGCGGGCGCGGAGGACGCGGGGACGGCGCAGAGCGCGGCCAGCAGCGCGGCGGCCAGGGCGAGGAGCGCCGCTCGCCGGTGGTGGTGGTTCGGCATCGCCTGCTCCTAGCTCGTCTTCTTCGGGGTGAGCGTCACGGTGACCGCGTTGCCGGGGCCGGCGAGGGAGGAGCCGAGCACGCCGGTGAGGGGGCCGCAGCCGTCGATCGGCGGCAGCTCGTAGGCGCCGGTCAGCGCGCCGCCCGCCTTCGGGTCGAACCCCGCGGCGGAGCTCAGCGTGAGGCCGGACGGACGGGACGTCCGGCACGCCTCGCCGCCTCCGACGGGCAGGAAGCCGAACACCGTGAACGCGGGGAAGCGCGCGGTCACCTTCGAGACGGTGGTGAGGACGCCGTCCCTGTAGGTCCCGGTCGTCCCGCCCTCGGCGGCGAACACGACGTCGGCCGTCACGGGCAGGAAGCCGAGCATCTGGAACCGGGCCTTGGACGGGTCCAGCGTGAGGCCGCCGGTGACCGCGCCGCCGTCGATCTTCGCGTCGAGGGCGCCGGTCAGCGGGATCGTCCCGCCGGACGCCCTGATCGTGGAAGTGCCCTGGAGCGTGTAGGAGTACGGCGCGGCCCCCGGGCCGCCGTCCTCGTCCACGATCTCGAAGGAGGCGAGGACGGCGTCCTGCCCCGGGTCCTGCGTGCACTCGGACTCGAACGTGCCGAGCCCGGAGGCGCCGCCGTCGTCCGTCCGCGGGGTCAGGGTCAGGACGAGGTTCCCCACGGTGACCTTGCCGGGCCCGGCCTTCGTGAACGTCAGGTCGGGCGCCGCGCCGCGCCCCTTCACGGTGAAGCCGCCGGACGCCGGGATGGGCATCCCGTCCAGCGCGGAGTCGACCTCGACGGGCAGGCCGTCCGGCGTCTCGGGGACGGTCAGCGTCGCGTCGGCCAGCGCGTGGCCCTGCAGGGTCGTCGCGTACAGGGCCCGCAGGCCACGCGCGGACTCCGCGCTCACCGTCGAGACCGAGTCGACGGTGATGCCCGGCATGACCTCGCCGACCTCGACCCGGGCGGGGACGTTCGCGCTGAGCTCCACGTGCACCGGCTGGGGCCCGAGGAGCGGGAACGTGCAGTGGTAGTCGAGCCCGAGGGTGGCCGGGCCCGCCGCGGCGGGGCCCGCGCCGGCGAGGCCCGACGCCAGCAGGGCGGCGGCCAGGGCCAGCGCGGCGCCCGTTCTCTTCTTCTTCGTCACCTGTCGACCTCGCCTCGTCTGGGAGGGGCCCCCGCCGTGTCCGGCTGCGCCGCGTCCGCGGCACGCCGCGTTCGCGGCGCGGCGGCGGGGGCCCGCCCTGGTTGACCGTCAGCTCACCGCCGCCGTCACGCCTTGGGCGTGAGGGTCAGGTCGATGGTGTTGCCGTCACCGGCGGTGAAGAGGTTGAGGATGCCGGTCAGCGGCCCGCACTGGTCGATCGACGAGAGCGCGTACCGTCCGCTGATCTTGCCGCCGACGCCCGGGTCGAAGAACTCGCCCGCGGGCGACTGGAGCCGGATGTCGGAGGGCTTGGTGGTCTGGCAGTTCTCACCGCCGCCGATCGGGATGGCGCCGAACACGTTGAACGACGACAGCTTGGTGATGACCTTGCTGTTGGTCGTGAGCTGGCCGTCCTTGTAGAGGCCGGTGGTCGGGCCCTGCGTGACGAGGCCGATGTCGGCGGTCACCGGCAGGAAGCCGAGGATCTGGAAGTTGCCCTTGGTCGGGGCGAGCTTCAGGTCCGCGGTGACGGCGCCGGTGTCCAGGTTCAGGTCGGCGCCGACGGAGCCGGTCAGGGGCGCCTTGCCGTTCGGCGCCTTCACGAACGTCTCACCGGAGAGGGTGAAGTCGTAGTGCTCACCGCCGGTGGGGGTCGGGGTCGGCGTGGGGGTGGGCGTAGTTCGATA